>DAIQOH010000004.1:0-38815 GCA_036787995.1 Limnohabitans sp. | reverse complement strand
GCCATGTTGTACCACCAGAACATATTGGCACAGGTGAAGCGAGGGTCACGTGCCTTGCCAGCTTCCCAAATCTTTTCACCCTTGACCAGTTGGTTGGATTGACGCCAAAACCAAATCTCACACAAATCGCGAAATAACCAGCCATTCGCTACCACACCGGTTTGATCTGGTGGCAAACCTGTCATAAAAGTGGCTTGTGTGGTGCATGTAACGGCGGGCAATGTGGTGGTCAAAGGACGCATAGCACCTTGACGGGCAAATGCCGACAATCGGGGAGTGTTGGACCCCAAGTGTCGTGGTGTCAGTCCCACCACATTAAGAACAATCAACGGCTGCATAAAAACCAAAAAAAAACTGCGAACCAACCGGTCAGCGAATCACGTTAGCGTCAACTTGACGGGTCATCACTTTGGGCTCTTGGCCACGCAACACAGAATTGCCTTCGTACAGTGTTCGTTGATCGATGGCTTGAGGCTTTAGCCAATGGTCTTCTTGCATTTCACCGTTTAAGCCGTAAATAGCCAACGCATTTTTATACACAACTTGGTGAATGATGTCAGCAGAGATGCCTTTGTCGGCCATCAAACGTGCTGTTTTAGGAACCGCCAACGGATCAGAAACACCCCAGTCGCAAGAAGAGTCGACGATGACACGCTCTGACCCATATTGCTGAACCAAAGCGGCTAAGCGTTCGTTGCCCATTTTGGTAGATGGGTAAATGGTGAATGCACACCAGTAGCCACGATCAAGCACCTCGCGAACAGTCTCTTCATTGTTGTGATCGATCACGCAACGCGCAGGGTCAAAGCCATGCTCTTCCAACACATCCATGGTGCGCTGTGTGCCACGGGTTTTGTCACGGTGCGGTGTGTGAATCATGATCGGCAAATCGTATTCCTTGGCCAATTCGATTTGAGCGCGAAAAGCTTTGTCCTCTTGAGGCGTTTGCTCGTCATAGCCAATTTCACCTACCGCCACCACACCCTCTTTGGTGAGGTAACGTGGTAAGACCGCCAACACCTGTTCAGCTAACGCTTCGTTGTTGGCCTCTTTGGGGTTCAAACCAATGGTGCAGTAGTGTCGAATACCAAATTGTCCCGCACGGAATCGCTCAAAACCTGTGATGGTTGAGAAATAGTCCACAAAGGTGCCTACATTGGTTCGCATTTGACCCAACCAAAAAGCAGGTTCAATAACGGCCACGATGCCCGCCTGAGCCATGGCTTCGTAGTCATCCGTTGTACGGGCTGTCATGTGGGCATGGGGATCGATCATCATGCCCAAACCACCGGTGGGGATAGCTCGAAAATCTTTTTTGAAACCCTCTAGACGACTGGCGTCATCCATGATTTTTTGCAACATGCTGGGTGTGAGTGCACCGTTGCAACAGGGGCAAGCAACAGATTTGCCCGCAAACATTTCTTCGATGGCGGAAGCGTTGACCTGAACATCAGATCCGGTAGATGGGGTTGGGGTCGTCATGTCTTCCTCATTAACTGGGCATTCATCAGCTAAACATTGCTCAACTGAGAGCCAAACATGATAGCACCAAGGGGGTATGTTTGCCCCTAGGGAAAGCCCCTCAACCAGAGGAGATTTAAAGTTTTGGGCGAGGTTTACTGGGGTCCAAAGTTGACTTCACTTGGTCCAGAGGGTGTTGTGTCATTTGGCCCATGAATTGACCCCCACGCTCGATTTCGATCTCTGCGTAATCCAATTTGCCTGAAACCGCGCCGTTGCGGTGAATCATGATGTGCTCATGGCAAACAATGTTTTGTGCCAAAGCGCCATGCACGTCAATCGTATGGGCGTCAATGCTGCCAGAAACACTGCCCTTTGAACCGATATGCAAGTCATGAACCGTGATTTCGCCAGAAACAACGCCATTGACCGTCGCGCGTCCTGGCGCAGTGATCGAACCAACAAAAGTGACACCTTCACCGATGATCAAACTGCTCGCCGAGGGAGTTGTTTCAGCCATGTCAAACCTTTGATTTAAAAAAGAAAGAAAAAATTGACGTTTTGGTGGATTCTAATGACGAAAAGACCCGAAACGCCTAACAGACTCATCAAAAAATAGCTTTTTCAACCATTTTTTTGAATGCTAAATTATCCATACACCCTAAGAATCCTTTGACATAAGCGTTTGCCAACTCAAGTCAGTGATTTTCAATCCGATTAAAGTGGAACAAGTCTTGCTTCTAAATTCTCGTAACTATTGGATTTTTTGACAAATGAACCCTAAAGGAATGACGAAATACCTGATCATGGTGATGTTGATGACCTGCATCAACATTCCATTGTTCTTCTATTCCCGATCGTTCCTACACTCGTCTCACCCTGTGGAGGAAGGCACAACAGATGCACACAGCACACAGTCCGGGGTATCGGCAGGCCATGAAACCGCAGCGGAGACAAATCATCACGACACGGTTTCTTCCAACCAAGAACAACCATCGAACGAAAATTTGACGCTTGCCAGCAAACCAGAACCCCCGCCACTGGCCAATTTGTACCGACCACCACTTCTTGGAAAATGCAAAAAACTGTTCGAGCGCTTTATGAGACAAACAGACCCTGATAAACCCTACCGCGCATTTGTTTACAGTTTTGATGGCGAAACTGCTTACTGTGCAGGTGCGGTCACGGACAAAAGCCAAGAAAAGGCAGAAGAGATTGCCAAAAGAGATTGCGAAGAAAACCAAGCCAGCACTGGCAAGTACTCGCCTTGCAGAATATATACATCGGAAGAAACTAACTAGGTCAAGCTATGGATTGCGTTGCATGTGGAAAACCTATTTCAATCACCGCCAAGTTTTGCGGCAAGTGTGGTGCGCCCGTCAAACGCAGTACCAAACCAGTTGAGGCTTCTGTCGCTGCTGAATCCCTTGCCACCGCGCAAGCGCCTGTCGAGACGAGTGCCATCGATGAATTGACCTTCACCCTCAGTCCCCCTGAGCACATGGCAGACATGGAAAGCATTGATCTGGATTTGCCCACCAGGTCCTTAGAACCTTCGGTGCTGGGAGTGCCCGCTGAAGCAGACACTGCGTCAATCGTTGCCACATCTCCTAAAGAAATTTTGCCCACCATTGACCCAGAGAAACTTAAATCACTGGAGCAAACCCAGCAAGAAATCAAGAAGACACTAGAGAAACACTCGCTCTTGCTGGACTTTATTTCCTTGGCTTCGCAACAGCAAAGTCATCAACAAACACAACCTGATCCGCTAGAACCCGTGATCAACCAGGTTGCAGAACAGCAAAACAGCTTGCAACGCCAACTCACCGAATTGGCGGCATTGATCTCTCAAAACGAAGCGCAACAACACTCACAGCGCATGCCCGAAGAGTTCAAACTGCAACTTGAAAAACAGAAAATTGAGATGCATAAACTGATATCTCAGAGTTTGGCCCAAGCTTTAGCGAAAAGCAGCGAAAACCTCAAAGATGAGCAGCACGAAGCTTTAGATCAACTGGAAAAAAGGTTTGAAACTTACCACCAGGCAGCACAGCAAAGTTTGGAAAAGAACATGGGCGCTTTGGCCTCAGGTATGAGCGAGTTGAAAACCCAAATCCAAGCCGTACAGAAAAAAGCAGCTGAAAAAGTCTCCACACGAAGCATCTCGTCTGACAGTGACAGTGACGGTGGGAGTTTCATGATTTTTGTGATTGGTTTGTTGTGCGGCTTAACTGTCGTTCTCAGCTCTTTGGCTATATATAACTTTCTGGCTCACGAACCGACCAAAACTGAAGCCTCCAGCAAAGCGGAAAAACATGATGGCGGCGACCATGCCGATGCAGCCGATAAACACGCTGCCCCGCCTGCCGAAAAGCACGATGAACCCGCTGACAAACATGGCGCAGCGGACAAGCACGAAGCCCCAGCCAAAGCCAAATCACACTGATGTACGCAAATTCTGAAAGTCCAACATGATTTGCACCAGTTGTTATTTCATCAACCCCAGCGAAAATGTTTTTTGCCAAAACTGCGGTTCGCAACTGCCGCATGTGCAAAATGAAAAGCCCAATATTTCTCCTCTGATATTGGCCAACACATTAGACAACAGTTCATTATTGATTTCCCGTGGCCCATGGGAGATGCGCCTCGATTTATCTGTTCCTTTTTTACTGGTGGCATTGGCTATTTACCTATTCACGGGTAACCAGGTTTATGCGGTGCTGGCGGCTGGCTTGGGTGTGGCTTTTGCCATGTACAAAACCCATGACACCCAGCAAATCATCCGACAAAGTATTCCGGTGGAGTTGATCAATAAAACCATCATCGCGTATGGACCGGCCAACACCTCCAATCGCTTTTCACTGCCCACAGGGGTTTTGTATTTGCTTTCAGATGGTTTGTATTTCAAATCCTTCGACAGCAATGAAGACATCTCATTTATTCATATTGAAATCTCATTCACTGAAAGTGCCAAACGCATCAAAAGACTTTCCTTGTTTGGTAATTGGCATGAAATTCAAATGAACAACGGCATGAACGAACAATTCACTTTCACCGTCCAAAACGCTGGCGAGTGGATGCTGTTAATGAAAGTGCTGCGCTCGGAGATGATGAAGAAATCTGTCACCTGAAGCGAAAATTAAGCGGCCAACAGCGTCTGCATTTCTTGACGTATGCGATAGGCTGGCAAGCGGGTATCCATAGCCACATCGTCCCAGCACAAAGACTGACCTTTTTTCACGGCACGTACCAACTTCACTTGATGGGCCAGACCCAGTGGCAATCCGCCCATCTTGGCCGAGGTTGAGGCTGGAAGCAACTTGCCCCACACCGTGTAACCCCCTTCACCATCCAAGGTTTCACCAGCCTGCAAATCGCGCTTGGCAGTGGCAACCACATCGGCATTCCAACCCTGCGCCACCCCGGTAGGCTCACCGCGCAAAGCCACGCTGGCTACTGACATGCCAACCTCTAAACCAATCAAATGCCATCGCTTGTACAAAGTGAAATAGCGACCAGTGGGGTCGGTGTGGGCGTTGTATTCTTCAAAACAGTTTTTGATGTAATCGGTTTCCGCTTCAACAGTGACCCACACACCCATTCGAATGTCGTAAGGAATAACACGACCATTCGCCTCTAAAGAAGAAATAACCTCCACCATGCCTTTGCGCTCAAGCACGCCACCTTCGCTGATAGGCCGAGTGACAAAAGGAATGTCTTCCACGCTGGCGGGTGGATACAAGAGCCCATTGCTGGGCACGCTCAAACCCGTGGCGTTAGAAACTGCCGTGCTTTCAATGGAGGGTTTAGAGCCATCTAAAAAGCTGTTGAACATCTTGGGGTTTAGTCCGCCGCGGCTGGCTTGCTCTGGGGTTAAGCCGTAGTTGCCCCACACCGTATCAGGCGTGGATTCACAAAAATGCGGCAACCATTTATGACCACGACCCGCCGCCACCACCGGAAAACCACAGGTGCGCGCCCAATCCACCAAATCACAAATCAACGCAGGTTGATCGCCAAACGCTAATGAATAAACCACACCGGCAAGCGCTGCTTTTTTTGCTAGCAAAGGGCCACAAAAAGCATCGGCTTCGACGGTGACATTCACCACATGCTTGCCGTGATCGAACGCGGCGAGGCAGTGCTCTACGGCAGCGATGGGATTGCCAGTGCATTCCACCACCACATCAATGCGGGGGTCACTGACCAAGGCTCGCCAGTCTTCAGTGAGAAAGGTTAAGCGGCTTTCAAAAGCTTTGTCCAAGGACTTGGCCTCTGATTGATGCGATGGCCAACCTACACGGGTCAAATTGGTTTTGGCACCTGACAACGACAAATCGGCAATACCCGCCAAATGCACCCCTGGGGTTCTGGGCACTTGCGCTAAATACATGGCACCAAACTTGCCAGCGCCAATCAAGGCCACACGAATGGGCTTGTTATCGTGTTCGCATTGCTGAAGCTTCAGGTACAAACTCATGCGGCCTCTTTGGTTTGGTTAAACGGTACATCGGTGGTGACCAAGGCACTGGCAGGCAAACCATTGGCCCAAGGCAAATCCACAGGGTAAGACTTGGACAAGCAGTCGTCTGGCAAACACTCGATAGGTGTGAAGTCGCGGTGAGCGATGTACTCAGGTCGCTTGTGTCGACGAATATGGTTGCTGACTGCGCACAAGCTCAGGTAGACGCTTACGCGGTTCCAAGGCGACAAGTTGCTGGCAGACGCATGCACCAAACAACTGTGAAACAAAATCATGGAACCCGCAGGACCTGTGGGACTGACGATGCCGCCGTTTTTGCCACCTGCACGATCGACCAACTGACGGATAAGGTCGTTATCGACTGTCCACAAAGGATAGCTGGTGGTGGTGAGGTCATGCTTGGCATCGATCACGCCTTTTTTATGGCTACCAGGAATGAACATCAAAGGGCCGTTGAATTCATTGACATCATCCAAGAAAATGGCCACGTTCATGGCGCGCTCGGTAGGCATCATGTCGTCATTCAGCCAGGTGCCATAGTCTTGGTGCCATTGCCAAACATCACCCTCAAAGGCCATCTTGCCGTTGATCTTGAACTGATGCATGTAAAGCTTCTCTCCAAACAAGTCTTCAACCGGTTCAATCATGCGGGGGTGTCTAGCCAATTTGGCAAAAGGCTCGCTGTACATGTGCGCAGCAAAATTGGTGCGCACCGCGTCCTTGCCTTTTTCACGCACGTTAAAGGCTTCACGCCTGCTATAGAGGCGAGGAACTTCCTCCACCATGACACGTGTTTCTTCTGGGTTAAACAAACCAGGAAAAAACAAATAACCGTCTTTGTCGAACTGCGCGTGTTGCTCGGGGGTGAGTTTCATGGGTTGCTCCTGAGGATCCGAATTCTGAATGCGACAAATTATCGCCCTTTCCCATCCCCTTGGGTGGCCCGGGGAAGCGGTGTTTCGCCATAATCGCTATCCCTTTGTCACCTAAGTGCCTGGAGATCTTCCATGAAAGCTGTGTTTAGTCTTGTAATGAGTCTTGCGTTAGCCTTTAACCATGTCTTGGCAGCAGACATCTCTGATAGCACGGCACCCGCCGACTTGGGTGCGTCAAAAGCCTTGATTGAAAAAAAGGATTGGCCTTCGGCCATAGCCAGTTTGGAAAAATTTGTGAAAGCCAATCCCAACAATGCCGATGGTTTTAATTTGCTGGGCTTCAGTTTGCGCAACGTCAAACGCTACCCTGAAGCCATTTTTAACTACAAGGAAGCGCTGCGCATAGATCCTGCACACCGTGGGGCGCATGAATACCTGGGGCAAACCTATGTGCAAACCAAACAACTCGACAAGGCCAAGGAACTGCTGGCTTCTCTTGAAAAAATATGCGGTGTGCAGTGTGAGGAATATCTGGACTTGAAAAAAGCCATCGATAAATTCAAGAAGTGATGGCCCCAGACTTCAAGGGCAAAGCGGTTTTGTAGCGAACCTGCTTCAACGCAAAACTGCTGCGGATTTTTTCTACTCCAGGTATGGGAGAGAGTTGCTCCAATATAAATTTTTCTAAGGCTGCCATGTCGGCGATGGCGACTCGGATCAAGTAATCGGAGTCGCCCGTCATAAGGTAGCACTCCATCACCTCATCATGGTCTGCAATGCGTTGCTCAAATTCAGCCAACAACTGCTTGGATTGCTCTTTCAAGCTGATAGAAATAAAGACATTCAAACCAATGCCCAAAGCCTTGGGCTCTGTGAGCGCAACATATTTTTGAATCACCCCAGATGATTCCAACGCTTTGACGCGATTCAAACACGGCGAGGGCGACAAATGCACTCTCTTGGCCAGCTCGACATTGGTAATGGCGCTGTCTTCTTGCAGCTGCGCCAATATTTTGTAATCAATTGCATCTAATGGCATTTTATTCCTTTTAAATGTATTTAATCAGCATTTTATGCCTTTAAATAGGCGTGACAAGCGATATATCAGCAACTCATAATGCATCAACTTGGCTACAGTAGCCCAGATGAACAAACGCTTATTCAGCCCCTATTTTTCTTCTGTGAACGCCGATTCGGACCCGCAAGAAACGGCTGAATGGCGCGAAGCCTTTAACGCTGTGGTGGCGCAACATGGCGCTGAACGAGCCGGTTTTTTACTGGACCAACTGGTGGCCTTAGCGCATCAAAACCAAATCGAATGGTCACCAGAATTGGTCACCCCGTATGTGAACACCATTGCCGTAGATGTTCAAGCCTCTTTTCCGGGGGACTTATCCATAGAAGAAAAGATTGCGTCCCTTATGCGTTGGAATGCTTTGGCCATGGTGGCCAGAGCCAATGCCGCCTATGGTGAGTTGGGTGGCCACATTGCCAGTTATGCCAGTGCCGCGGATTTATTTGAAGTGGGATTCAACCATTTCTTCCATGCGCGTAACGCACAACACGGTGGTGACTTGGTGTTTTTTCAACCCCATAGCGCACCCGGTGTTTACGCGCGTGCTTATTTAGAAGGACGCCTTGGTGAGGATGATTTGGCGCATTACCGCCAAGAACTCAGCGCGCCACGAGCAGGTGCCAGAGGTCTCTCCAGCTACCCTCACCCTTGGTTGATGCCCGATTTTTGGCAGTTCCCCACAGGCTCTATGGGCATAGGACCCATCAGCTCCATCTACCACGCTCGATTCATGCGCTACCTTTCGCACCGGCAGTTGTTGGACTGCAGCCAACGAAAAGTATGGGGCGTTTTTGGCGATGGTGAAATGGATGAACCCGAGAGCATGAGCGCTTTGACGCTGGCATCACGGGAAAAATTGGACAACTTGGTATGGGTGGTCAACTGCAATTTGCAGCGCCTCGATGGCCCCGTGCGAGGCAACGGTCGCATCATCGATGAGTTGGAAAAACTCTTTCGCGGTGCTGGCTGGAATGTGATCAAACTGATTTGGGGCAGCGACTGGGATGGCTTGTTTGCACGAGATACCCAACAAGCTTTGGTTAAAGCATTTGCCAATACGGTTGATGGCCAAATGCAAACTTTCGCGGCCAAGGACGGACGCTTCAACCGCGATAACTTCTTTGGTCAAAACCCCGAGTTAACCCAACTTGCACAAGGTTTGACTGACGAGCAAATTGACCGACTTAAACGCGGCGGCCACGACTTGGTGAAAATTCATGCGGCTTATGCGGCGGCGGTTGCCCACACGGGTCAACCCACGGTGATCTTGGCGCATACCAAGAAAGGCTATGGCATGGGCCAAGCGGGTCAAGGGAAGATGACGACGCACAGTCAGAAAAAACTGGATGACACGGCTTTGCTGGAATTTCGCAACCGCTTCAACTTGCCCTTAAGCGATGAACAAGCCAAAGATTTGGCTTTTTTCAAACCTGATGCCGACAGCCCTGAGATGCAATACCTGCATGCCAAGCGACAACAACTTGGCGGCTATTTACCCAAGCGAGAAACCTTTTGTGAAACTGTTGGCATACCTGAGCTGAGTCACTATGCCACCTTTGCCATTCAGGCCGACAACAAAGAGATGTCGACCACCATGGCCTTTGTTCGACTACTGGGCAATTTGCTAAAGGATGCGCAACTGGGTCCTCGCATCGTACCCATTGTGGCCGACGAAGCCCGCACTTTTGGCATGGCCAACTTGTTCAAGCAAGTGGGTATTTATTCCAGTGTAGGGCAAAAATATGAACCTGAAGACATAGGCTCGGTGCTCAGTTACCGCGAAGCCATGGATGGGCAAATACTGGAGGAAGGCATCAGTGAAGCCGGAGCCATTGCCAGTTGGACAGCTGCCGCCACCAGTTACAGCGTTCACGGTTTGGCGATGTTGCCGTTCTACATTTACTATTCAATGTTTGGTTTTCAACGGGTAGGTGACGCGATTTGGGCCGCCGCAGATCAAAGAGCCAGAGGCTTTTTACTGGGCGCGACTTCGGGTCGAACCACTTTGGGCGGCGAGGGTTTGCAACACCAAGACGGTTCTAGCCACTTGATCGCAGCAACCATCCCCAACTGCAAAGCTTATGACCCTGCATTCGCCTGTGAAATGGCTGTCATCGTGGACCAAGGTATGCGTGAAATGCTGTGTGACCAAAAAGATGTGTTTTATTACATCACCTTGATGAATGAAAACTATGCTCAGCCCAATTTGATGAGCGGCTCTGACGAGCACATCTTGCAGGGCATGTACATGGTGGCTGACAACCGCTCGGAGATGAAACAAAATGCACCCAAGGTAACGCTTTTAGGTTCGGGTGCCATCTTGCTTGAAGTCATGCAAGCGTCCCAACTGTTGGCAAAAGAAGGAATTGCTTCCCAAGTGTTCAGCGTCACCAGTTGGAGCGAGTTGGCTCGCAATGGACAAGCTTGCGAAAACGCTGTCCTGGAGGGCGATTTACCAACGAAAGCTTTTGTCACCACTCAACTGCAAGCATCCCAAGGGCCTGTGATTGCAGCCACAGACTATGTCAAAGCCGTACCAGAGAGCATTCGTGCATTCATGCCGCAAGGCCGTGTCTACAAAACCTTGGGCACAGACGGGTTTGGTCGCAGTGATACCCGAGCAGAACTGCGGTCATATTTCCAAGTCGACGCAAAACACATCGCAAGCGTTGCACGCCTGGCTTTGCGTTAGGTGTGAAGTTTTTCAAACTCAAACATATAGTCACGCAATTTTTGAACAGCAGACAAAGGCATGGCGTTGTAAATCGAAGCACGCATACCACCAGCAATGCGATGGCCACGCAGTTGCACCATGCCTTTGGCCTCGGCGCCCTTCAAAAATTCAGCGTTAAGCGACTCATCACTCAAATAAAAAGTGACATTCATACGCGATCGGTCTGAGATTTGAACGCGGTTGCTGAACATCTGACTGTGATCCAAAAAATCATACAAAAGCTGAGATTTCGCTTTGTTTTGCTCTTCCATGGCCAACAAACCACCCTCGCGTTGAATATGCGCCAGTACCAATCCCATGATGTAGATGGCATAAGTGGGGGGGGTGTTGTACATGGACCCGTTGTCAGCTTGCAGCTGGTAGTTGAAGGCCGATGGCGTCATGGGCAAAGCATGTCCTAGCAAGTCGCGGCGAACAATCACCAAGGTCACACCAGAAGGCCCCATGTTTTTTTGTGCACCCGCATATATCAAACCAAAGCGAGAAACATCTATGGGCTTGGACATGATGTTGGAAGACATGTCCACAACCAGCGGAACACGGTCAGTATTTGGGATCCAATGACACTCAACGCCACCAATGGTTTCATTGCTACAAAAATGAACATAGGAAGGCTTTGCAGACAAATGCCAGGTTGCTTGCGCAGGCATGCAGTGAAAGCCTTGATCTTCAGAACTGGCTGCGATGTGTACCTGTCCGTAACGCGAAGCCTCTTGCATGGATTTAAGCGACCAATGGCCACTGACCACATAGTCAGCATGGCCTGCTTGGCCCATCAGATTCATAGGAACGATGGCATTTTCAGCAATCGCACCCCCTTGAAGCAGCAATACTTCGTATCGGTCTGGTATGTTTAAGAGATCGCGCAACAATGCCTGGGTGTTTGCCAAAATTTCGGTGAACTCTGGTCCGCGATGGCTCATCTCCATGACTGACATACCCGACCCTTGCCAATCGAGCATGTCGTTAGCCGCTTGGCGCAAAACCGATTCAGGTAATGTGGCCGGACCGGAACTGAAATTGATAACACGACTCATGGCTATTCTTCTGATAAGTCGATGCCTTCTTGCAAGGCCACGCGTTGCAAAGCCTCTTCGAACAGTGCTCTTGCCGTACCGGAAACTGCCGACAAATAGGCATGCAATTTGGCATCGTTTTGGGAGCTGTTTAAACACTCGCTGCTGTATTTTTCAAAGCTGCTAAGTTGTGAAATCAACTCCGCCACATGGCGAGGGCATTCACACAATACTTGCGAAGGAATGGCTGCAACTCGTTGTAGAACTTGGTCAGAGTACCTGCGTGCTGGAATGGTTTTTGCAGAAAGTTGGGACATTTGCCTAGACGGATCGACGAACAAAACCGATTGCATGATGTCGCTTAAATCGGCATCTGAGACGGGTTCTCGACGTAACAGCAAGCCAGCGTCTTTTAAAGTTTGGATAACATTCTCGGACGCATACCGGTAAATCAATAAAACTTTGCTGACCTGTAAGCGACGTTGAAGCCGCAAAATATCCTCAGCATGGTTAGACAGCACAGAGGCTTGATGCAAAACCAGCATGGTTGAACCGTCATCGATAGCAGGAATTTCTGATGACGACAAGGCGTCTTGCAAGTCGGTGAAAACCTGTACCACCTTCAAACTCGCATGACCGAACGTGAGGGTGAATTTTTGTGTTTCTATTCGGCTGGCCAAGTGGTACCCCACCACGACCAAAGAAATCACCGCAGGCAAAACTTGACGCGCAGAATGCACTTGCATGGCTTGACGCGACTCATTCAACAAGCTTTGCAATGAAGATAAATCCATGTTCGCCAAAGTGCTGATGGCATGGCCTTGCTGAGTCAAGCTTTTTAACAAGGTCACCTTCAGCACATCTTGGTCACTGTAAAGCCTGTGCCCCCCATCGGTTTTGGGTGGGGTCACTACCGAGTAACGGCGCTCCCACACACGCAAAGTTGCCACAGGCAGGCCCGCAAGTTTGGCAACTGCGCCGATGCGGTAACGACCCAAGGTTTGGGCTTCAGAGTTATCGTTCATAGGCATGGATATTGACTTTCTGACTTGATTGAATAGGTTTTGACCTAATATTACCTTAAAATTAATTCAATTTACAGTTTTTTGTTTGAAAAATTTGATTTTGACCCTATATTAACAACACAAAACTTATTCACGCTTTTTCGTTCCTGCGTAATCTTAAAATCAACTGGAGATAGTGATGTTTTCTAAACTGACCCAAAACGCTGTGAACACACTCTTGTGGGTGTGCAAGCACCAAGATACAGGCCCAGTCACCACAGACATCGTCAGTAAACGTTTGGGTTTGTCAGTGTCCTACCTTGAATCTTTGTTTTCGCAATTAAAAAAACATGGTTTTGTGGTTTCTTACCGTGGTCCAGGTGGCGGCTATTGCACACAAGGTAAGCCTTCTGATTTGATGTTGTTAGATGTCATCAAGTTGTTTGATTTTCAAGACCATGACAAGCAACGTCCCCGAGATAACCAAGGCGAAATGAGCAAAGACGTGGTTTCTCATCTCATGCAACATTTTTGGGAAAAGCACTTGCACGGCTTGAGCTTGGAAGACGTCATGCAGCAAGTTCCAGACGACGCATGGGGCAGTGCCTACCTCACGCCTTCTGCCAAATTGGATCCCAGAAAATTCAAACCCTTGCAAGCGCCCAAATTGCCTACAGGTCCTAATTCTGTCTTCAGTTTGGCCAATTCTTTGGCAGCGTAGTTCAAAACTATTACCCAGCTCTTTACGCTAAAGTCGTCACCTTTTGTGATTTGGGACGCAGCAGTATGAGCCATGTTTACCATTCCGACGTTGCTTGGAAAAACCGTATTGAAGACTTCATGGAACATCCATGGGTTCAGCACTTTTTGGTCTTTTTGATATTGCTGAATGCGCTCATTCTTGGCTTAGAGACCGATCCAGAGATCATGCAAAGCGTGGGAACTGAGTTAGTCATGTTAGACCATGCCATTCTCTGGATTTTCATTGCTGAAATTGTGGTCCTGATCACGGCCCGTGGATGGGGTTACTTCAAAGACCCTTGGTGCGTGTTTGACTTTATTGTGGTGGGCATTGCGCTCATTCCCGCTTCCGGCTCCCTTTCTGTTTTACGTGCATTACGCGTGTTACGTGTCCTTCGATTGATCAACAAGGTTGAGAGCATGCGCAAAGTGGTTGGCGGCTTACTGGGCTCCCTGCCAGGGTTGGGTTCCGTGTTTGGCTTGATTTTGATTATTTTTTATGTCGCCTCGGTCATTGCCACCAATTTATTTCGTGGCGACTTTCCGCAATGGTTTGGTGACCTAGGCGCCAGTGCTTTTACTTTGTTCCAAATCATGACATTGGAAGGCTGGTCGCAAGAACTGGCCCGCCCCGTGATGGAGGTATTTCCTTACGCGTGGGTGTTTTTTGTGTTGTTTATCCTCATCGCAACTTTTATCATTTTTAACCTCTTTATCGCTGTGATTGTGGATTCCATCACCGCAGACAAAGAACAAGACCATAAGGACCATGCGCAATTCGATGCAATCGAAGAAGAGATCAAAATGGTTCGACAAGAGATGAGCGAAATACGCAAGTTGCTGGAGCAACGCTCCTGAACATGTTCTGCTAAGCCATGATCAGCAGGTCGAAGCCTCCTTCACACATTCTTTCAGCGTGTAACCCCTTTGACCACATGCCAGCTTCCGTTCGTCACTTACTGGGCAAACGGATCAAACATCTGACAGGCTCGACACACTCGCCCGACAGTTTCAAGTCCCCTGTGGGCGATGCAGGCTTGCTAGGGCCAGACTCTATGCCTTGGCGTGTGCATGCGGATTTCACCAGCATGATGGTGGGTGGCTTGTCTTCGCTGATGTTGCAGGCCTTGCACCCCAGAGCGTTGGCCGCGGTGTGGGACCACTCGAACTTTCGACATGATCTGCGAGCGCGCTTGGGCAGAACCGCCTACTTTGTGGCCATCACCACCTATGGGGGAAAAGAGCAAGCGCTAAGCGCAATAAAGCGGGTCAACCAAATACATGCCAATGTCCATGGATGGATGCCCGATGGTTCCCCTTATGTGGCGAACGAACCTGCTTTATTGAAATGGGTACACCTTGGAGAAGTCAGCAGCTTTTTGCGTGCTTATCAGCTTTTTTCAATCACCCCTCTCACCCCCTTACAAGCAGACAGCTATATTTCTGACATGGCGGTGATTGGCAAGCTCTTGGGTGCCGAGGATTTACCCCTCACCCAAACAGCATCATCGCAATTGATACAAGATTACATTGCGCATTTACGCTTTGATGATCGAACAGCAGAGATCATCAAAGTCATTGAAAACTACCCCAGTAGCCCATGGGATCGCCCCTACATGAAACTGGTGATTCAAGCTGCCTATGATGTTTTACCGGATTGGGCTTTGGCCATGATGGGTCGCAGACCAGCCAATCCGTTGCAACAACACGCGGTTCGTCAGACCTTGCGGTTGATGGGACTGCCTGTCCAAGCGGTGCTGGATCAAGAGGGTGTGGCCGCTTTTTCCAAACAACGAATGGCTCAATCCCACCTGTGAAAGTGCGCCAATAAGGTGCGCACCAAGCGCATTGCACGTTATGGGTGCACGTAAGCCACTGTTGAATGCAATGCTGTCTTTTTAAAAGTATGTTTCCTGTGCTCTCGCACTGAAAAGCAGCAAACCGTTGTCTCGGCATAAAGTCTGCTTAAGCCTAAGCAGTCATACTCCTTCAAGGCTGATCCCTATGGCAAAAGCCATCTACGATGAAATGCGGCAATCCAATGGTTTGGCACGCCATCACTATGCCACTTTTGATACTTGGCTTAAGGGTATTTCAGCAGAGACGGTGCAACAAAAACAAACCGAAGCAGATTTGATTTTTCGTCGAACGGGTATCACTTTCTCATTGAATGGGGATGAAGGAGGTACAGAGCGCCTGATCCCCTCTGACTTGATTCCCCGCATCATTGATGCCAGCGAGTGGGCTCTCATGGAAAAGGGTTTGATACAGCGCGTCAGTGCCATCAATATGTTTTTGCATGATGTTTACCACCAGCAAACTATCTTAAAGGCAGGTGTGGTTCCCAGCGAACAGGTGTTGGCTAACGCACAGTTCATGCCCATGATGCTGGGCTTGGATTTACCCCATCAAATTTATGCCCACATTGCAGGTGTCGACATCATTCGCCACGCTGATGGCAGTTTTTATGTGCTGGAAGACAACCTGCGGGTGCCTTCCGGCGTGTCTTACATGTTGAGCAACCGAATTTTAATGATGCGGCTGTTCCCAGATCTGTTTCGCCGTTACGCAGTACGCCCTGTCGAGCATTACCCTGCACTGCTGTTACAAACCCTGCGTTCCTCCAGTTGGGTAGAACAACCGACGGTGGTGTTGCATACCCCTGGGCGCTTCAACAGCGCCTATTTTGAACATGCCTTTCTTGCCAAACAAATGGGCATTGAGTTGGTAGAGGGTTCCGATTTGTTTGTACGCGATGGTTTTGTCTATATGCAAACCACCGAGGGGCCACAACAGGTAGATGTGATTTACCGCAGGGTGGATGACAACTACATGGATCCCTTGTGCTTTCAAGCGGACTCTTTTATTGGTGTACCAGGTTTGGCTTCGGTGTATCGGCAGGGCAATGTCATTATTGCCAATGCTTTAGGAACAGGGGTGGCTGACGATAAATCCATCTATCCCTTTGTGCCTGACATGATTCGCTTCTACCTGCAAGAAGAACCTATCTTGAAAAATGTACAAACTTGGCAATGCCGCCATACGGACGAGTTGAGTTATGTCCTCGCCAACCTGAAAGACTTGGTGGTAAAAGAGGTGCACGGGGCCGGTGGGTATGGCATGTTGGTCGGTCCTTCATCCACCAAAAGCGAAATTGATGCTTTTGCCAAACGCATCAAAGCCCATCCCGATAACTATATTGCGCAACCTACACTGAGCCTATCTACGTGCCCTATTTTTGTGGATCAAGGTATTGCCCCGAGGCATATTGATCTACGGCCCTTTGTGTTGATGGGGGATAAAACCCGAATAGTCCCAGGCGGTTTAACACGCGTGGCTTTGAGAGAGGGTTCTTTGGTGGTCAACTCGTCACAAGGTGGGGGCACCAAAGATACTTGGGTGCTTGAAGAAAGTGAGGCGCACTGATGCTTTCTCGCGTCGCAGCCCAGTTGTATTGGATGTCGCGCTACCTTGAGCGCGCTGAGAACATGGCACGTATCTTGGAGGTGGGGCAATCGTTTGCTCTGGTTTCAGCCAACGAAAGCCTAGGCGATGATGTGGAAGCCAATAAAGAACCCTTGGTCATTACCGATACCTTGTCTGCTTTTGAGACCACCGGCAAACCCGTGCGTGCTGACCAGATTGCACAATTTTTGGCATGGGACCCAGACCATCCTTCTTCCATTTTCAATTGCATACAAGCCAGCCGAGAAAATGCCCGATCAGTTCGTGGTGCCATGACGGTGGAAATGTGGGAGTGCATCAATGACACTTGGCTTGAATTGCTTTCACGCAAGAAAAAAATGCTGCGCAACGACGCACTTGTAGATTCCAATTTTTTCGAATGGATCAAGCAACGTTCGCATCTTTTTCGTGGGGTGACTTTTGCCACCATACAGCGTGACCAGCCCTACCATTTCATTCGATTGGGGACTTACCTCGAGCGAGCAGACAACACCGCACGTATTCTCAGTGTCAAAACACGTCGCCAAGCCGAAGAAGGCAGTGACATGGTAGATGACTATTACCGACTGGGGGCGGTTCTTCGATCAGTCAGTGCTTTAGAGGCTTACCGAGATACCTACCGTGACACCATTGATGCAGACCGCGTGTCAGAGTTGCTGATATTTAACCCACGCGTTCCGCGTTCGCTGCATTTTTGCCTTGACGAATGTGCATTGATACTCAGTCAATTGCCGCAGCAAACTGGGCGTGAAGCCCGTAAGCGCTGTGCCAACCTTTTGACGCATCTTCGCTATGGTGCGTTGAAAGAGGTCTATTCCCTGGGGTTAGAGGATTATTTGGAAAAATTTGTCGAAGAAAATATTGGCCTGGCACAGGCTGTTCAAACCGACTACCTGGAAGTTTTGTCATGAAACTGCAAATCTTTCACGAAACAACTTACAGCTACGATAAACCCATGCGCAGAAGCATACAAATGCTGCGCATGTCACCTCCCCATACCGCTAGACAACAAATCAGCCAATGGCAACTCCAATTGCCAGCCAAAGCCACACCATGGCTTGATGCCTTCGGCAATCAGTGCCACTGCTTGGTTTTAGAGACGCCTTTGCAATCGATTGTGCTCAGAGCGCAAGGACTGATTGAGTTGATGCAAACAGACCAAGGTGAACCCGAGGGCCCGGTACCTGCAGCTGTTTTTTTGCGTATGACGCCTTTAACCCAGCCCGATGCAGCCATCAAGGCCTTTATCGAACCGTTTAGGCAGACAGTTCGTTCACGTCCTTACCTCGGATTACACGATGTGATGCTGGCTTTGCTCAACCAAATGCCCTATGAAAAAGGACATACCCAAGTGGGCTTTAGCGCCTCACAGTCCTTTGCGGTTGGCAAAGGTGTTTGCCAAGACCACACCCATGTTTTTTTAGCCTGTGTCAGACATTTGGGCTTGCCTGCACGGTATGTCAGCGGCTATCTCAATTCTCAAGACCAAGGACACGTGGCCAGCCACGCTTGGGCTGAGGTCTGGATAGGCGGTCGATGGGTGGGCTTTGATGTCAGTAATTCTGTCGGTGCCGATCAAGGGCACATACGCCTTGCCCACGGACTGGACTATGACGATGCCAGCCCTGTACGCGGCGTACGCATAGGCGGCGGCAACGAGACGCTAGACAGTTTTGCGAAAGTAGAATCGGTTAACTTCACTCAGCAATAAACCGCTATGACCTATTGTGTTGCGATGGCATTGAACGAGGGTTTGCTCTTTGCATCCGACTCCCGTACCAATGCAGGCGTGGACCATGTTTCTACGTTTTGCAAAATGACCATTGTTGAAACGCCGAATGAAGGCGTGATCGTGATGCTCAACAGCGGCAACTTGGCCACCACACAGCAAGTCGTCAGCCGCATCAAACAACACGCCCTCAAAACCGGTGTGGCTTTGACCGCCATGGGGTCATTGTTTGCAGTGGCCGAGTTGCTTGGCAAAGAACTGCGGGATGTTATTACCAGCACACAAAACGAAGCACCAGAGCAATCCTCGGTTGATTTTTCTGCAACTTTTTTGTTGGGTGGACAGCTCAAAGGCGAAGCACCCCGACTTTTCATGGTCTACCCGCAGGGCAACTTTATTGAGTCCTCTGCCGACAC
Organism: Limnohabitans sp.; assembly: GCA_036787995.1. GTDB lineage: Bacteria > Pseudomonadota > Gammaproteobacteria > Burkholderiales > Burkholderiaceae_C > Limnohabitans. Next base: position 19,816 of record DAIQOH010000004.1, on the reverse strand, counting down.
GGCATTTTTTCAAATAGGCGAAAGCAAATACGGCAAGCCCATTTTGGACCGTGTCATCCAACCAGAGCTGAGTCTGTACAAGGCGGCCAAGTGTGCTTTGGTGTCATTTGATTCCACCATCAAAAGTAATTTGTCTGTGGGCCTGCCCATCGACTTTGCCATGGTCAAACGCGATGGTTTGTCGGTCTTTAAGCGCCACCGCATTGACGAGGGCGATGATTATTTTCGCGATCTGCGTAGCAGCTGGAGCCAAGGGCTGCGCAATGTGTTCAACCAACTCCCCGAACCCGATTGGCTGAAATAATCTGTATATTCCGACTACAGATTGATTCATGACCTACGACGCAACCCTCCCCTACCCCCGCGACTTGGTTGGCTACGGCCAGCAAGCCCCCTATGCCCAATGGCCTGGCCAAGCGCGCGTGGCTGTGCAATTTGTTCTGAACTACGAAGAGGGCGGCGAAAACGCTGTATTACATGGTGACGCTGGTTCTGAACAATTTTTATCAGAAATGTTCAATCCGCCCAGTTTTGCTGATCGCCATATGAGCATGGAAGGTATTTATGAATACGGCTCTAGGGTTGGTGTGTGGCGAATCTTGCGCGAGTTTGAAAAACGTCACCTGCCCTTAACCGTCTTTGGCGTGAGCATGGCGCTTGAACGCCATCCCGAACTCACCGATTACCTGGTGCAGCATGGACATGAAATTGCATGCCACGGCTGGCGTTGGATTCACTACCAAAACATGGATGAAGCCACCGAGCGTCAACACATGCAAACTGGCATGGACATCATTCAAAAAATGACAGGGCAAGCCCCGTTGGGGTGGTACACAGGGCGCGACAGTCCCAACACGCGTCGCTTGGTGGTAGACCACGGCGGCTTTGAATACGACAGCGATTACTATGGTGACGATCTGCCATTTTGGATGAAAGTGGCCAAGACGAATGGCGAAGTGGTACCGCATTTGGTGGTTCCCTATACCTTAGACACCAACGATATGCGGTTTTCTTTGCCGCAAGGCTTTTCTCAAGCAGAAGATTTTTTCATTTACCTGCGTGACAGCTTTGATGCGCTTTATGCTGAAGGCGCAGATACCCCCAAAATGATGAGCGTCGGTATGCATTGCCGCTTATTAGGACGCCCTGGACGCATCGTGGCGTTGCAAAAATTTTTAGACCACATTGCCAAGTTTGACCGCGTATGGATTTGCAAACGCATTGACATCGCCAAGCATTGGAAGCAACACCACCCTTACCAGGACAACACGTGAACCTATACAACCAACTTGACCAATGGATAGATACACATTTCGATGAGCAAGTGAGGTTCTTGCAAGAGTTGGTTCGTGTGCCTACCGATACGCCACCCGGAAACAACACGCCCCACGCTTTGCGAACTGCCGAGTTGCTTTCTCACATGGGTTTGACTTGTCAGCGCTTTGAAGTCCCTGAGGTTGAAGTGAAAGCCCAAGGCTTAACCTCGATCACCAATTTGATTGTCAAGCGACATTACGGTGATGGGTTGGTGATTGCCCTCAATGCCCATGGAGATGTAGTCCCCCCAGGAGAAGGCTGGACGCATGACCCTTACGGCGGAGAGATAGTTGATGGCAAGATGTATGGACGAGCCACCGCCGTGAGCAAATGCGATTTTTCAACCTTTACGTTTGCGCTCCGCGCCTTAGAGGCCGTTGCCAAACCCAGCAAAGGACAAGTGGAGTTGCAATTCACCTATGACGAAGAATTTGGTGGAGAGGTCGGCCCAGGCTGGCTGTTATCCCATGGCCACACCAAGCCAGATTTGATGATTGCGGCAGGCTTTAGTTACCAAGTGGTCACCGCACACAACGGTTGCCTGCAAATGGAGGTCACTGTTCACGGAAAAATGGCCCATGCGGCCATACCTGACAGCGGTATTGATGCTTTACAAGGCGCTGTTGCGCTCTTAAATGCTTTGTATGCTCAAAACAGTTTGTATAGGCACATCACCTCTGCCGTGGAAGGTATCAGCCATCCTTATTTGAATGTGGGTTTGATTGAAGGTGGCACCAATACCAATGTGATTCCAGGTACCGTGGTTTTCAAGTTAGACCGCCGCATGATTCCCGAAGAAGACCCCGTGGAAGTGGAAGCTTCTATTCGCCAAGTCTTGGCACAAGCTGTGGCTTCTTACAACGACCAACGTGATGCAGCACATGCTATCCATATCGATGTCAGGCGTATGCTCATGGCCCACGCTATGAAACCTTTACCTGGCAACAAGCCGCTGGTTGAGGCTTTGCAAAAGCACGCCAGTGAACTCTTTGGCGAGCCCATACCCGCCTTGGGAACCCCTTTGTACACCGATGTCCGTTTGTATGTAGAACGTGGAATTCCGGGTGTTATTTACGGTGCAGGCCCGAGAACGGTGTTGGAATCGCACGCCAAACGCGCGGACGAACGCATTGACTTAGAAGACCTGCGTCGAGCCACCAAAGTTATCGCACGGACTCTGGCAGATCTTTTGCATTAACCCTTGCGCTGTCAAAAACGGTTCAATTTACCGTCATGTGATCTGGCAAGCCAGTCCAAACTGGCTCAAAACCGTTGGTGATACGGCTGGCTGGAGGCATGGCATTGTCAAGATACAGCGCTAAACCAGCAGACACACTGTCAATCAAAGGTACAGGGCAAACAGACTGCAAATCCTTTGCGTAGCCTGCCAATCCTGCGCCACCCAAAATCACAGCATTCACGCCTTTTTGAGCAGCCTTAACGCAAGCTTCTCCCAATATACGCAAAGCCAGTTCTCGGTCGGCCAACAACTGCGCACCCGTTTCTCGTACCAATTCAATATGCTGCAACTGTGAAGCAAAGTCCAGCGATAAGGCAAGGCGCTCTAGCATAGGTTTCCAACGCGCACCACCAGTCACGATGGCGAATGCCCCTAGCCGAGAGGCTTGTATGAATGAGGCTTCTGCAAGCCCTGTGACAGGAGCGGCACTGGCCTCGCGCAGCGCAAACAGACCAGGATCGCCAAAGCACGCGATGATGACACCATCAGGTGAAGACGAATGGGTAAGAAGATGGTGAGACCACGCATCAAGCAATGCATGACTGGCAACAGCGTGACTGGCCTCACAAGCAATATATGGCGCACCGAAGCGGGCATTGATGCAGTCTAAAGCTACATCGCTAGGCAACAAGGTTTGTAAATGCGAATGCAATCGTTGGGTAGTGGCTTGGCCTGTGTTGGGGTTGATGACCAATAAATGCCGCATAAGCAATCAGTCTTGCAAAAGTTGCTCGAGATCGACAGATTGCACATGGACCAAAGTGAAATTGATTTGACTCTCAATGGTATGAAGATGTGCAATCATTTGCTTGGGCGCCTCAACAGGATCGCGAAGACGAATCGCATCTAGCAGTTTTTTATGCTCCTGACACCCACAAGCCGCATGCTGCCTGCGCAAACTGGGGTCGCGTGAGCCCCAAGCCATGAGAATCAGCGAATTTCGAGAAATCAATTCGCGCATCATGCGACCAAAGGTTTCATGGCCAGCAATTTCAGAGATATACAAGTGGAATTCACCCGACAAACGAATTGCTTTATGCCAGTCCCACGCCTCCTGAGCCTCGCCTTCTTGGTTGATCATTCGCGACAAATGCGCAATATCGTGGGCGTTTGCCCTCTCCATAAACCTGCGAACCAACATGGGTTCTATCAGTCGCCGTGCCTCAAATACCTCTATCGATTCTTGCTGCGTGGGTTGAGACACCGAGGCACCGCGGTTATGCGTGAGGGTGATGATGCGTTCATTTGCCAAGCGCACCAATATGGGTTTGATACGGGTGCGAGAAACACCAAAAATACCACACAACCGATCTTCTGTGAGACGAGTACCAGGTGGCAAACGATGGTCTAACACCGACTCTACGATTCGCTCGTAAATGGCTTGATCACTCCACACCGCCTGAAATTCCTTGAGCACCGGACTGCTCATCCGCGTCTCCTGCGCAACCAAGCACTGGTGCTCAGCGCAACACCAATCACCACAAATGAAATCAAAGTTGTCACACTGCCAAGCGCATAGATCGCGGGATTGGTGACTGTGGTTGTCAATCCTTGCAATTCAAGTGGCAAGGTATTCACGTCGCCAATCGCTTGCGAGGTGCGTGCGATTTCATCCCAACTTAACGTAAAACCAAACATTCCCACGCCCACGACCGAAGGAGCGATGAGGGGGAAAACCACGTGCTTAAATGTCTGCCATGGTGTCGCACCCAAATCTTGCGCGGCTTCCTCATACGCAGGATTGAAACGGTTAAAGACTGCAAACATGATGAGCAAGCCAAACGGCAAAGTCCATGTGAGGTGGGCACCCATGGCGGATGTAAACAATCCAAGGGAGGTACCGAAATTCTCCAGCGTCTCGCTCATGCCCCAAGCTTCAAGAAAAGATTTGATACCAGTGTCCATCAAGCGAAATTGAAGACCAATGCCCAGAGACACGATGATGGATGGCATGATGAGACTGGCTACAGTGACATAAAAAAGGGCATCGCCGCCACGGAGTTTTTTCCTAAAAGCCAATCCAGCCAATACAGACATCAGCATGGTCAACGCCATGACAACAGAACCCAAGAACAAGGAACGCTTGAAAGCAGCGCCAATATCGACAACGCCTAAGCCTTCAGCCAATTTATAAAACCAATGCAGAGAAATACCGCGCAAAGGAAAGGTCAGTCCCCCTTCTGGGCCTTGAAAACTGAGAATAAAAATAGTGATCATGGGGCCGTATAAAAAAAGCACAAATGCTGTAAAGACAGCCAGCAAACCCCAAAACCCTGCAGGTCTTTTACGCGCGTAAGAAATATTCGACATAACTCACAGTTCCTTGCGAATATCCACGAGGCGGGTGAGACCCCAAATGATCATCAACACCACCAGCAACAAAATAACCGCATTGGCAGCCGCCAAGGGAAACTGCAAGAAGGATGTTTGCACCTGAATGATTTTGCCAACCGATGCGATTTGCTGCCCGCCCATCACGCCTATGGTGACAAAGTCGCCCATCACAATGGTGATGACAAAAATAGAACCAATGATGATGCCGGTTCGGGATAAAGGCACGATGACATTCCATAAAGTCTGCCAAGGCGAGGCACCTGTGTCGTATGCAGCCTCAATCAAAGAACGGTCTATGCGCATCATGGAATTAAAAATAGGCACGATCATGAACATGGTGTAAAGATGCACAAAGGCCAACACCACAGAGAATTCTGAAAACAGCAACCACTCTACGGGTTGATTCACCAAGCCCATACCTAACAAAGTTTGGTTAACCAGCCCATTTCGCCCTAGCAAAGGTATCCACGAAATCATGCGAATGACGTTCGATGTCCAAAAGGGAACAGTACACAACACAAACAGCAAAGTCTGTGTTGAGGACGATTCCACACAGAAAGCCAAAAAATAGGCAATTGCAAAACCCAATACCAAGGTGATGGCCCATACCATCAAGCTGATGCTGATCGTCGACCAATAGGTTTTCAAAGTCACACAGACATCGCCATAGTCATTCAAACGTGAACAGCCTTCAAAAATGCTGAAGTAACTGTGCAGTGTGAAGGTGGGGATCATTTCATATTCATTGAATTCCCAGAAACTGACCATGAAGATCAGTCCCAAGGGAATCAAAAAAAACAGCAGAAACACCAATGAATACGGCGTGGCTTGCCATAGCGCCGAAATCCGCCAAGGTGGGGATGACGACGTAGTGGTGATCTGCTGTGTAGACATGTCAGTCTGGGTTCATCAAGCGGCGACGAACTCGTTCCATTTCTTGACCATGTACTCGTTTTCGTCCATCACGGCATTCCAGCAAGCGATGCCACCCATGCGGGTTTCATAGCTGCCGCCGTCACGCACACTGCCTGCCTTGGCCAGCAAGTCACCATTGGGAGACTTGATGTCTTTGGCGGCAGGCTTGCCTTCCATCCAGTAAGCCCACTCGTAGGCTTCCATTTTGGCTTTGGCGGTGTCGAGCACGGCGCTGTAATAGCCTTGGCGATTCAGGTAAGCACCAGCCCAACCATCCAAGAACCAATTGATGAACTCGTACACGCCATCGGCTTTTTTACCAGTCACAGACTTGGGTACACCAAAGCCTGCAGCCCATGCGCGGTATCCCTCTTTCAAAGGCTGGAAGACGCAGTCAATACCTTTGGTACGAACGGCAGTCACGGCAGGCGACCACATAGACTGAATCACCACTTCACCGGAAGCCATCAGGTTGACGGATTCGTTGAAGTCCTTCCACAGTGCACGGAATTGACCTGCTTTTTTGGCTTCGATCAAGGTCTTGATGGTCAGGTCGATTTCAGCCTTGGTCATGTTGCCCTTGTCGGGGTATTTGTAAATGCCCTTGGCTTCCACCACCATGGCGGCATCCATGATGCCGATGGATGGGATGTTCAAAATCGCTGCTTTGCCTTTGAACTCGGGGTTGAGCAACTCGGCCCATGAATTGATGGGGCGCTTGATCAAGTCAGGACGAATGCCCAGTGTGTCAGCGTTGTACACCGTAGGAATCAAAGTCATGTACTGTGTGGGAGTGGCAGAGAAGGTTTTGCTGTCGGGTTTGTCCAAGTACATGACTTTCTTGGGCGCAGTTCCTTGGTCGCCCACTTTTTTACCAGCCACTTCGCCTTTGGTAAACAAAGTGGTGATCTTGTCAGCGTTTTTGATACGTTTGGTATCGATGCCCAACAAATTACCTGTAGGAACGATTTTCTTCAACGAAAAATACTCGGTGTCGATCAAGTCAAAGGAATTGGGTGCAGTGACAGCGCGCTTGGTCACATCATCTGTGGTGACGGCCACGTATTGAATTTCAATACCTGTATCCGCTTTGAATTTTTCAGCAATGGTTTTATCTTGGTTGACAGCCGTACCAAGGTAGCGCAACACAATCTTTTCACTGGCATGTACTGAAGGGAAAATGCCACTGGCCAAAATGGCTGCAGTGCCTTTCAACACTGCACGGCGGTCTGTCGCCACTTGATCTACAGAGGGTTTTACGTCTTTCATGGTCTTCCTTTTACTGGGTTAAAAAACCTGAGATCGTCAGGCGGCGATGGGAATGGAGAAATCAAGCGTGGCTTAGCATATGTGCATCAACTTCATGCCACTGCAAATGGTAGGTTTGACCGGCATGCCAATGGGACTTCACTTGTGACTCGGGCAACATAACACTCATACTTTCAACATCAGTGCCCTGTGGTTGGAATGCCAACAAACAGTAGCTGCCTTGAAATTCAATATCGAGCAAAGAGGCACGCACGCTAGGCTGGCTGCCTGCGTCAGATGATTCGTGCACATGGATTTTGTCGCTGCGAACAGCGACCAAACCTTGCGATGTTTTCACCAGGTTATGCCCGCCCATAAAACGGGCTACAAACTCAGAGGCAGGCTTGTTGAATACCTCTTGGGGAGTGCCCGATTGCTCAATGCGCCCATGGTTCATCACCACCATGGTGTCAGCCAAAGCCATGGCTTCTTCTTGCGAGTGCGTCACGTGTATGAAGGTGAGACCCAGTTCTTTTTGCCAGCGACGCAATTCAGCCCGCATTTGTATGCGCAGAAAAGGGTCAAGGGCAGACAAAGGCTCATCAAGAAGAAGCACGCGGGGCTCCATGATCAGGGCGCGGGCCAAAGCAATACGCTGTTGCTGACCACCGGAAAGCTCGGAGGGGAAACGCTGGGCATACGCCTGCATAGCGACGCGCTCTAACAAGGCGTGCGCACGCTGGTGACGCTCCGATTTGGCAACACCACGCATCTTCAAACTGAATGCCACGTTATCCAATGAATTCAGGTGGGGAAACAAAGCATAGCTTTGGAACATCATGGCAGTTCCGCGTTCGGCTGCGGAAGCGTTGGTGATGTTGCGACCACCCAAAATAACATCACCGGACGTGACTTCCTCGTGCCCCGCAACCATTCGCAAGGTAGAGGTCTTTCCACAACCCGATGGCCCAAGCAAACAGCAGTAATGGTTGGTGGGCACTTTAAGGTCGATGCTGTCGACTGCAATGCTGTCTGCGCTGTAATGCTTGGACAATGCAACTAACTCTAGCGTGTTGTCTTTGGTCTGGTGGGTGAGAGGCATGTTTTTCCCTAGCAATCACAGTGCCAAGCGCTGAAGGCCTGTTTGTATGCAAAGATAATCGAAATTGCATTCAATCGGTGCTGAATTCTGGAATTAGCTGCACAAAATGGGTGCAATACTAGGGTAAACGATAGGGTGATGGCACCAAATAAGGGCCGAGCCATGCTTGGTGTGAAAAACCCATTTGAAGCGACAATCTCAAAGATATTTTTGTAAAAGCCTATGCAACCAGATTCTTTTGTTCATGTGATCTCGCACCCTTTGGTTCAACATAAATTGACCTTGATGCGGCGCAAAGATGCCAGTACCAGCAGTTTCAGACGTTTGCTCAATGAACTGTCCATGCTGATGGCGTATGAGGTCACCCGCGACATGGAAATCAGTTATGTGTCCATTGACACACCTATGGAGACCATGCAAGCGCCCACCATTGATGGCAAAAAACTGGCGCTCATCAGTATCTTGCGCGCAGGGACAGGTATCTTGGATGGCATGCTGCAAGTCGTCCCAGGCGCACGTGTAGGCCATATTGGCATGTACCGTGACCCAGACACCTTACAAGCGATAGAGTACTTTTTCAAAGTGCCACAAAACATGCCTGAGCGCGATGTGATTGTGGTGGATCCCATGCTTGCGACAGGTAATTCAGCCGTTGCGGCTGTCAGTCGCATCAAACTCACTCATCCTAAGTCCATTAAATTTTTGTGCCTCCTGACCTGCCCAGAGGGTGTAACCGCCATGCGTACCGCACATCCCGATGTACACATTTTTACAGCGGCTATTGACAGGCAACTGAATGAGGATGGTTATATCTTGCCCGGCCTTGGTGATGCGGGCGATAGGATTTTTGGAACCAAATAATGATGACCTTGCGCTCTTTGCTTTTTGTGCCTGGCGACAGTGAAAAGAAACTCGCCAAATCCACCAGCACCGCTGCTGATGCTTTGATTTTGGATTTAGAAGATTCAGTGGCTCCTGCACGCACTGCCATAGCGCGAAGCATGGTCGCAGAGTTTTTACATGCACACCCCAACAGGACTCAGCAACAACTGTGGGTGCGTATCAACCCTTTGCAAACAGAAGAAGCTTTGGCAGATTTGGCGGTGGTCATGCCCTCAAAACCTGATGGCATCATGCTACCCAAGCCTTTGAATGGACGGCATGCACAGCAACTCGATCACTATTTGTCTGCACTAGAAGCCCGCGAAGGCTTGACACTGGGCTCTACCCGCATCATTCCTGTGGCCACTGAAATGCCAGGTGCTTTGTTTGATTTGCAGTCCTATGCAGGTGCATCCCAAAGATTGCAAGGTTTGACTTGGGGCGCAGAAGATTTGGCAACGGCCTTGGGTGCGAGCACCAACCGCGATGCCACCGGTGAATTCACCTTCACTTATAAGCTGGCTCGTTCACTGTGTTTACTGGCCTCTGCCCATGCAGACATACAGGCCATTGATACCTTGTCTGTGGATTTCAAAGACATGCAAGCACTTGCCTTGGATGTGCAACAAGCTCGCCGTGAAGGCTTTAGCGGCAAATTGGCCATTCATCCTGACCAAGTTGACGTGATCAACCAAGGCTTCACACCTTCACCCCAAGACATCAGCCATGCGCAACGCATTGTGGATGCATTTGCCCAAGCTCAAGGCGCTGGTGCAGTGCAGCTGGACGGCAAAATGGTGGATAAACCTCACCTCACGCAGGCCTTGCGCTTGCTCGACATAGCTAGGAAAAATTGATGGCTGGTTTGTATTTTGAAGCTTTTTATGTAGGGCAAGTGTTCCAACACGCGATTCGCCGCACCGTCAGTGAAATGGACAACGTGATGTTCTCTGCCCTCACCCACAACCCTGCAGCCTTGCACCTCGATGAAGAATACTGCAAACACCACACCGAGTTTGGCCAACGCATTGTCAACAGTGTCTTCACCTTAGGTTTGATTGTGGGCGTGTCGGTAGGCGACACCACGCTGGGGACCACCGTGGCCAACTTGGGCTGGGACGAGGTCCGTTTCCCCAAGCCCTTGTTCCATGGCGACACTGTCAGGGTAGAAACAGAAGTGCTTGAGCTCAGGGAAAGCCAATCGCGTCCGCGCAATGGCATCGTGATTTTTGCCCACAGAGGTTACAACCAACACAATGAACTGATCGCTTCGTGCAAGCGCTCTGCCCTGATGTTGAAAACACCGCACAATGCTTAAGCATGAAATATCTTTTCGAACCCCAAGCCGTTGTCGCACTGCCTATTGCAGGTCATGACGCGTGTTTCCCTGTTCGACGGGTGTACTGTGTGGGCAGAAATTACGCTGCGCATGCCAGAGAAATGGGTTTCGACCCCGACCGCGAACCGCCGTTTTTCTTTTGCAAAGCCAATGATGCGCAGTCCATTGTTCCTGTACCTGCAGACACCACGGCGTCTATTCCCTACCCTTCATTGACCCGCAATTACCACTACGAGATCGAGCTGGTCGTGGCGATTGGCAAAGCAGGTAAAAACATTGCCATCGAAAACGCCAGTGATCACATTGCCGGCTATGCCGTAGGCTTGGACATGACACGCAGAGACTTGCAAATCAACATGCGTGAACAAGGACGACCTTGGGAAATCGGCAAGGCCTTTGATTACGCAGCCCCCATTGGCATGTTGCATTTGAAGTCAGAAACTGGCGAAATTTTGTCAGGAGACATCAACTTAATTGTGAATGGTGATGTCAAGCAACACAGCAATATTTCCCACTTGATATGGTCTGTCAACGAGACCATTGCCAATCTTTCTACACTTTTTGAACTGCACCCCGGTGACCTGATTTTCAGCGGTACACCTGATGGTGTTGGTCCGGTCAAACCTGGCGATACCATGCTTGGGGCTATCCAAGGTCTTTCACCACTGTCTGTAAAGGTTACACAATGAGCACGCCTACTTTAGAGTCATTCACTTCCCAGTCCATGGACGAAGGTTTCGATGAAATTTTGGTTCGTGAATGGGCACCCGATTTAAAAATCGACACGCATACCCACCCTTTCGATGTCAGCGCCTATGTACAGCGGGGGGAGTATTGGTTGACAGTGGGAGAAAAAGTCACACACCTGAAAGCAGGCGACTACTTTCGCTTGGCTCGTAACATCGAACATGCCGAACTGTATGGTTCAGAAGGTGCAACCGTATGGGTGGCTCGCGCTAATCACTGATGCATTCTTCACGCAGATCAACACTGGCACTCTTGGGTGCTGTGGTCGGCGTCCATCGCATCCCGACATGCTTTTCCCAAGAGGCTCCATCGCAGAGCGTGCTACGTGTAGCCATCATTTCGCGAACCGTTTTTTACGCACCCTTATGGGCTGCACAAGCGCAGGATCTCTTTCGTGATCAGGGCTTGTCGGTCGTCATCTCTGTGTATGACAATGCAGAACGCATCACACAAGACTTGCGTAACGGGCAAATCGACATTGCCATCTCAACCCCAGAGTCCGTCATGGTTGACGCTTACAACCAAGGACCTTTGCGCATGGTGGCTGGAAACGCAGAAAAACTGCCTCACCAAATCATTGCCAGACCACACATTCGTTCGCCAAAGGATTTAACAGGTGCTCGGTTTGGTGTCTTGTCCCTCAAAGAAGGTACGGCCTATCTGGTAAGAAGCTATGCCGCATCTGTGGGTCTCAAACCTGACGAATACAGCATTGTGGCTGTGGGTGGTGCGCCTACACGATGGAAACGCTTACAAGAAGCCAGCATCGATGTGGGCTTTCAACCCTTTCCATTGAGCTATGAAGCTGAAGAGGCCGGGTACACCAATTTGGGCGCTATTTCCTCTTTGTTTGCTGATTGGCTGTTTACCTCTATCAACGTCCACCATCAGTGGGCCCACAACAACAGCAAAGCTTTGCGAACGTTTTTAGAGGTACTGCGTACAACCCAAAACCAATTGGCACAGCTTCAACAGGCCTTAACACCTATGCTTGCCCATGAGCTTCAAACGACAGCCACATTTGCTAGCCGTTCAATAGAACAAGCCCTGCATTTGAATATGTTTGCGCCTCAACTGCGAGTTCATGCACCTGCAGTCAAAGCCGTTTTTGACAGCTTGCGTGATACAAATCAAATACCGGAACACGCAGCATTTCGCTTGGAGACTTTTTTTGACGCCCATTACCTCTGAGGTGAATTCTGTTCACACCACGCATTTGGTGTATGCGCATGGCTTTCGATCCAGTCCCAGCTCCTTCAAAGCGCGTTTCTTGGCGAAATGGCTGCAAACCTACCGGCCAGATGTCGTTTGGTTTTGCCCTCAATTACCAGCCTCTCCCCATGCAGCTGCCGAATTGCTTTTCAACACCGTACACGCATGGCCTAAGCATTCCACTGCGGTGATCGGATCTTCTCTGGGTGGTTTTTATGCAACCTGGCTAGGCGCTTTAATGCAATGTCGAACAGTTTTACTCAACCCTGCTGTTGACCCCGCCAGGGATTTGGTGTCCTACATTGGGACTCAGACGGCTTGGCATAACCCGCATGAACTTGTGAAATTTGAATCACACTATATTGATGAACTGAGAACTTTGTATGTAGGTCTAGGCAAAAAAACAGAGGGACAAGATGCTCTGAGTGAAGATGCAACGCTGTTGCAAGACACACCCAGCTTGCTCAATGTGGTTGCAACAGGCGATGAGGTGCTTGATTGGAAAGAAATGGTTGGTAGATATCCATCAGCCAATCTGCATCTGATTGAAGGTTCTGATCATGGAATCAGCGATTTCGAACGGCATTTCCCTGTGATCAAGGAATACCTGGGCTTGTGATGTCAGTGATTGATGAGCTAGGTACCGTTTGCCACGCCACGGCGACGCCACTCCAAATACTTGTTTTCATTCCAGTAAATCATGAAGGTATCAAAATCGCCTTCAAAACGTTCATTTTGAAATTTTTGGGTAATGGACAGACAGCTATTCATGTCTTGTCCACCCAATTCGCCCTTCATGTACATGGCATCACAGTCCCAATACATGCGTTCTAAATCGACTGAACCAACCGCTGCCAAGTCCAGTGCGACAGCCAAAAGGTAAGACATCACCATGAGAACCCCTTGTCAAAACAGGTCAAGAAAGCGCTATGACAATGACTTTGGCCGCAAACCGCCTGGCTGAGTAGCAGGAAAACACCTATGTGCTGGCCAATCTGCATCTGCTACCAAGGCAGATGAGATGGTCAGGGGAGAAGGTTTAGTTCACGGCGGATTTCAGGTATTTGTATTTATCCATGCTGACCGCCGTTTCAAATGCACTTGAAAACTCCCGTGCAGCCCTGAGAAGCATTCTTTTAGGAACGGCTTCTTTGTACTTGATTTTGTGTAGAGAAAACAAAATAGGACCAAAGCGGGTTCGCGTATCAACTTCCATCACAAAATTGCCCAGTCTGGCGTTGGCCTGGTCACTGATGCTTTGAATTTCATTGTGGTCCACACTGGCGCTGACAGGGAAAGCTTGAGCGCCAAAAACAATTTCATTGGCAGCGGTATCGATACGCGTCCAAAATGGGTAACTGAAACCAGAGGGGACAAACACGTCGTTATATCGATCTATGCGTGCCTCTGCTCTGGATTTATTGAACATGGCGCAAATACTTTCATTACAGACTTCGTGAGCGCGCAACACATTGGGTTCCGTGTCAGCGATCAAGGCCCGAGTCTCTTCAATATTTTCAATGATGTAGCTGGCAAGCTTGGGGATTTGCTTTTTTAGAAATCTTTGCTTTTTCAGTACATCGAGCAAACAACTGTAAATATCCTCAAACTGGTTAGGCGTGACTTGCAAATTGGAGGGTGCCGTTTGAGAAATAACATCTCGGTAGTATTTATCTGGCTTGAGAACCACAAAATCACCATGGATTTTCATGTTCTCGTAGATCTTGTCTAAGGTGATACCAAATAAAAAATGCTTGATACTTTTTTGCTCACCGACAGCGTTGTAAAAAGTTTCGGTCGCCGCTTCTACCGACTCTTGAAAAGAAGAGAGGTTGTCGGAATCACTTCGCGGATGATGGAGTTTTGACAGCAAAAGAAGGGTCTCAAATAGCAATGCATGGTGAACATCGGACGACGAAGCCTTAACTTAAACGAATAAGTACCTGCAAACATTACAAAAGCTTCATTCGAACCAAAAAAAGACATAGCCGTGATAAATGGTCAGCCAAACCAAACATCGGGGGGAATGAGTGGCGCAGTCACAGTAACTTTAACTATTTTGTTGTCATCTGCTGATAGGGTAATACGACCATGGTGTACATGAATGATCTCTATGCAAAGGCTGAGACCCAGGCCATGACCATCAATATGACGGGTATGGGCTGAATCACCTCGGTAAAACCGTTCAAACGCTCGACCAGACAAATCTTTCACCACTTCTTGGGTGGGATTGGAGACAGAAAACTCCAAAGAGCCATTGATCTGCTTCAGCTGAAAATCAATCCAACCATTAGGAAGGTTGTAATTGACCGCATTGATGTACAAATTTTGAATCAACTGGTAAATCAAATTCTTGTCACATTGCCAAAATATTTGCGGCTGAATTTTGGAGGTGATCTTTAAATTGGATTGAAGAAATTGGGCGTCTTCCACCATCTGCGAAACCACATCGCTGATGTTGATTTTCTCCATGTCCAACTTCAAGCTGTCGGAATCGGCGCGAGACAACAGCAAAAGCTTTTCAGTGATATCAATCAGGCGCTCAATTTCTTCGCCCATCAATCGCAAGCGTATCTGTGCTGGCGAACCGCTGGGCAACTCAGCAATGCCCAACTCCACATGTCCTCGCAGAATGGTCAATGGCGTCCTCAACTCATGAGAGGCATCAGATGAAAAACGGTGAGATTGCAAAAAACTGTTGTGTAGGCGTCCACGCAGTTCTTCAAATACCTCTGTGAAAGCTTGAAATTCTTTGTAATCAGCGGAGACTTCCAAGGGCTCATTGAGATTTTTAGATGAGAGCTTCTGTAAAGTTTCTTTGATCGAATTAACGGGTTTTAGCAACACAGAGGCCATCACCCAACTGACCGCCAAAAGCATCAGCGCGATCACGGGAAACACGTACTGCATGACACGATTGCGAATCCCCCAAAGCTCGTCGGTAGATTTTTTGACAATGTCTTGATCTACCAGTAACACACGTTGGCTGGTTATTTGTTTTACTGCAGTCCACTGGGTTGGGCCTATGGAGGCCAGTCCAAATTCAAAATCCGGTACAGGGTTACCTTGAATGTCTTTCCACTTGATGTCTGCCGACTGCACTTGCCGACAAAAGGGTGACACGTTTGGGGCAAAGGTGGGACTGTCACAGTAAACATAGTCATTGGGCAAACTCTCCATCCAAGAGTTGGCTCTTGCCTCATCCGCGCAGAGTTTGAAAACCAACTTGGGCAAGTCTGGCACAGTGCATTTTTGTAAGACCTTCACCATACCCGATTGAATGCGCTCGTGCAGGTACTGGGCTGCGAAGTATTGACTCAAATGGCGGTTGAGCAATGTCACGATCACAATGCAAACAAAGAACAAAAGCATTAAGCGAAGCCTGAAAGAATTTCTCACGCGACGCCCTCAAGATTGATGCGATACCCTACCCCACGAATAGACTCGATTGGAAAAATCGATTTGCTATTTTTGTCAGAAATCAACTTCTTTCGAATGCGCTGCACACACACATCGACCACATTGGTTTGCGGGTCAAAATTGAAATTCCAAACATGCTGAAGTATTTGTTTGCGTGAAAAAATATAGCCTGGCGAGCGCATCAAATAGTCAAGCAGCATGAATTCACGTTGGCTGAGCACCGCACTTTGGTCTTGCCAATCGGCTTTGCGTGTAAGTCGATTCAATGTGATGCCAGCAACACTGAAAATATCTTCGTTGTGGCTGGCATTACGACCTAACAAAGAGCGAATACGCGCAATCAGTTCTTCAATGAAAAATGGCTTGGCCAAATAATCATCAGCACCCAAATCAAAGCCTTGCAATCGATCTTGCAAATCGGTCTTGGCGCTTAAAACGATGATAGGCGTAGCAATACCCATGGGTCTGATTTTTTGCAATAACTCAAAACCATCCATGCCTGGCAGCATGATGTCTAGCACCACCAAATCATGCTGTGCCTGAAGAACGGCTTGCAGACCATCCAAGCCGTTGTCTATATGTTCGACTGCCATGCCTGCTGCACGCAGCCCTTGGCTCACAAATGATGCGATCTTGGGTTCGTCTTCTATCAGCAGTATGCGCATGGGAGGAGGTTCAGGTAAATTCAGTCAGCAATTGACCTGCCAATTCGGATGTATCGTGTAAACCATTGTGGTCAGCAATCAATTGGCCATTGACCCATACCCCATGCACGCCGGTGGCCAGTGTATTGAGACGCGCTGCCCCACCTGGTAAATCAAACACGCGGTGCTTTGGGCCACGCCCAACGGTTTGGGGGTCGAACAGCATCAAGTCGGCGGCATAGCCGGTACGCACCAAGCCTCGGTCTTTCAAGCCCAACACTTTGGCGGGTTGCGCAGTCAATTTGTGAACCGCTTGGGTCATGGTCATCAGGCCTAAATCTCTGGCCCAGTGACCCAAAAGGTGCAAGCCAAAACCAGCGTCATTGAAGAAAGTCAAATGCGCACCCGCATCGCTGAGCGAAACCAAGCTGTGGGGATCGTTCAGCAACTGCCCCACGGCTTGTGTATCGCTGTTCAACAACTGCGCTGTGAAAACCGTTTGCAAATCTTCTTTCAGCGCCAAATCGAGTGCAAAGTCCAAAGGGTCTTGCCCGAGTGAATGCGCCAGTTCAGCCACACTTTTTTGCTCATAAGCTTGGTGCTCCACCAATGCGACTTGCACCACATGCACCTTGTCCCACTCATTGTTGAACAAACGGAAGGTCGCGGTTTGCGCCAAATCATCTTTTACGGTTTGGCGAAATGTTGAGTTGCTTAGGCAGGCTTTTAATGCATCATGGGACAAACCCATGGCAGGGCGCCAGCTAACCAAGCCCTCCACAGGGTAAGCAGAGGCAAAGGTGAAATCCATGGTCAAAGGACAGCAAGACACTTGGCCAATCATGGGCACGCCTTGTGCGTTGGCTTGGGCAATGGCAGCCATGTCGTTGAATACCGCTTGAGGGTTGGTACTGTTGTGTAGCAAAGCTGCCACCATCACCGGTCGGCCACTGCTTTTTGCCAGCGACTGCAAAAACGACATGGGCATCTGCCCACCCTTTGTCACCATGTAAACGCCACGCCCGTGGCTTGCCATGGCAAGCGTGAGTTGCATCATTTCTTCATCACTGGCCAAGCGTGAGGGCATGGGAAAACCACCCTCACCGTTATGCGCAGGACTGGTGCTTGTGGCAAAACCCACCGCGCCAGCGGCCATGGCTTCTTTCACCAGTGCGGCCATGGCGTCAATTTCCTCAGGCGTGGCCTCACGTTTATTTGCTTGCTCGCCCATCACCCATGTGCGAACCGAGGAGTGGCCCACATAAGCGGCAATGTTGATGGCACAGCCTTTTTTCTTGAGCATGGCCATGTATTCAGGGAAGGTTTCAAAATTCCAATCGATACCTTGCTTGAGAACCTCGAGCGACATGCCCTCTACTTGGGTGAGGTTGCGCATGGTCAACTCACGGTCTTGCGGTCGACAGGGGGCGATGGTGAAACCGCAGTTGCCAATCACAGCGGTGGTGACGCCCATGGCTGGGGATGGACGCACATACGAGTCCCACGTGATTTGGGCATCGAAATGGGTATGCGAATCGATGATGCCAGGCATCAAAGCCAAGCCCTGGGCCTCGATGGTTTGCTTGGCTTGGACTTGTAAAGCATCTTCCAGCGCCACAATGCGACCTTGGAATACCGCCACATCTTTCATTTGAGGCTCACTCAAGCTACCATCAAACACCAGGGCTTGACGAATCAGTAGGTCAACAGGATGCGATAGCTTCATGGGCGTTATTCCATTCTTCAAGTGAACAATTTTTGAAACCCAGCATTATGAAAGCAATGCCATGAAAACCAAGTCACTTATGTTCATCCTAACGTGTATGGGCGTCAGCACGGTCGGCCACAGCATGTCGTGTGAGGACTGGGAAAGCAAATTGCAAACTGACATTCGTAAGGCTAACCAGTGCGAGACCAAGCACCAAGCCTGTTTGGCCAAAGAGTTTGGTAACCCCATGCGCGAACTGGATTACTGTAAAAAAGTATTTAAAAACTGTGAATCCTTGGATGCAAGGCCAGAGGACGGCACCTTACCCAAGGATGTAGCGGACTACAAAAAGCAATGCCAGGGCTGAGCTGTCTGGCCTTTGCGGCTTAGCGCTCTATCGTCAGTGACACCCCCATGCCGCCACCGATACACAAGGCGGCCAAGCCTTTTTTGGCGCCGCTGCGCTGCATTTCATGCAGCAAGGTGACCAAAATGCGGCAGCCAGACGCACCAATCGGGTGACCAATCGCAATGGCGCCGCCGTTCACGTTAACTCGCTTAGGATCGATGTCCAAAGCTTGATTGACAGCACATGATTGTGCGGCAAACGCTTCGTTTAATTCAAACAAGTCCACATCCGAGGCCTTCCAACCTGCACGCTCTAAGGCTTTGCGAGAAGCCGGCACAGGACCCATGCCCATGGTGGCGGGATCAAGGCCGGTAGTGGCGAAAGAAGCAATACGCCCTAATGGCGTTAACCCCAAAGCTTGGGCTTTGGCAGCCGACATGACCATCACAGCGGCAGCGCCATCGTTGATGCCAGAGGCGTTGCCCGCCGTTACGCTGCCCGCTTTGTCAAAAGCAGGTCGCAAGCCTGCCAAAGCCTCGGCATTGGTTTTGAGATTGATGAATTCATCATGGTCAAACACCACAGGATCGCCTTTTTTCTGGGGCAACATCACAGGGGTGATTTCGTCCTTGAACTTGCCTGCGGCTTGGGCGGCAGCGGCTTTTTGCTGACTGGCCAGTGCCAAAGCATCTTGCATATCGCGGGTGATGTTGTTTTGCTTGGCGACGTTTTCAGCCGTGATACCCATGTGGTACTGGTTATAAACATCCCACAGACCGTCAACGATCATGCTGTCTATCAGTTTCCAATCGCCCATGCGTTGACCGTCGCGGGAATGGGGCAGCACATGGGGTGCTGCACTCATGTTTTCTTGGCCGCCAGCAATGACGATGTCGCTGTCGCCCCATGCCACGGCTTGGGCCGCCAACATCACGGCTTTGAGGCCAGAGCCGCAAACAGCATTGATGGTGAGCCCTGGCACTTCTTTGGGAATGCCGCCCATCATCAAGGCTTGGCGAGCAGGGTTTTGCCCTGCACCCGCAGCAAGCACCTGACCCATGATGACCTCGCCTACCAAAGCGGGGTCAATGCCAGACCTCGCCACGACATCTTTGATGATCAGGCCTCCCAGCTCAGTTGCACTCAATTTGGACAGACTGCCGCCAAATTTGCCCACAGCTGTACGCGCAGCCGCCACGATCACGATGTCTTGCATGGTTTGTCTCCTAGTGTGTAGCCCGATGTAGGCAAGCTTTGTCAGACTCTGAAGCTTAGTCAAATTAACGTACGCCACGCTTACCATTTAACTCCAAGGTCGAAATGCAAGGGAAGGTGTACTTGGCCGCCAGGCCTTGTTCG
>DAIQOH010000003.1:71232-76497 GCA_036787995.1 Limnohabitans sp. | reverse complement strand
ACCACAGGGGCGGTAGCTCAATTCGATACCTCCTCAATTGGTAAAAGCAAAACTGTCAACGTAACAGGCATCACTGTCAGCGATGGCAACAACGGTGGACTTGCTTCCAATTACACCCTGCCAAGCACACTAAAAACCACGGCAGCGATAAATTACCCCGACATCAGCCGAACACCTTTGAATCTGAACCAAGCCCAAATGGCGGTGCTCACACCCGCGATGATTGCAAGCCTCTCGCCCGCCCAATTTGCCTCATTGACCAACGACCAAATTCGTGGTTTAACGCCTGAGCAGTTAGGGGGTTTAAGCAGTCGCCAATTGGGGATGTTGACGGTGCAGCAGTTTGCGGCGATGACGCCTGAGCAACTCAATGTTCTCACCAGCGATGCGCTGGACAAGTCCACCAGCAACACACCTGTGGCCTCCTCCACCGCTTTGTCCACATCTGCGCCTGTCAGCGCTGCCAACACGGCACGCACCGCTGACTTGGCCAAGGTGGGCTTGACCGTCATCGCCAACGCGCAAATGCCCCAGCTCACCCCAGCGCAGTTGCAAGCCATCTCCCCTGCCAACTTCTCGACGCTGAACCCCGCGCAAGTCGCTAACCTCACCCCCGCACAGTTCCAGTCTCTGAGTGCCAGCCAACTGCGCTCACTCAGCACCAGCCATGTTGCTGCCTTAACCCCGGAGCAACTCCAAGCCCTCTCCACCGCCCAGCTCAACGCCCTCACCCCCACACAAGTCTCGGCTTTGAAGCTCAGCCAAGTCCAGGCCTTGAGCAGCGCACAGTTGACCTCCTTGAACGAGGCGCAAATCGCCTCGCTCACTCCCTCACAACTGACGGCTCTCACACCCGCAACGCTCAGCAAGCTGCGTGAGAGCCAGCTTCAAGCCTTGACAACCACCCAAATGGTCGCGCTCTCCAACGCCCAACTCACCTCGCTGGACAAGAGCCAGTTGCAGTGCCTAAGTTGCAACCAGTTCAAAGCCCTCAGCGCACAACAAATCGCTGACCTCCCCCCTGCCGTCTTCAAAGCCTTGGTCAGCAGCAAGATCACTTGCATCAAGCCCCAGCAACTCGCCGCCTTGAGCGAAAGCCAAATGGCCATGCTTTCCACCAACCAAATCACCCAACTCACCACCGAGCAACTCCAAGCGCTTAGCAGCACACAGCTGAGTGTGCTCACCTCGGTGCAGATACAGCGCTTGAAGTCCGAGCAGGTACAGACCCTGCTGCCCGTGCAGGTGGCCGCCCTCAGCAGCGACAAACTGCGCGTGGCCTTGAAGTCGCTCACCAGCGAGCAGGTGCAGGCGTTGACCCCGCAACAAGTGGCCAAGCTGACGGTGACCGAGGTGCCCTTGCTTAACCCTTTGCAGTTGCAGTCGCTCTCAACCGTGCAAATCGCTTCGCTCGCCCCCGAGTTTGTGGCCCAACTGAGCAAATCGCAGTTGCGGGTGTTGCTGCCCTACCAAATCGCCGCATTGCAAAGCGATCAGCTCAAAGCCTTGACCGCTAGCCAAATCGTCGAACTGCAAAACCTGCAACTCGCCGCCTTGAGCGACAAACAGCTTGCTGCTTTGCGTGCAGACCAAATCGCTTTGCTCAGCCCCCGTCAACAACAGGCCTTGTTGATCGATCAACTCGCTTTGCTCACCCCCGAGCAGCGCCAAGCGTTTAACAACCCCTTGTTGGTGCCCCAACCCATCACCGCTGCAGACCTCTCCATTGCAAAGCGCTTGAACGATCTCACACCTGCTGAGGTCACGCCCGACAAACTCACCGTGCTCACGCCCCAGCAACTGCGTTTGGTCAGTGATGTGCAAATCAAGTCTTGGAACAAGGCGCAAATCAGCGCCTTAAGCCTGTCCCAGTTACAAAGCCTGACGCCTGAGCAAATCGCGGCCATCTCGCCCACCGTCTTGGCCAGCCTAGACACCCCCTTCGTACAAAACCTGCAGCCCAGCCAAGTCGCGGTGTTTACCCCAGCTCAGCTCAAAGCCTTGTCGCCTACACAAGTGCAGTCGCTCAGCACCTCGGTGGTGGCCATGCTCTCGCCCGAGCAAATCAAGGCGCTAGCGGTGCAGCAAACCGCCTCGCTGCTGAGCGCACAGGTACAAGCCCTCTCCAAAGCACAGCTCCAAGCCTTGACCCCAGAGCAGGTCGCCAACCTCAATCCGCTGCAAGTCGCTACCCTCAGCCCCGCACAGCTGTCGGTGCTCACGCCCGATCAAATCAGCTTACTCAAAGCGCCTCAGCTGCAAAGCCTGAACCAAGCGCAGATCAACGCCATGGTGCCGGGCCAAATTGCGGCTTTAAGCAAGGCCCAGATCAGCGCCTTGCGCCCCGAGCAAGTCTTGGCGCTGAACCAAGCGCAGGTAGCGGCTTTGAGTCCAGCACAAGTGGCTGCATTGCAAGTCAAGCAGCTCCAAGCGCTGCAAGAGAGCCAAGTCGCGGTGCTGAACTTCGCCCAGCTAGATGCCCTCTCGCCCACGCAGTTGCAAGCCCTGACACCCAACCAAATCACCGCATTGACACCCAGCCTGTTTGGCCTGCTAAGCAAACCCCAAATCGAGGCCCTCACCCGAACACAGTTTGCTGTCCTTACCCCCCAAGCCATCGCCGCCATGGGTGAAACCCAACTCAATGCTTTGAGTAACGCCCAAATCGCCTCCATCAACGCCCAGCAACTCGCCGCCCTCTCCGCCAGCCAGCTGCAAACCTTCAGCCCCGCTCAGCTTGCCGCCATCAACCCCGCCCAACTCGTGGCCATGAGCAACACCCAGCTGCAGTCCATCAGCCCACAACAAATCGCTCAACTCAATACACAACAACTCAACACCGTCTTACGTCTGCTCAACCCCGATCAGCTCACTGGACTCACCAAAACACAGGTCGCCTCCATGGATATCAACCAACTCAGGGCCCTCTCCCCTGAACAACTCCAAACCCTGGCAGACAAGAAAATGATTACGATCACATCTTCACGCTGATAAAGACAAAAGGGTTAGCAGCTAAAAGCTACTAACCCTTGTCAATCATGGTCGGCGTGGCGGGATTCGAACTCGCGACCCCTTGCACCCCATGCAAGTGCGCTACCAGGCTGCGCTACACGCCGAATAGATGAATTATAGCCTCGCTGAAGCGAGATTCAGTTCAGCAAGTCTCGAATTTCGAACAATTCGCGACGCAGTAACTGGAGATTACTGGCATCGTTGTCTGCAGAGGTGAGTTGCCAATTGTCTTCAAGGCGAGAGTCGCCTAAAGATAAGTTGTCTTCTAAATCGTCAAGACCTTGCAACATCACCTCACCAGCACGTTTTTTATCACGCTCTTGTTGCACCAACTCTTGTAATTTGTTTCGCGCACCACTGATGGTGAAACCTTGCTCATACAAAAGGTCGCGGATACGGCGAATCATCAGCACCTCATGGTGTTGGTAATAACGCCGGTTACCACGACGCTTCATGGGTCGTAATTGTGTGAATTCCTGTTCCCAATAGCGAAGCACATGCGGTTTAACACCACATAACTCGCTGACCTCACCAATGGTGAAGTAGCGTTTTGCTGGAATTGATGGGAGAGAACTCTCCATGGTTACAGTCATTCAAAAAGGGAAGGCAGAGGTTACACGAAGTCGTCTAACAAGTTAAGCTTAATCGGCATGATATTGCGAAAATATAGCCGCTCAGTTCATAAATAAGGACTATATAGCGGCGATTTTTGCCCCTGTTTGGACATTTGCTGCGCATGCTTCAACTGAGATGTGTACTTTATTCGGCATCTTCTCCAGAAGTGCCTTGAATATGCTCTTTAAGTTTGTGACTGGCATGAAAAGTCACAACGCGGCGTGCCTCAATGGGAATGGATTCGCCTGTACGCGGATTGCGTCCTGGTCTAGCAGCCTTTGTACGTATCTGAAAGTTACCGAAACCGGAGATTTTGACGTCTTCCCCATCCACCAATTTTTGTGAGATCAAATCGAAGAAAGCGTCAATCATGTCCTTGGATTCACGCTTATTCAAGCCAATTTGGTCAAACAAAAGTTCAGCCAATTGCGCTTTAGTCAAGGCAGGTGTTTCTAAACTCTCAAAAGAAATTTCCATACCACTCTCTCCTTCAGGTACGCAAACGGGCGTTAAGTTGTTGGGACAAATGTTTCACCACAGATTGAACCACTTGCTCAATCTCAGTATCCGTCAGTGTGGTGTCGATACTCTGTATGGTCAGGCGAACGGCCAAACTTTTTTCATCCATGGCAACACTGCCGCCTTCTTTGGTTGGACGGTAAAGATCAAAGAGTACCGCTTCTTGCAGCAAACCTTGTGTCGGTGCAGATTGGATGCAATTCATTAACGCTTGGTGACTGGTATCTTCTTTCACCACCACCGCAATATCTCTTTCAACCGCTTGTAACTTTGGCACAGGGCTTGCCACGGGGACAGGACGCTCTAACAAAGCGTTTAGCTGTATTTCAAAAACCAATGGGGCCTGGGGTAACTCCCATTGCTGACGCCACTTGGGATGTAATTCGCCCAACCAGCCAACAGCTTGTCCATTCACCGAAATGCGAGCGCAGCGTCCAGGGTGCAAAGCAGGATGATCGGCAGCTTCAAATTGAAGTTGACGGGGTGCAAACAAGGCTTCAACATCGGCTTTCACATCAAAAAAATCAGCGGTTTTTTTGTCAGTATTCCAGCCCAACGTATTGACAGATCCCCAAACCATGCCAGCCAACATCATCGGTTGGTCCAGGCCTTTGACGGATTGCAAGCTGTCCTCCACATGAGGGTTTTTATGGAAGACGCGTCCCATCTCAAAAACACGCACACGAGGAGCTTTGCGATCCGCGTTGAATTTGACCACCTGCAGCAATGACCCTATCAACGATGAGCGCATGACATTCATATGGCTGGCAATCGGATTGAGCAATTGAACAGGATCCGTATTACCTGCCAAATCAGTTTCCCACTGCGCATCGACAAAGCTGAAGTTGATGGTCTCTTGGTAACCCAAAGCCGCAAGACTGCGACGCAGAGCAAATGGGTGTCTTTGGTTCTCGGGAATCAGGTGGGGCGTGATGGGGGCAAGCGGGGCCGTAGAGGGTAGTTGATCAAAGCCCACCATACGGGCGACTTCTTCAATCAGATCTTCTTCGATCGTGATATCAAATCTGAAGCTAGGTGGCGTCACAGTGATGACCCCTGGAGTCTCGCTCACCGCAAGACCCAAACCTTTCAAGGCATCTGCCATACGTTGCTGCGATA
>DAIQOH010000003.1:65296-71132 GCA_036787995.1 Limnohabitans sp. | reverse complement strand
TCGCTCACCGCAAGACCCAAACCTTTCAAGGCATCTGCCATACGTTGCTGCGATAAGTTCACACCTAAAACTTTGTTAGCCCGCGCAACTCGCATAGCCACTGGCTTGCGAACAGGCATGTTGACTTGATGGTCGTCTATTTGTCCCACTTGACTTTCGGGGGTGCCGCAAATATCCAAAACCAATTGGGTGATACGTTCAATGTGTTCTATGGTGAGTTCTGGATCGACGCCACGCTCAAAACGGTGTCCCGCATCCGTTGAAAAATTGAAACGCCTGGAGCGTCCAGCTACTGCTTGAGGCCACCAAAAAGCAGCTTCAATGTAAATATTGCACGTGTCATCTGATACAGCTGTGGCATCCCCACCCATGATGCCCGCCAATGACTCTACTTGGCTAGCATCAGCAATAACGCCAACCTTCGCATCTAGCTCCACCGTATTGCCATTCAACAGTTTGAGGCTCTCGCCGGGTTTTCCCCAGCGCACAACCAGTCCTTGGTGAATTTTGTCGAGATCAAAAATATGGGAAGGCCGACCCAACTCAAACATCACGTAATTGGAAATATCGACCAAAGGGCTGACACTGCGTTGGCCGCAACGGGCCAGACGTTCAACCATCCAAGCAGGTGTACTGGCTTTGGTATTGACGTTTTTAAGCACACGTCCACTGAAACGACCACACAAATCTTTAGCCTCAACGTGAACTGGCAAAACCTCTTGGGTGTTTACAGTGACCGAAGGGAATGCAACTTGGCGCAAAGGGGCACCCGTCAGAGCGGATAGCTCACGCGCAATACCGTAGACACTCAAGCAATGCGCCAAATTGGGTGTGAGCTTGAGGGTGAACAAAGTGTCATCTAATTGCAAATGCGCACGGATATCTTGACCGACATGAGCCTCCGCAGAGAGTTCTAACAATCCGGTACCTTCTTGCGAAATATGCAGTTCTTTGGCAGAACACAGCATGCCTTGGCTTTCCACGCCACGCAATTGGCCCAGTTTGATTAAAAAAGGTTTGCCGTCCTCGGCAGGAGGTAACTCTGCACCTACCAAAGCGCAGGGCACTTTGATTCCCACCCGAGCGTTGGGTGCACCACACACGATGGAAAGTGGCTGTGCTTGTCCAACCTCCACTTGACACACACGCAGGCGATCCGCATTCGGGTGCTGCTCTGCAGCAGTAATAAGCCCCACCACGACTTTGCTGAAGGGGGGTGCAACACTGTGCATCTCTTCCACCTCCAGACCGGCCATGGTCAAGGTATCAGCCAGTTGCTGGGTACTGATGGGAGGGTTACAAAATTCACGTAACCAAGATTCTGGGAACTGCATAGCTATACCTTGGTCATATCAACGGAATTGGCTGAGAAAACGAATATCACCATCGAAAAACAAACGTAAATCATTCACGCCATAGCGAAGCATGGTTAAGCGATCAGGCCCCATACCAAAAGCAAAACCGATGTAATGCTCTGGGTCTAAGCCCATGTTGCGAACCACATTGGGGTGTACCTGCCCTGAACCTGCCACTTCTAACCAACGTCCTGCCAAAGGGCCACTGGGAAATTGGATGTCTATCTCCGCACTGGGCTCTGTGAAAGGGAAAAAACTGGGTCTGAAACGAAGCACCAAAGCGTCGTTTTCAAAAAATGTTTTGCAAAAATCGGTGAAAACTACCTTCAAATCTTTGAAGCTGATGTTTTCACCAATCCATAAACCTTCACACTGGTGAAACATAGGTGAATGGGTGGCATCACTGTCCACACGGTAGGTACGTCCGGGGGCAATCACTCTGATTTCTGGCATTCCATTGCCCGCCTTAATGCTTTTTTGGTGCGCTTGCACATGCGCCATGGCATGGCGTATTTGCATAGGACTGGTATGCGTGCGCAATAAATGACCACCTTCCACATAAAAAGTGTCATGCATAGAGCGGGCTGGATGATCTTCGGGGGTATTCAAGGCTGTGAAATTGAACCAGTCACTTTCAATTTCAGGACCTTGCGCCACAGAAAAACCCATGGAGGCAAAAATCAATTCAATTCGCTCCAAGCTCAGACTGACTGGATGTAAACCACCTTGGCTGCGCAAGCCACTTGGCAATGTGACATCAAGCTTTTCAGCTTGGAGTTGCTTGTTCAATTCTGCATCGGCTAGCGCTTGACGTTTGCCATTCAAGGCTTGTTCTATAGATTGCTTGGCTGCATTAATCAAAGCGCCTTGTGATTTTTTGGCTTCCAAATCGAGTTGGGATAAACCCTTCATCATGTCTGAAATACGTCCAGACTTACCTAAGAATTGTGCCTTGGCATTTTCCAACTCGGCCGCAGAATCACAAAGGGCAAAGAGATCTTGGGCTTGCTGCACCAGGGTATCTAGCTCGTTCATATCGTCTCACGTTTGAAATGAAAAAGGGATTGAAGCTGTATCACGCTTCAATCCCTTGGCCAACATGTCACCCAACTCAAAAAGATGGGCAGCGCAACCGGTTCAGGCAGCTAAACGTGCTTTAACTTGATCGACGATGTGTCCAAAGGCTGCCTTGTCGTGGACTGCTAAATCAGCAAGCATTTTGCGGTCAATTTCAATAGCAGCTTTGCGAAGACCATTGGCAAATTGGCTGTATGTCAAACCAAATTCACGTGAAGCCGCATTGATACGCGCAATCCATAATTGACGGAATACACGTTTTTTCGCACGACGATCTCGGTAGGCATATTGGCCCGCCTTCATCACCGCTTGCTTGGCAATACGGTAAACATTACCGCGACGACCGCGGAAACCTTTGGCAAGGGCTAAAACTTTTTTGTGTCTGGCTCTGGCCGTGACACCACGTTTAACGCGAGGCATAGTGAGTTCTCCTTGTTCGTCCGTTGATTACAAGCCAGCCATGGGCAGCATTTGCGCCATGTGACCCATATTGGTTTCATGCACACCTGTAGGACCACGCAAATGACGTTTGTTTTTGGTGGTTTTCTTGGTCAGGATGTGACGCTTAAAGGCTTGACCGCGCTTGACGGTACCACCTGGACGAACACGAAAGCGCTTTTTGGCGCTGCTTTTGGTCTTCATTTTGGGCATTGAATGCTCCTTTTTGTTTGTGCTCGTGAGGCGCTGCGCAACTGACGCAGACTTGTTAGCCCCGAGACACTTGTTTGCGCGACCTTTTAGGCATCAGCTGTTTGAACAACGTCTACCGCGGGTTTGGTCACGCCACCCGTTTTCTTCTTCCCTGGGGCAATCATCATGATCATTTGACGGCCCTCTAGTTTGGGAAACTGCTCAACCACAATCAGGTCAGCAAGCTCATCCCGAATTCTTTGTAACAACGCCATACCAATTTCTTGGTGGGTGATTTCTCGACCCCGAAAACGCAAAGTGATTTTGCATTTATCGCCCTCATCCAGAAACCTTTTGATATTGCGCAGTTTGATGTTGTAGTCGCCATCATCCGTACCAGGTCGGAATTTGATTTCCTTAACCTCAATCACCTTTTGTTTGGACTTGGCCTCTGCCGCCTTTTTTTGTTCTTGGTATTTGAACTTACCGTAGTCCATCAGTCGACAAACTGGGGGGACTGCAGTGGGAGAAATTTCTACCAAATCGACATCGAGCTCCCCTGCCATTCGCAATGCTTCAGCCAAGCTAAGCACCCCTATGGGTTCATTGTTGGGACCGCTCACGCGGACTTCGGGGGCCATGATTTCTCTGTTCAGGCGGTGTTTGCGTTCCTCGCGTTGTCGGCGATCGCGGAATTCAGTAGCGATGGTTCAATCCTTCAAAAAAACCTGTTCCAAAAAGGAACAGTAAAACTCCGTCGCGCTTTCGACGACCAAGCATGATGTCAACCAGTGATATCAAAGTTTGGCGGCAATGTCCGAAGCCAACTTTTCAGTGAATGCTTCGAGTGGCATAACCCCAAGGTCTACATTGCCTCGGGCGCGCACTGCGACGGTACCTGCTGCTTTCTCCTTATCACCCATGACAAGTATGTAAGGCAGCTTTTGCATTGAATGCTCTCGTATTTTATACGTAATCTTCTCGTTTTTAAGGTCTTGGATAACCCTAAATCCTTGATTTTTCAGCTTTTTGACTACATCTTGCACATAATCAGCTTGTGAATCGGTGATATTGAGCACCGCAACCTGAACAGGCGCTAACCAAACGGGCAAGGCGCCAGCATGCTGCTCAATCAAAATTCCGATGAATCTCTCTAGACTTCCCACAATAGCTCGGTGCAACATGATGGGACGGTGACGCGCACCATCTTCACCGACATACTCTGCCCCCAGTCGCTCAGGCATATTGGGATCGACTTGCATGGTGCCGCACTGCCATTCACGTCCTATAGCGTCTTTAAGGGTGTATTCGATTTTGGGGCCATAAAACGCACCCTCCCCTGGGAGATATTGGAAATCGCAACCTGATGCACGCAAACCCTCTGCTAGGGCATGTTCTGCCCTGTCCCAACTTTCTTCTGAACCAATACGTTTTTCAGGCCGGGTTGACAGTTTGTAAATGATGTCGGTGTAGCCGAAATCTTTATAGACCTTTTGTAACAAAGCAGTGAAAGCAATCACCTCTGACTGAATTTGCTCTTCAGTACAAAAAATATGGCCATCATCTTGGGTAAATGCTCTGACACGCATGATGCCGTGCAAGCCCCCAGAAGGCTCATTGCGATGACACTGACCAAACTCACCAAACCGAAGAGGTAAGTCTCTGTAACTCTTTATGCCTTGATTGAAAATGATCAAATGACCGGGACAATTCATGGGTTTAAGAGCGTAATCTCGTTTTTCAGATTCAGTTACAAACATGTTTTCACGGTATTTGTCCCAGTGCCCTGTCTTCTCCCACAAACCTTGATCAAGAATCTGCGGGCCCTTGACCTCTGAGTAACCGTTATCACGGTAAACCTGACGCATGTATTGCTCAACCTCTTGCCAAAGCGTCCAACCTTTGGGATGCCAAAAAACAGTTCCAGGCGAATGTTCATCAATATGGAACAGATCCAGTTCGCGACCCAATTTACGGTGATCGCGCTTTTCAGCTTCCTCCAACATTGTGAGGTACTGCTGTAAATCCTCTTTGCTAGCCCAAGCAGTGCCATAAATGCGCTGAAGCATTTCGTTGCGGTGGTCGCCTCGCCAGTAAGCACCAGCAACCTTCATTAGCTTAAAGTGTTTAAGCTTGCCAGTGCTGGGCACATGCGGCCCACGACACAAATCGGTAAAGCCACCTTCGCTGTAGAGCGACACATCTTCAGCAGCGGGTATGGAAGCGATGATTTCTGCTTTGTAGAGTTCGCCTTGTTTTTTAAAAAAATCAACCGCTTGGTCTCTTGGCATCACTTGTCGCGTAACGACTTCGTCCTTGGCAGCCAACTCAGCCATTCTCTTTTCAATTGCTTGCAAGTCATCGGGGGTAAAAGCACGGCTGTATGAAAAATCGTAATAAAACCCGTTATCAATCACTGGCCCGATAGTGACTTGCGCCTCTGGAAATAAAGACTTCACCGCATAAGCGAGCAAATGGGCTGTGGAATGTCGAATAACCTCTAAGCCTAGAGCATCTTTTGCAGTCACTATGGCCAAACGGGTATTCTCGTGAATGACGTAACTGGTATCAACTAATTTGCCATCCACATTACCCGCCAAAGCCGCTTTAGCCAAGCCTGCGCCAATAGAGAGCGCTACATCAGCAACGGATAAAGGGCCTGCGTATTCGCGAAGAGAGCCATCAGGTAAAGTAATTTGGAGCATAGGTTAGTTATCAATGGGCCATGAAAGTAAAACAAAAGCGCGGTGAGAACCGCGCTTACATGCTTGCAT
>DAIQOH010000003.1:62310-65196 GCA_036787995.1 Limnohabitans sp. | reverse complement strand
TCTTGAACTTTCTCCACATAAGCAGACATGCCACGAGCTGCATAGTCTTGTGCCAAGTCGAACATATTGAACCACATCGAATGTATACCCGCCAAAGTAATGAACTGGTATTTGTAACCCATGGCGCCCAGTTCACGTTGAAATTTAGCGATGGTTGCATCATCGAGATTTTTCTTCCAATTGAATGAGGGTGAACAGTTGTAAGCCAGCAATTTACCGGGATGGACCTTGTGAACAGCCTCAGCAAATTTACGGGCAAACTCCAGATCAGGCGTTCCTGTTTCGCACCACACCAAGTCGGCGTAATGCGCATAAGCAATCGCACGTGAAACGGCTTGGTCCATGCCTTTTTTGGTTTTGTAAAAACCTTCAGCTGTACGCTCACCCGTGATGAAAGGCTTGTCGTTAGCATCGTAATCGCTGGTCAGTAAATCGGCCGCTTCAGCGTCTGTACGCGCAATAACCAATGTAGGAACACCACACACATCTGCGGCCATGCGCGCAGCAACCAATTTTTGAACTGCTTCAGCGGTAGGTACCAACACTTTTCCACCCATGTGACCGCATTTTTTAACTGAAGCCAATTGATCTTCGAAATGCACACCACCTGCACCTGCGCGGATCATGGCTTTCATCAACTCAAATGCATTCAATACGCCACCAAAGCCCGCCTCTGCGTCCGCAACGATAGGAGCGAAGTAATCTATATAGGCTTTATCAGAGGGATTGACGCCCTTAGACCATTGAATTTCATCGGCACGTCGAAAGGTATTATTGATGCGCTCAACCACCGTAGGCACTGAGTCCACGGGGTATAAAGACTGGTCAGGGTACATAGATGCATACGAATTGTTGTCAGCAGCAACTTGCCAGCCAGAAAGATAAATAGCTTTGATACCCGCTTTCACTTGCTGCATGGCCTGACCACCGGTCAATGCACCCAAACAATTGACATAAGGTTCGTTATTCACCAAGTCCCAAAGCTTTTCAGCACCACGTCGAGACAATGTGTATTCGATAGGAAAAGATCCGCGCAAACGCACCACATCGGCTGCACTGTAGCCCCGCTTGATACCTTTCCAACGAGGGTTGGTTGCCCAGTCCTTTTCGAGGGCGGTAATCTGTTGGTCACGGCTTAATTGCTCTGTGATGTTTTGTGGCATGGCTAACTCCAATGATGGTTTTTGAAAAAAAAGTTTGAAGATTGAATTATATGTCTTATATAAGAGTTTTTAAAGCTCTTATGTCTTATATATGGAATATATATTATATATATAAAACAATACATTAAAAATGTAATTTCATATTGTAAAAAGTAAATTTACATAGATAGAAAATAATGCGCAAGAAAAAGAGGGGTGAAAAATAAAAAAACAGTATTGAAAAACAACAACTCTCGAGTGAAAAGAAGAATAACGAGTGAAAAAAAAGGGGATTTCTCAATTACGATACGAACTGCCGACAAAAGCAACAAGCTAGCGGCATTTCACTCACTTCTAGAAGGAAAATGAAAATGGCAACTGCAAAGAAAGCAGCAAAAAAAACAGCTGCAAAAAAATCTCCTGCTAAAAAAGCGCCTGCTAAAAAGCCTGTCGCAAAAAAAGTAGCAGCAAAGAAAGCACCTGCAAAAAAAGCAGCATTAAAAAAACCTGTAGCCAAAAAAGTTACAGCAAAAAAAGCGCCAGCTAAAAAAGCAGTCGCAAAAAAGGCTGTTAAGAAAGCGCCAGCTAAAAAACGTACGCCCAATGCAGCTTTCATGAAACCCCTGACCCCTAGTGCAGCCTTAGCTGCCGTTGTTGGTTCTACCCCTTTGGCTCGCACGGAAGTTGTCAGCAAATTGTGGACATACATCAAGAAGCACGCATTGCAAGACAAAGTCAACAAGCGCAATATCAATGCAGACGACAAACTCAAAGCCGTGTTTGGCAAGTCTCAAGTCACCATGTTTGAACTTGCAAGTTTGATTGGTAAGCACCTTTCATAAGGTTTTTATAAGCAAACTCAAAAGGCCGCGTTAGCGGCCTTTTTTGTGATCAAACTTTTTTTACTTCTAACTTAGGTTTTTGTAAACATGAACTCGCCAGGCGAGAGTATGGGGTCTACTTTTACATAGACAGTGTCATGTGGAACAAACTTTCCTTCCAGTAGCATTTTGGAGAGAGGATTTTCAATACGCTGCTGTATAGCTCTTTTAAGTGGTCTTGCGCCGAATACAGGATCAAAACCCACTTTAGCCAATTCCTCCAAAGCACCTGCGGAAACTTCCATAACCAAATCCATTCGGGACAGTCGATCTGAAAGAACTTTGAGTTGAATGTCTGCGATCTTGGCAATATGGGCTGCGTCCAAGGAATGAAATACAACCGTTTCGTCAATTCGGTTTAAGAATTCTGGTCTGAAATGGTTTTTCAATTCATCCCAAACAGCCTCCTTAACGTCCAAATAATCAGCTCCGGCCATCTTTTGTATCAATTGCGATCCAATATTAGAGGTCATAGCAATGACTGCATTTTTGAAATCTACAGTTCGACCTTGTCCATCAGTCAGTCGTCCATCATCCAATACTTGTAAAAGAATATTGAAAACATCCGGGTGGGCTTTTTCAATTTCATCCATCAAAATCACAGAATAAGGATTACGGCGCACAATTTCTGTCAAGTAACCGCCTTCGTCATAGCCAACGTATCCCGGCGGTGCACCAATGAGTTTGCTCACCGAATGTTTCTCCATGAACTCACTCATATCGATTCGCACCAAATGGTCTTCACTGTCAAACAAAAACCCAGCAAGGGCTTTACAAAGCTCGGTTTTGCCAACGCCGGTAGGGCCCAAGAAAAGAAATGATCCTGTGGGTCGAGATGGGTCACTTAGACCTGCACGACTGCG
>DAIQOH010000003.1:9316-62210 GCA_036787995.1 Limnohabitans sp. | reverse complement strand
AGAAAAGAAATGATCCTGTGGGTCGAGATGGGTCACTTAGACCTGCACGACTGCGACGAATAGCATTGGACACAGCCAAAATGGCTTCATCCTGCCCAACAACTCTGGCATGTAAACGCTCTTCCATACGTAATAATTTTTCACGCTCACCCTGCATCAATTTGGATACAGGGATACCTGTGGCTCGGGCGACAACTTCTGCAATCTCCTCCGCACCAACTTGTGTACGAAGCAAACGCATAGTGTGATCCTGACCATCAACGGAATCCACAGCGTTGGCGGCCTTCATGCGCTTTTCTAACTCGGGTAATTTGCCGTATTGAAGCTCTGCAACCTTGTTAAAGTCACCTTTGCGTTTCAGTTCTTCAATTTGAAAACGTGTACGGTCAATTTCTTCTTTGATAACAGCACCGCCTTGCGCCTGTGCTTTCTCCGACTTCCAGACTTCTTCCAAATCGGCGTATTCTTTTTGAAGTTTCAAAATTTCTTCTTCAATCAAGGCCATACGTTTTTGAGATGCATCATCTTTTTCTTTGCGAACGGCTTCTCTTTCAATCTTTAACTGAATCAACCTTCGGTCTAATTTGTCCATAACCTCCGGTTTGGAGTCGATTTCAATTTTGATTTTGGCGGCAGCCTCATCAATCAAATCAATGGCTTTATCTGGCAAAAAACGGTCAGTGATGTATCGATGAGAGAGTTCCGCAGCTGCCACAATAGCGGGATCAGTAATCTCAACTCCGTGGTGAACTTCATATTTTTCTTGCAAACCACGCAAAATCGCGATGGTGGCTTCAACAGAAGGCTCTCCAACAATGATTTTTTGAAAACGACGCTCTAGGGCAGCATCCTTTTCAATGAATCGCCTGTATTCATCAAGTGTTGTAGCCCCCACGCAATGCAACTCGCCACGTGCCAATGCAGGTTTGAGCATATTTCCCGCGTCCATGGCGCCCTCGGCTTTTCCTGCCCCGACCATGGTATGAATTTCATCGATAAAAACAATGGTTTGACCCTCGTCTTTGGCTAATTCAGTTAAAACGCTTTTAAGCCTTTCCTCAAAATCACCTCTGAACTTTGCGCCAGCAAGAAGTGAGGCCATGTCGAGTGACAAAACACGTTTGCCTTTAAGCGAGTCAGGTACCTCTCCTGCCACGATACGCTGAGCAAGGCCTTCAACGATGGCTGTTTTTCCAACACCTGGCTCCCCAATGAGCACGGGGTTGTTTTTACTGCGTCTTTGCAGTACCTGAATCGCACGACGAATTTCATCGTCTCGGCCAATAACAGGGTCTAACTTACCTAATCGTGCTCTTTCCGTTAAATCTAAGGTGTATTTCTTCAATGCACCGCGTTGACTTTCCTCATCGGCAGACTTGACGGTTTGGCCCCCTCTTAAAGACTCAACAGCTGCGGAAAAGTTTTGTCGATTTAAGCCGTGTTTGCGAGCGATATTGCCAATGTCGGACTTGGTATCAGCCAAAGCCAATAAAAACATTTCACTGGCTACAAATTGATCGCCTTTTTTCAGCGACTCTTTTTCTGCAGCTTGCATCAAAATGACCAAATCACGTCCTACTTGAACTTGATCCTGACCATGCACTTCAGGAAGCCTGGCGATTGCTTCCTCACTGTCTTTGAGCAAGCCCGCAATATTGACACCTGCTCGAACCAGTAAGGAGCGAGGGCCATCCTCTTGACGCAACATGGCAGCCAAGAGATGACAGGGCTCAATATAGGCTTGGTCTTTGGCAAGCGCCAAAGACTGTGCATCAGACAGAGCCTCTTGAAATTTGGTGGTTAATTTATCGAGCCGCATTTTTATCCTTTAAGACTTAAACCGTTCACTTCAGGTGAGGCAGCCCAAAAGGAATTCAAGGCGGAGGGACGGCTCGGTTAATTATCAACGGCGTTTTGCGAAACAATACCCCACTTGGCCAGAGCTTGGTCATCACTTATCCTGGCGTCCACCCAGTGAGAGCCATGAGGTCCTGTTTCTTTTTTCCAAAAAGGGGCTTGCGTCTTCAAGTAATCCATCAAAAATTCACAGGCTTGAAAACTTTCACCTCTGTGTGCAGAAGTCACTGCAACCAAGACAATTTGATCTAATGGATTAAGAATTCCTATTCTATGTATTACTTTAGAGGAAATAATGTCAAATCTTTGATGCGCATCCTCCATCATTCGCGCAATAGACTTTTCAGTCATTCCGGGGTAATGCTCCAGTTCCATGACTGAAACTTGGTCTCCGCCGTTTCTGTCTCGAACTGTTCCAACAAAAACGCAGACCGCTCCCACGGAAGAGTGCTTCGAACGCAGTTGGGCAACCTCTTGGCTTAAATCAAAGTCTTCGGTTTGAATACGTACCTCAAAAGACATACTAGCCACCAGTGACGGGAGGAAAGAAAGCAACCTCACAACCGTCAGTCAATAAAGCTGAGTCGTCACAAATTTCTTGGTTAAGCGCCATACGAATTGCCTTTCCAGTCAGTAAGGCCTGGGAAAATGCAGGGCTCGATTGAATTAACTCTTCACGCAATAACGCCAACGTATTCACTTGGGTTTCATGCTCAAGTACACCAAAGCCAAGTTGTTCCCTAAGGGATGAAAAAAAACGAAGTGTGACTTTCATGACATCAAATCCGTGAAAGAGAGAAAACTGACCTGATCGCCAGCAGCAATGGCAGTCTCAGGAGGGTTATCGATCAAACCATCACCCCAGACTGCTGAAGTCAATACGCCCGAACTTTGGTTGGGATATAAGTCTAAACCACCCTTTGCATTTCGCTTTGCACGTAAAAATTCTCGTCGTTTGTCCGCTTTAGGCCAGTCAAAGTCTGCTCTTAAAAGGCTTGGACGCACTGCTATATCTTTACATCCCTGTAAAGATAATACAAAGGGTCTGACCAATACTAAAAATGTCACCAAACTAGAGACAGGATTTCCGGGTAAACCAATGAAATGAGCTTGCTTTTGAGGGTTAGCAGTTGAACTCACATAGCCATAGGCAAAAGGCTTTCCTGGCTTCATTGATAAAGACCAGAGCTGCAATTGACCGAGGGCTTGCACAGCGGGTTTGACAAAATCCGCTTCACCCACAGATACACCTCCACTGCTTAGTAATAAATCATGTGTTTTTGCAGCATCAGCCAAAGCAGAGGTCGTTTTATCGAGATCGTCTGGAACATTTCCTAAATCCGTCACTTGGCATCCAAGACGTTCAAGAAGAGTTTTCAAAAAAAATCTGTTGGAGTTAAAAATAGAGCCAGGGGGAAGTAAATGCGGTTCTATTTCACCAGGCATGACCAATTCATCACCCGTCGAAAACAAAGCCACCTTAGGAATAGCATTCACATGGATGGAAGCACAACCTATGCTCGCAGCGAGACCTAAACTGGCGGGGTTTAAGCGGGTACCTTTGGAAAGTAAAACGCTGTTTTTTTGAATGTCTTCGCCGCAACGTCGAATGCATTGTCCAGGTACAGGGGGGTGTGGAAAACTTACCCGATCGTCTGACAAGACGACAGCTTCTTCTTGCATTACTACAGCATCTGCACCGATAGGAACAGGTGCGCCGGTAAATATGCGGGCTACCTGACCTGCTTCAAGTAGAGAGGGTGTTTGCCCAGCATAAATGTGTTGACCTAACTTTAGAACACTACCATTGGCTTGCAAGTCAGCAATTCGAAAGGCGTAACCGTCCATCGCTGAATTATCGAAAGCTGGAACTTGTATGGGGGAGATTAAATCATCAGACAAAACGCGACCATCCGCACCAAAGGTGGAAACAGTCTGAATAGGTTGTAAGGGTTTAGCGAATGACAATAATTTATCGAGCGCTTGATCAAGTAAAAGTAATGATGATGGCTTCATACAAGTGGACAAGAATATAAAAACCGATCTTGGTTGTGGAGGATCCAATCGGTAATCGTTAATGGACAATTTATGTTCAAAAGGGGCAGTGAAGTGTTGAAAGATGGTGATTTGTTGAAATCAAATGCAACAGCCACAACGAAATCATCACTTTGGAATAAATGCTTATCAAAAACTGGAGGGGAGGAAAACACTTCAATTTTAAGTAAATCACTTTGCTTAAAACCCTCTACAAAAATCCAATCCACACCTTCAAACATGTGGGCCAAGACTTCATGGATTGACATCTCGTAGGGAATTTCAAAGCTACGCTGCAAGATGATTTCTTTATTCGACACTAAAACTGTCTCAAAGGATCCTGCCTTTTTCATTCGCCACGTGTCCTTTTCAGGATAATCGACGTCTACTCCATGGTGACTATGCTTAATTGTTGATACACGAAGGCCTCGATGCTTGAATTCAGATATCAACGACGTAATCAAAGTGGTTTTACCTGAGCCTGAATCACCAACAAATGAAACAACATAGGTCATGGTGATGATGATTTTTCAAGGCTGTTGCTTATATAAGTTTTCAACAAAGAAACGTCTGCAGGCAATTCAGAGACATATTGAGGTAAAGCCTCTAAGTTCCCAAAAGCTGGAGGACAAAGAGGCTCTTGTCCAACAGCTTCTCGAATGGTTTTAGAAAATTTGATAGGCAAGGCCGTTTCTAAAACCAACATAGGCACGTCAGCTTGGTGAAGCTCGGCTGCCACCTTAATCCCATCAGCAGTATGGGGATCAATCAATTCGCCAACCTTTTGATAAACATATCGAATGGTTTTCAATCTATCTTCATGGGTGCTTTTACCACTTAAAAAACCGAATCGTTCTTTTGCTGAACTGAATGTTGAATGATTTGCAAGAGAAAATTGACCCTTACTCGCTAATTCAAATGAAAAGAGTTGGTTGACCAAATTGGCGTCATGACCCAATAAGTCATAAATAAATCTCTCAAAATTACTTGCCTTTGAAATATCCATCGAGGGACTGGAAGTTTCAAAAGTATCTTTGCCAGTTCTCGCTTTATAGACACCTGTCCGGAAAAATTCATCAAGGACATCGTTTTCATTGGTTGCTACTATTAAATGCTGAATGGGTAAGCCCATCATTCTGGCTACATGACCTGCACAAACATTACCAAAGTTACCACTTGGAACCGTGAAACTCACTTTCTGATGGTTGTTTTGTGTGGCTTGAAAATAACCTGAAAAATAGTAAACAACCTGAGCCAATAAACGCGCCCAATTAATCGAATTAACAGTACCAATGTTGTACTGCCTCTTGAAGGTCAAATCCGCAGAAACTTGTTTAACCAAATCTTGGCAATCATCAAACACTCCATCAACAGCAATGTTGTGAATATTTGGCTCATTGAGGGAAAACATTTGCGCCTGCTGAAATTTACTCATGCGCCCGCGAGGGCTGGTCATAAAAACACTCACGCCTCTTTTGCCACGCATGGCATATTCAGCAGCACTTCCTGTATCACCAGAAGTGGCCCCCAAGATATTGAGTGTTTGATTGCGTCTGGCCAATTCATACTCGAACAAATTCCCAAGCAATTGCATGGCCATATCTTTGAATGCCAAGGTAGGGCCATTGGACAAAGCCAATATGAAAATATTGTCGTAAAGAGGTCGTAGGGGAGTGATAAGGGCGCTGCCAAAGATTTGTTCTGTGTACGTTTTCTGGCAAATCAATGATAAATCTTGGGAAGGAATATCGTCTATGTACAAAGACAATATTTCAAACGCAAGCGCAGCGTAGCCTTTGGATTCAAAAATGGTACGCCATTGCCCCAGTTTGGTTTCGTCGACTGAGGGATAGATTTCCGGCAGATACAAACCACCATCTGGCGCTAATCCTTCTAACAAAATATCGCAAAATTTTTGCTTTTGAGAATAACCTCTGGTTGAAGCGTAAAACATTAAATCAATTCTTCTTTTCTGATCAGAACAACAGGGTCCACCACCGTTGGAAGGGACTGAATTTTTGCCAAGGCCTCGTTCATCTGCAACTCTTGGCATTGGTGGGTGAGGATAATCAATTCGGTACGTTCTTCTTTGCTGTGTGAGGGTTGCTGAAGCATGGCATCAATGCTAATGCTGTGCTGTGCAAGTACGCTAGTCACACTTGCCAGTACGCCAGCTTGATCAGCAACAGCAAGGCGAAGGTAGTAGGAAGTTAAAACCTGCTCAATCGGCAGGATGGGTGTTTCACGCATCGCTTGGGGTTGAAAGGCCAAATGAGGGACTCGGTTCAATGGATCAGCTGTGTGCAGTCGCGTAATGTCAACCAAATCGGCGATGACCGCACTGGCAGTAGGTTCTCCACCGGCACCTTTTCCATAGTAAAGCGTGGTTCCAACAGCATCTGCTTGAACCATGACCGCATTCATGGCACCCTCTACATTTGCAATGATGGATTTGGTTGGAACCAGACAAGGATGGATTCTCAGCTCAATACCCTCAGAAGATTGTTTCGAAATTCCAAGTAACTTAATTCGGTACCCTAATTGCTCAGCAAATTGAATATCTTGGGAATGTAACTGGGTAATACCTTCGATATAGGCATGCTTGAAAGGCATGCGGATACCAAACGCAATAGCTGCCATGATGGAAGCCTTGTGGGCTGCGTCAATACCTTCAATGTCAAACGTGGGGTCTGCCTCGGCATAACCCAATGACTGCGCCATTTCCAAGGCTTGCTGAAAAGACCAATTTTTTTCTCGCATTTGAGAAAGTATGAAATTGGTGGTTCCGTTTATGATTCCGGCTATCCATTGAATTCGATTAGCTGTTAATCCCTCACGCAAAGCTTTGATAATGGGAATACCACCGGCCACCGAGGCTTCGAAAGCAACCATTACTCCTTTGCGATGAG
This sequence comes from Limnohabitans sp., assembly GCA_036787995.1. Classification (GTDB taxonomy): domain Bacteria; phylum Pseudomonadota; class Gammaproteobacteria; order Burkholderiales; family Burkholderiaceae_C; genus Limnohabitans. Next base: position 55,410 of record DAIQOH010000003.1, on the reverse strand, counting down.
CTGCCTCAAAAATCTCTGTGCCGTGCATAGCCAATAAAGCTTTGTTTGCAGTGACCACATGCTTGCCAGCTTCAATAGCCGCCATCACCAATTCATAGGCGACCCCATAGCCACCAATAAGCTCAACGACGATATCAATCTCTGGATTTGAAACAATTTGGTGACCATCGCTCACCACTGAACAATCCGTGTTAACCAAGGATTTGGCTCTTTCCAGATCCAAATCTGCCACCATGGATATGTGAATGTCCCGCCCTGCTCTACGATGAATCTCCTCTTGGTTACGGTTCAATACTTGGTATGTACCTAGACCTACAGTGCCCAATCCAAGCAGGCCAATCTTCATGGGTTTCATGCGCTAGGGTTCTTTCTGTAGTGGTCAAGAAATTTAGCAATTCTGCCTATAGCAACTTTTAGATCATCTTCATGGGGTAAAAATACGATACGGAAATGATCTGTCCTTGGCCAATTAAAGCCTGTTCCTTGAACCAAAAGGACCTTTGTTTCTTGCAACAATTCATTAATAAATTGCTGATCGTCTTTGATGGGATACATCTTGGGATCTAACTTGGGAAACATGTACAAAGCTGCTTGTGGTTTGACACAAGTGACACCTGGAATAGCTGTAATCAATTCATAAGCCAAATCACGTTGGCGTCGTAACCTGCCACCTGGTTTAATCAAATCTTGGATGGTTTGGTAGCCCCCTAGAGCAGTTTGAATGGCGCTTTGCCCAGGTACGTTGGCACACAACCGCATAGAAGAAAGCATATTTAAGCCTTCAATGTAATCTTTAGCCGGCTTCTTTTCACCAGAAACTACAAGCCATCCAGCCCTGTAACCACACGACCGATAGCTTTTTGACAGTGAATTAAATGTCAATGTCAGGACATCTTTAGACAAACTCGCGATGGCCGTATGCTTGACATCGTCATACAAAACTTTATCGTAAACCTCATCTGCAAAAAGAACCAGTCCAAATTCCCGAGCCACTTGTACCAGCTGATTGAGTAGTTCATCTGAGTACAAAGCGCCAGTCGGATTATTCGGATTGATAATCACGATACCCTTAGTATTGGGTGTTATTTTGGCGCGAATGTCTTCAATATCAGGCATCCATCCATTTTCTTCATCGCAAAGATAGTGAACAGGTGTTCCCCCGGAAAGACTAACGGCAGCCGTCCACAATGGGTAATCTGGTGCAGGCAACAACATCTCATCGCCATCATTCAGTAAGGCATTGGTGGCCATAACAATTAATTCACTGGCACCATTGCCTAAGTAAATATCATCCAAGGTAACACCATCTACGCCCTGTTCTTGGGTGTACTGCATTACAGCTTTTCTCGCAGCAAAAATACCCTTGCTATCTGAATAAGCAGCAGCACCAGGAAGATTGCGAATCATGTCTTGCTGAATTTCTTCTGGCGCATCAAAACCAAATACAGCTAAATTACCTATGTTGAGCTTGATAATTTTGTGCCCTTCCTCTTCCATCTGTCGGGCTTTATCTAAAACAGGTCCTCGAATGTCATAGCAAACGTTGGCCAGCTTTGCAGATTTGTGGATGGTTTTCAAAGTATCTCCCTAAGTCCAGGGTAAAACCTATAATTTGACCATAATTCATGGGTGTCAAAGCACATTGAGACCCAAAATCCATGAAATTACAACCTGATCGAATTATTGGCCAAACCATAACGGGTCATGGAGATGGCTGGCTGGCAATGGATGGTGAAAAATTTCATCAAAATTTGCTCATCGCTTGGACCGGCCTGAGACAAGAATGGCTCGGAAATTTAGAAAATTTCTATTCTTCTGAATATTTGGTGTCTTTGATGGAGAGCCATTTAGAAATTTTATTGATTGGTTGCGGCAAACAAAAAGCCTTTATTTCACTGGAACATATCAACCCATTTTTTCAACAAAATATTGGCGTGGAGTCCATGGACACTGCTGCTGCTTGCCGAACCTACAACATTTTGGCGTCTGAGAACCGCAAAGTCGCAGCCATTCTTTTCGTCTGATGCTCTGGTCGGTTCAAGCCAGGGGACGATTTCAGGATAAAATGCGGTTTTCGAGGCGTTGCTTCGAGCATCATGTCACACCGGACTCTGAATCATGGCAATTGTTGTCAATAAATCCCTCCCCGAATTTGAAGCCAACGCAACTGGAGGGGTCAAAGTTAGCCACCAGTCACACCTTGGTCAAACTGTAATTTTGTACTTTTATCCTAAAGACAATACACCTGGCTGCACCACAGAGGCTATGCAGTTCAGAGATAAATTCAAAGAATTCACCAAAGCTGGCGCGGTGATTTTTGGGGTATCGCGTGACAACATGCGCTCGCATGACAGCTTCAAGGAAAAACTTGAATTACCCTTTGAATTGATAGCTGATACCGAAGAAAAAATGTGCCATATGTTTGGTGTTGTCAAAAATAAAATCATGTATGGAAAAAAAGTAAAAGGTATTGAACGAAGTACTTTTCTTGTAGGTGCAGATGGTGTACTGAAGCAAGAGTGGCGCGGACTCAAAGTACCAGGACATGTTGACGAAGTACTTAAAGCAGTTAAAGCACTGAAAAAAGCCATTGCAGCTGCGTAAGTTCTCATGCCCTTGCCCCCCGCCCCTACCAAGCGAGCAAACAAGCTTCAATCTCTTACAAAGCCCTCAGCAGGAAAAACCGACAAGGTTTCTATCAGAAAATCAACATCTTCAATCAGCAAAGATGTGTTGACTGACGATTTAGAAACAGATTCTTTTGGATCTTCAGTTATCGATAAATCCCCAGTAAGAATAACTCATGCTATGGGTGTGGTTACTGAAGACAACCTGTCTAGCAGTTTTCATAAATCCAAGAAATCCAAAAAGCCTAAGTTAACCGGGCCAGCAAAACTTTTTGTACTCGATACAAATGTCTTAATGCATGACCCCATGTGCCTGTTTCGTTTTGAAGAGCACGATGTATTCCTCCCCATGATTGTTCTAGAGGAGTTAGATAGTCATAAAAAAGGCATGACTGAAGTAGCTCGAAATGCAAGGCAAACAAGCAGAACCCTTGATTCTTTGGTTGGCTTACAAGACTCTGATATTTCAGAAGGAATTTCACTCAATGGAACTGGTCATGTAGACGTTGGCGGAAAGCTTTTTTTCCAAACGAAACCGTTGAACTACGCTTTACCCACAAGCCTTCCCCAAGGAAAAGCCGACAACCAAATTCTGGGCGTTGTGCAAGCCTTAGGTCAAATGCATTCCCCAAGACAAGTGGTTTTGGTTTCCAAAGACATCAATATGCGTGTTAAAGCGCGCGCATTAGGATTGCCAGCAGAAGACTATCAAAATGACAAAACGCTTGAAGACGGAGATCTTCTTTATTCAGGCTCTCTCGCATTGCCCCTGGATTTTTGGTCTAAGCAAGCTAAAAGTGTTGAAAGTTGGCAAGCTAGTGGGAATACCTTTTACAGAATTGGTGGTTCCATCGTTGCAAGCATGCACATCAATCAATTTGTTTATTTTGAAGCACCAGGTGAACCCAGTCTTTATGCAAGGGTCACAGAAATCAGAGGTAACACAGCAGTCTTTAAAACGCTAAAAGACTATGGCCATTTAAAAAACGCTGCTTGGGGCGTGACTGCACGTAACAGAGAGCAAAATTTTGCGCTTAATATGCTGATGGACCCCGAAATAGATTTCGTCACTCTGACAGGTACAGCTGGAACAGGAAAAACACTTTTGGCACTTGCTTCTGGTTTGATACAGGTATTAGATGAGCGACGATACTCTGAAATTATCGTCACCAGAGCAACTGTCAGTGTCGGCGAGGACATTGGTTTTTTACCAGGTACAGAAGAAGAAAAAATGGGACCGTGGATGGGTGCTCTGGATGACAATCTCGAAGTTCTAGCTAAAACTGACACCAGTGCTGGTGAGTGGGGTCGCGCTGCCACGAATGAGTTGATTCGAAGCAAGATCAAAATTAAAAGTCTTAACTTTATGCGCGGTCGCACTTTTCTGAATAAGTTTGTCATCATCGATGAAGCGCAGAACTTAACGCCGAAACAAATGAAGACTTTGATTACACGTGCTGGCCCTGGAACCAAAATCATTTGCATGGGTAATCTAGCGCAAATCGATACCCCTTATTTGACCGAAGGCTCCTCCGGTTTGACTTATGCTGTCGATAGGTTTAAGGGGTGGCCTCATGGTGGACACATCACATTAGCCCGTGGAGAACGTTCCAGGCTCGCTGACTTTGCGAGTGAAGTACTGTGAAAATTTTCTCAATAATCTGAAGATGGCCCTGCATAAGACTCAAACTTGGTAATAGGTTTGAGAAACGTTAACTTAACCGTGCCAGTAGGGCCGTTACGCTGCTTGGCAATGATAATTTCTGCAACATTGGGCTCTTTGGAATCTTTGTTGTAGTAATCATCTCTGTAAATAAACATGATCACGTCAGCATCTTGCTCAATTGCACCTGATTCACGCAAATCACTCATCATGGGACGTTTATCTGTTCTTTGCTCAACGCCACGGTTAAGCTGAGACAAAGCAATGACTGGGCATTGCAACTCCTTAGCTAACATTTTCAAACCTCGAGAAATTTCCCCCAACTCAGTTGCACGATTTTCACCGTCTCCGCCACTGCTGCCACTCATCAACTGCAAATAATCCACCACCACCAGCCCTAGTTTTCCGCAACTTCTCGCCAACCTGCGTGCGCTGGCGCGAAGTTCACTGGTGGTCAAGCCTGGCGTTTCATCAATAGACAGTGAAACTGTTTTCAATTTCTCAATAGCTTCATTAAGGCGTGGCCACTCTTCATCAATCAACTTGCCTGTTCGTAAGCGACCTTGATCAATCCGTCCAATAGAACCAACGATACGTATGGCTAATTGAGAAGCACCCATTTCCATGGAGAAAACCGCCACCGGCAAATCTTCTTTGAGGGCAACATGCTCGGCGATATTGATAGCCAAAGCTGTTTTACCCATTGAAGGTCTGGCTGCAAGCACAATCAGGTCCCCTGCTTGCATACCTGAAGTCATTCGATCTAAATCAAAAAAACCAGTGGGTACACCCGTAATGTCATTGGGATTCAAAGACATTTCTTCTACACGGTCTAATAGCTGTAAAACCAGCTTGTCCATGCTTTGAAAGCCTTGGCGCATGCGAGAACCTTCTTCGCCAATGCTGAAAATCTTTTGCTCTGCCTCATCCAAAATATTGGTAACTGGGCGTCCATGGGTATTCAAAGCAGAAGTTGCAATTTCATCGCTGACACTCACAAGCTTACGCAATATCGAGCGCTCTCGGACGATTTCTGCATATCGCCTGATATTGGCCGAACTGGGTACATATTGCGCCAAAGAATTGAGATAAGCGAGACCGCCGACCTCCTCAGCCTTACCCTGACTTTGCATCTGCTCGTAGACAGTTATTACATCAGCTGGACGGTTGAGATTCACCAACGAATTAATCGAAGCAAAAACCAAACGATGCTCGTATCGGTAGAAATCTGCCTCGACCAATAAATCAGCCACTTTGTCCCAAGAATTGTTATCAAGCAACAGCCCACCTAAAACACTGGATTCAGCCTCCTGTGAGTGTGGGGGTATGCGTAGTTGCGCAACTTGCTTATCCGCTGAGAACAGATAAGCATCATCGCTCATTTCAGGAAAAGTCACAGACATCTTGAACTTTCAATTATTGGTTAATCGTACTTTTTATAGACTGTCTAGTCACGTCATAACCATGTGCAGTTCAAGTGGACAAGCTGGGGATAACAAATATGGCATTGACAATAATGGAAAATAAAAAAACCGCTCCAAGGAGCGGTTGTCATTTTTCTATTTAAGTATTAATTTGTTTCGCCATAAACAGAAATAGTGATGTCAACCAATACATCGGTATGCAAAGCCACACTGACGGTAGAGTCGCCTACGGTTTTGATAGGGCCTTTGGGCATACGAATTTGAGATTTACTCACCTGATAGCCATTTTTAATCAGCTCTTCAGCAATATCAAAATTGGTCACAGAGCCAAAAAGACGACCGTCAACGCCAGCCTTTTGGGTCAACTTAACAGTTGTTCCATTCAATTTCTCGCCTTGCGATTGCGCAGACACTAGCTTTTCTTGTGCAGCCTTTTCAAGTTCAGCACGTCTCAATTCAAATTCTTTGATAGCCACATCTGTGGCACGACGAGCCTGTCCTGAAGGTATGAGAAAGTTTCTTGCATAGCCATCTTTAACCTTGACAACTTCACCCAAATTCCCAAGGTTGACTACCTTTTCAAGCAGAATAATTTGCATGTCAGTGGCTCCTTAGATTTTGTGCTGGTCAGTGTAGGGCAAGAGCGCCAAAAATCTGGCACGCTTGATAGCTGTGTTGAGTTGACGCTGGTAAATGGCGCGTGTACCTGTAAGCCGAGCAGGAATGATTTTTCCATTCTCGGCAATAAAGTCTCGAAGAGTATCAATGTCTTTGTAATCAATTTCTTCGGTATTGGTAACCGTAAAGCGGCAAAATCTTTTGCGCTTGAAAAGCAAAGATTGTGTGTTGCGCTTGGGACGCTTATCTTTGTTGAATTTTTTGAAAGTGGCCATCAAAGCCTCCTATTAAACAGTGTGAATTTCTTGAACGTGATAAGTGATGGATTTCATGTTTTGTGAAGAACTTAAAAATCCATTAAAAAACCAAGTACTACCTAGTTGAAAATTACAGACTTTTTCTGCAAGTATTCCTATAGCAATTGATTTCAATTTCAACTGAATTTTTCTGGACTTGTCTGCTTCAACAGCCGCCGATTCATGTATCAACATGAAATCTACAACGGGAATTCCTGCGGGTGAGTAGCGTAAATGAGAAATTGAATCTATTTTCGCGATCAACTCAAGGCAATTCACAAGATCCCAAAAGATCAGGCCTGAAATTCAGCGTGTTGGGTTTTACGTGCTTCTTCGCGCTCAACTGTCTTCATCATCAATGAAGGAGTTGTTTCAGCTTTTTTCTTGGCGACAGTTAAATGACGCAAAACCGCATCGTTGAACTTAAAAGCATGTTCAAGTTCAGACATAACTTCTTGGTTAGCCTCGATGTTTAAGCAAAGATAGTGAGCTTTGGCAAGTTTGTTGATCATGTATGTCAATTGCCGACGACCCCAATCTTCAAGGCGATGAACCTTGCCACCGCCAGTTGTGATCAAGCTTTTGTAACGCTCCAACATAGCAGGAACTTGTTCACTTTGATCTGGGTGAATAAGCAAAACGATTTCATAATGACGCATGAATTCTCCTTGTGGTTTAAGCTGCCCATTGCGTCATGCACGGATACAGCAAGGTTTTGAGACTTGTATTGTATTAGGTTTTTTGATTATCTGGCTACCCCTAAAGCCTGCCAGGTTGAAACTACGCTGTCTGGGTTTAGGGAAATGGATTGAATACCTTGATCAACCAACCACTGCGCAAAATCCAAATGGTCGCTTGGGCCTTGGCCACAAATACCAACGTATTTATTATGTTTCTGGCACGCTTTGATGGCTTGAGATAACAAAACTTTAACCGCTTGGTCTCGCTCATCAAAATCCAGGGCAAGAATTGGCATACCTGAATCACGGTCTAACCCCAAGGTAAGTTGGGTTAAATCATTGGACCCAATTGAAAAACCATCAAAAAATTCTAAAAATTGTTCAGCAAGCAAGGCATTGCTTGGAATTTCACACATCATGATCAATTTCAAGTCGTTATCACCACGACTGAGACCGCGAGTTGACAACAAATCTATGACTTTAGACGCTTGCCCCAGTGTTCGGACAAAGGGAACCATGATTTGAACATTGGTGAGCCCCATGTCATTTCTGACTCGGCGCAAAGCCTCGCATTCCATAGAAAAAGCTTCTGCAAATTCCTCACTTAAATAACGTACAGCGCCTCTAAATCCAAGCATGGGATTTTCTTCTTCTGGTTCATAACGATTGCCGCCAATAAGTTTTCTGTATTCATTGGATTTAAAGTCTGACAACCGAACAATGACGGGTTTGGGCCAAAAAGCAGCGGCGATAGTAGCGACCCCTTCAGCAACTTTATCCACAAAAAAGGCACGGGGTGAGGCATGCCCTCTGGCAACTGATTCAACTGCTTTTTTCAAATCCACATCCAAATGCGGATAGTCCAAAATAGCTTTGGGATGAACGCCAATATTGTTGTTGATAATGAACTCTAATCTTGCCAATCCAACACCAGAGTTGGGCAGTTGGGCAAAATCAAATGCCAAACTTGGGTTGCCAATGTTCATCATGATCTTGGTTTGAATGGGTGGCATAACCCCTCTTTCAACCTCAGAAACTTCTGTTTCCAAAAGACCATCATAAACATACCCTGTATCACCCTCAGCACAGCTAACAGTGACCAAGGCTTGGTCAATCAATTTCAAAGTTGCATCCCCACATCCAACAACAGCGGGAATACCCAATTCTCTGGCGATGATGGCAGCATGACAGGTACGCCCACCTCTGTTGGTGACGATGGCACTGGCAAGTTTCATCACCGGCTCCCAATTAGGATCTGTCATGTCGGTAACCAAGATGTCACCGGATTTCACTAGCCCCATTTCGGCCGAACTGTTCACCAGTCTGACAGGTCCTGTTCCAACTTTTTGACCGATGGCACGGCCATGTGTAAGTATGTTTCCTTTGGTCTTTAACTTGTAGCGTATTTCAGTCTTACCGACTTGTTGACTTTTCACAGTCTCGGGGCGCGCTTGCAGAATGTAAATTTTTCCATCTGAACCATCTTTTCCCCATTCAATATCCATAGGTCTACCGTAATGATCCTCGATGATCACAGCATATTTGGCCAACTCCACGATTTCGACATCGGTCAAACAATAGCGATTACGCATTTCAGTAGGTACATCAACTGTGGTAACAGCATGACCCGAGAGCGCCTTTTCTTCATCCGTAGCAAATCGCATTTGAATGAGTTTGGAGCCAAGATTACGACGAACAATGGGGTTTTTTTGTTGCTGTAGCATGGGCTTATGAACATAAAACTCATCTGGATTAACCGCGCCTTGAACTACTGTTTCACCTAGACCATAACTCGCCGTAATAAAAACAACATCTTCAAAACCAGACTCGGTATCAATGGTGAACATAACCCCAGAGGAACCCAAATCTGAGCGCACCATTCGCTGTATCCCAGCGGACAACGCGACTTCAGTATGAACAAATCCTTTGTGTACCCTGTAACTGATTGCTCTGTCGTTATAAAGCGAGGCAAAAACCTCTTTGACTTTGAGCAAAATTTGGTCAATTCCCACTACATTCAAATAACTCTCTTGCTGGCCCGCAAAGGAAGCATCTGGTAGATCCTCAGCAGTTGCAGAAGAACGAACTGCAAAAGAAGCAGAGCCAGAATGCCCACTGAGCGTGGTAAATGCGGTCTTTATTCCTTCTTCTAATGCCTTAGGAAAGGGTTGAGCCAAAACCCAACTGCGAATTTGCGCTCCAACAGTGGTGAGTTGAGCGAGATTCGTTGTATCTAACTCTGAAAGCAATGCACTTATCCGTCCTGATAAATCCTTATGGTTCAGGAACTGCTTGAATGCAAATGCTGTGGTTGCAAAACCAGTTGGAACTCTAACTCCTTGCGGCAGTTGAGAGATCATTTCACCTAGGCTAGCATTTTTTCCTCCAACCGCATCAACATCTGACATTCGTAACAATTCAAAAGGCACAACAAGATCTGTTGCCTGAAAAAGTGCAGACATCTCAAAACTCCAAAGTTAAAATTCTGGCCAGTGCATGGTTTTGCACAGAGCTTTGGCATTTATTGCGTTCTTTTGTTGTGGGTTTTGATCAGAAGCGATAAATAACAAAGCATTTATTCAATGATTTTATGCCTGATTTCAGGACACCAACATCCAATTTTTATGACGAATAGATCTGTTTTTTTTGTGTCTGACGGTACAGGAATCACTGCTGAAACATTTGGCAACGCCATACTGGCGCAATTTGAATTTGAGTATCGACATATACGCTTGCCCTTTATTGACTCCATAACGAAAGCACATCAGACAGTTCAACAAATTAACGATTGCTATGAAAAAGAAGGACTTAAACCTATTGTCTTTACTACTTTAGCCAACGAAGAGGTCTTGGATGTGGTATCCAGAGGTTGCAAAGGTTTAATACTGGATATGTTCAGTAATTTTGTAAACCCGTTGGAAATTGAATTTCAAACAAAATCAAACCACCGAATTGGTCGATTTTCTGATGCTAGCAAGAGCAAGGCGTACCATGACAGAATTGAAGCTATCAATTTCAGTTTGGCCCATGATGATGGACAAACCCAAACTGATCTTGAAAAATCGGATGTTATTTTGGTTGGCGTTAGCAGAAGTGGAAAAACACCAACCAGTCTGTACTTAGCCATGCAGCATGGCTTAAAAGCCTCAAATTACCCACTGATTCCTGAAGATTTTGAAAGAAAAGTTTTCCCTCCAGCTTTGCTACCACATTTGTCAAAAATATTTGGTTTAACCATACATCCAGAACGATTGAGTGAGATTCGAAACGAACGGCGTCCGAACTCTCGATATGCAAGCTTTGAAAATTGCAAGATGGAAGTTTCCGAGGCCGAGTCCATGATGCGACGATATGGGGTTCGGTGGCTTTCGACAACCACAAAAAGTATTGAGGAAATCGCTACAACTATCTTGCAAGAAATCAAACCAGAACGCCTGATCTACTAGATTTCCAGGGCAGCAATGCCAGCTTTTGCGATTTGCGCATCCTCATTAGATTTGACGCCACTCACACCCACAGCACCTATGGTTTGTCCGTCTTTAAGGATAGGGACGCCACCCTCAAGCAAACCTTCAAGTGCAGGTGCACTTAAAAATGAATAACGGCCAGAATTAATGATGTCCTCATAGACTTTACTTTCCCTACAGCCAAGAGCGGCTGTATGCGCTTTGGCAGGGGCTATGTGGGCTGAAACAGGTGCAGCACCATCGAGCCTATGAAACCACAATAAATGGCCTCCATCATCCACAATGGCAATACTTACAGCCCAATTGTTTTTGACAGCCTCAGCCTCGGCCGCAGCAGCAATGGTTTTCACATCTGATGATTCAAGAAAAAATTTGGTTTGCATAGGGTCTGTATAAACAATTAAAGAGATACTAGCTTAGCATTTACTTAGCTAAAAGAAATGCTGAATTGCAATTGATTTAGGTAGAATCGCGTTATCTGTGCTTACATAACTCTTGAAGGAGATCATCATGTCTGACAACATTGAAACCATTGGATACCGTGACCTGAGCGGAACCTCCACTGACAGCAACAAGGTTCTTCGCAATACCTATTGGCTACTTGCCTTGACCTTGATTCCAACTGTTTTAGGAGCATGGTTTGGAATGGCCTCTGGTGTTAGCTACTATCTCTCAGGCGGCCTAGGTATGATTTTCTTCATCGCTGGCGCTTTTGGCTTTGTTTATGCCATAGAGAAAAATAAAAATTCTGTGGTGGGTATTGCTTTTTTACTTGGATTTACTTTTTTCATGGGGCTGATGCTGTCGCGTCTTATCGCCATGGTTTTAGGGTTCAAAAATGGCACTGAATTGGTAATGACTGCATTTGGCGGTACTGCCGGAGTTTTTCTCGTTATGGCTAGCTTGGCGTCAGTCATTAAGAAAGATCTCAGCAGCATGGCAAGATGGTTATTTGTAGGCGTCTTGGTATTAATGGTTGCAAGCATTATCAATATCTTCGTGGGCTCCAGTACTGGTATGCTTGTTATCTCTGTCCTAGCTATCGGCATATTCAGTGCTTTTATGCTTTATGACATCAAACGCATCATCGATGGTGGCGAAACCAATTACATCAGTGCAACGCTTGCGATTTACATGGACGCCATCAATATTTTTCAAAGCCTGTTGTCTATTCTGGGCATTTTGGGCGGAGAGTCTGATTAATTGATAAATCATCATATTAAAAGGCCTCTTGAGAGGCCTTTTTTATTCCCGCTCGAATAACGCAATACTCTCCACATGCGCAGTATGAGGAAACATATTCAACATACCTGCCGCTTTACAGACATAGTTAGCTTGATGAACCAGCAATCCCGCATCTCTTGCAAGAGTGGCTGGGTTACAACTGACATAAACAATTTTTGATGGTGCTTGCCATCCCTGGGTATCAGAATGACCCAAAAGTGAAATAAGCGCATTGACCAAAGAGTGCGCGCCCTCTCTAGGCGGATCAATCAACCATTTGTCAGCATTCCCAAGATGGAGTAGATCAGATTGCGTTATCTCAAACAGATTCTGGGCTTTAAAGTAGACATTTCCAAGCGTGCCACCTTCCTTTTCAAGTGTTTGTCTATTGAAATGAGAATTCATTTGGGCCAACTCAACCATCGAATGGCTGCCCTCAATACCCACCACTTCTCGTGCTTTTGTGGCTATAGGTAGGGTGAAATTTCCAAGACCACAGAACCAATCAATGACACGATCAGTCGAAGCAATCGAAAGCAATGCCAATGCTTTTGAAACCATGATTTGATTAATGAATGGATTCACCTGAGTGAAATCAGTTGGCCGAAAATACATTCGCAAACCGAAATCCGGAAGGTCATAGCTCAGCTTGCGCAAATCTGATTCGTTATTCTGACAGTCCAAAGGTTTGACAGAATCTGGGCCTTTAGACTGAAGCCACCACTGAACATCATGATTAGCAGAGAAGTCTCTCAGCAACTGTAAGTCTCTGTCGCTTAAAGAATGCATATGTCGCAGGACAAATCCTGTCACAGTGCTTGTGCACGCAAGCTCAATTTGAGGACAGCTTTCTTTGCTATCGAGATTTTCAATCAATTCTCTGAGTGGCAGTAGTAATTGGGAAACGTTGTACGGTAAGACCTGACAGAAAGACATATCAGCAACAAAGCTGCTTTTTCTTTCATGAAAACCAATCAGAACTTTGGCTTTCTTTTTGACATAGCGCACAGAAAGTCTGGCTCGATAGCGGTAGCCCCAATCCTGTCCTTGCACTGGTCGCAAAATAAAGTCAGGTTTGACTTTGCCTAAATGCCAAAGGTTATCCTCTAAGACTCGCTGTTTAACCGCAACTTGCGCAGCGGGGTTTAAATGCTGCATTTTGCATCCGCCACATGCGCCTGAGTGAAGACCAAAATAATCACAAGGTGGCTTTACACGTTGTGAAGATTCCTTAAGCAACGTTTGAAGCGTACCTTGCTCCCAATTATTTTTCTTTCGATGGACATTAACAGTCACTTCCTCAAAAGGAAGCGCTCCTTCAATAAAAACAACTTTTCCATCTTCTCTATGCGCAATACCTTGCGCATCTAAATCGAGAGATTCAATAAAAAGCGAAACAGGCTTAGGGGTTGGTAAAACTTGATTTTCCAGTTCTTTAGTGAGGGGAATCAGACGCATAAGAGATTCATCGGCTCGGTAAAAATTTCAAAGGGTCTACAGGTTTGCCTAAACGCCTTAACTCAAAATGCAATTTAACCGACTCAGAATCAGAGTTCCCCATTTCAGCAATCTTTTGACCTCGCTTGACGGATTGATCCTCTCTTACAAGTAAGGTTTGGTTATGGGCATAAGCTGTTAAAAATATGTTGTTATGCTTAAGTATTACTAAATTTCCATAGCCTCTTAAGCCAGAACCGGCATAGACGACTTTGCCATCAGCAGCAGCCAAAACAGCCTCACCCATTTTTCCAGAAATATCAATTCCTTTATTCTTGGAATCATCGAAAGTAGAACTGACGGTTCCAAGCGTTGGCCATATCAATTGAAATGAATCCTCAGATCCTTCACTTTTTATAGTTGTAACTGCGGGAGGTTCAATCAAAGGCTGATTCTTTTTCTCCTCTACATTGGCGGAAACATTACCCAATTGAACTGCCTTGGAAACGGCAACCTCTTGATTCGTATCAGCACTCGGTGGCGCTATCCGAAGCACCTGCCCAACCTCGATGATATTGGGATTTTCTAGGTTATTCCAACGAATAATGTCACGCCAATTTTGACCATGGTCTAGACCTATACGAATCAATGTATCGCCGGGTTTAACGGTGTAATACCCTGGACGTGATGCATTTTCAATGGCGGAAGAAGAGATCTTGGTCTGTTCAGAAGAGGGCGTCACAACAGGTGAGGAAGCTTTCGGTTGACCAACACTAGCCACACTTTTAGATTTACTGGTATTTCTTTCTTCAACAGGTGCTGGCACGCTTCTTCCAAAGCCCGTACAGCCTTCTAAAAAAATACATGCCACTGTGCAAAAGTAGGTTGCGATTACCGATATTTTTCGAAAATTTTTCATGACCCTTAAGCAACCCCCGAGCGCAATGGCACAAAGTTAACTGGCTCTAAAAAAGACTTTTTAAATCCAGTCTCTGATTTATCAATCACCACCAACACTTGCGTGCCGTTTGGATGGGCAACTGGCGCCACCAAACGCCCTCCAATCGCCAATTGATCCAACCACGAAGTCGGGATAGCGTCACCACCAGCGGCAGAAATGATGCCCGCATAAGGAGCTCCTTGCTCAAAACCCAACATGCCATCGCCCAAAATCAAGTGAATGTTAGGGAAACGCATGGGTCTTAGATTTTCTTTGGCTTTCTCGTAAAGTCCCTGAATACGCTCTATGCTGTAAACCTCTTTGGAGACTTGAGCCAGCAAAGCTGCTTGATATCCACAACCTGTACCAATTTCTAATACACGGGACAATTTGCCCGTAATCATTAAATTTTTACCTAGTCTAAGAAGTTCAATCATTCGACCAATGACATTCGGCTTAGAAATGGTTTGTCCAAATCCAATAGGTAGGCTGGTGTCTTCATAAGCTTGATTCACCAAAGCAGTATCGATGAATTTATGGCGCTCAATGACTGAAAAAGCGCGCAATACCATTTCATCTTGAACGCCTTGCTCTGCCAATTTTTGAACCATGCTTTGTCTGACTTTGTTTGAATCAAGGCCCACGCCGGAGGCCTTGGATGCAAAATTGTCCAAAGCCAGTTCTTTGGCCCCGGCAGTGAAGTGCAAAGAAGGTTTTGTAGATTGAGGTTTTTGCGGAGACAGTCCTTCAACTTTGGCTGGGAAACTGGGCTTTTGCTTCATTAATTCAGCATCCATTCCTTTGATGCATTTGTCCAAACTCCAAGCTTCTCATGCTCGGTTAAATCTACTTGAAGAGGAGTCATGGCAACGCTACCCTGTGCAGTGGCAAAAAAATCGGTATCGTGTGCCTCATCCTTTGCGGCTCCGGCACTGCCAATCCAATACATGGTTTCGCCCCTAGGACTTTCTTGAGTGATCACGCGTTGTGCTGGATGACGACGACCTAAACGACAGACTTTAGGAGGACCTAATTTCTCAATGGGCAAATTTGGAATATTGACATTCAAAAGCCAAGGAGAAATCTTACTTTGATGGGAATTCATCAGTGTCATAACCAATTTTTTTGCGTATTCGGCAGCATCATGAATATGTAACCAATCACGCTCCACTTGCGAAAAAGCAACCGCTGGAACACCCATTAAATAACCTTCCATGGCGGCACCAACAGTTCCAGAGTAAATGGTGTCATCCCCCATATTGGCACCGTTATTGATGCCAGATACAACCAAATCAGGCACATACCCTAACAATCCAGTTAATGCGATGTGAACACAATCAGCGGGCGTTCCCGTGACATACTTAAAACCATTGGCAGCAGTTCTAATGTAAATAGGGGAATGAAGTGTTAAGGCATTTGATTTGGCGCTGTTATTTTGCTCGGGGGCAACCACCTCAACTTGCGCAATATCTTTTAAAGCCTCGTACAAAGCGATAATGCCCTGAGCTTGATAGCCATCGTCATTAGAAATAAGAATTCTCATGCTGCTTCCAGTAAAACAGCATTGTAAGGTTTGAAAATTTGTTGGAAAAGCACTTTTTATAAGGATAAATATGAAAGCTTGGCTTTGTGATAACCCCATAGGTGTAGATGCTCTTAAATGGACAAACACCCCTACCCCTGTACCCGGTCCTGATGACGTTCTTATAGAAATCAAAGCAGCCAGTCTGAATTTTCCTGATATTTTGATAGTTCAAAACAAATACCAAATAAAGCCCGCCCTGCCCTTTGTACCCGGATCTGAATACGCGGGGGTTATTCAAGCTTTAGGCAGTAATGTCAAACATCTCAGCGTAGGTCAGTCTGTTGCCTGCCTGTCAGGTACTGGTGGTTTTGCTACGCATACGCTTGCACCTGCGAAGCTTTGCTTACCTCTACCTAATGACTTTCCTTTGATTGATGCTGCAGCCTTCATCATGATTTACGCTACGTCTTATCATGCATTGATTGACCGAGCTCAACTAAAACCTGGGGAAACAGTTTTGGTACTGGGGGCAGCTGGGGGCGTAGGCTCCGCAGCTATTCAAATAGCCAAGGCTATTGGGGCCAAAGTGATTGCCGCCGCTTCTTCTCAAGAAAAGTGTGCACTGTGTACAGAATTAGGTGCTGATGCAGTTATCAACTACAGTCATGAAAATCTGCGAGACCAGATCAAAATTTTTACTGATGGCAAAGGGCCTGATGTGGTTTATGACCCCGTTGGAGGTGAATTAGCGGAACCTGCTTTTCGCTCTATTGCTTGGAGAGGAAGGTATTTGGTTGTCGGGTTTGCGGCAGGTCCCATTCCAGCACTGCCTTTCAACTTGGCACTGTTGAAGGGGGCCTCGATAGTTGGCGTTTTTTGGGGTGATTTTGCAAAGCGTGAACCCCAAGCAAATCATGACATGATGACCACTCTACTTGATTGGTACCGAACTGAACGCATAAAACCCCACATAGACTCAACGATCTCTATGGAAAACCTGCCAATGGCTTATGCACGCATGGGTTCGCGTGAGGTTATGGGCAAGTTGGTTCTTGTCAATTGAGCGCTTGAATTAAAACAATGGCAAAATCACCAACTTAATGGAATTTCCTTTCCATTGGTTAGTCATTTTGTTCAACTTCAAAGGTGCTCAATGAGTCAAATTTTGCAATCCCTTTACAAAACACTTCTTGCAGGATTGGTTTTGCTGGTCTTGGTTATTTTTATAGCAACCACAGTATCTGGTCATAGCATTCAATTCAGTCACGCATGGGGAGCTTTTGTCATGCGATGGCTGCATGTGATTTCAGGCGTGATGTGGATTGGCCTGCTTTGGTACTTCAATTTTGTCCAAATCCCCTCCATGCCCAGTATTCCTGACGAACAAAAACCTGCTATCAGTAAAGTGATCGCACCTACCGCGTTGTTTTGGTTTCGCTATGGTGCGCTATCTACAGTAATCACTGGTCTTTTATTGGCTTGGATGCAAGACTATCTTCTGTTGGCCTTAACCCTTCAGATTCCTTTTGCTGCAATTGGAATCGGTATGTGGATTGCGCTAGTGATGGCCTTCAATGTTTGGTTCATTATTTGGCCAAATCAGAAAAAAGCATTGGGAATTGTTCCTGTGGAACCAGCGGAAAAAGCTAAAGCTGCTAGAACAGCTATGTTGACTTCGCGTGTGAATACCATGCTCTCTATCACTATGCTTTACATGATGGTTGCACAACAAAACGCTGGGCTTTGATACTTAATCAATAAGTTGCTTAGTCAAAACAAAAAACCCTGCAAGTCACAATGGACTTGCAGGGTTTTTTATTGCTCACTCAAATCATCAGTTTTTTTGTGATCCCGCTTGAGTTTTTCTTGCTTAAGTTCTTTGAGTTGAAAATAAGCAAAAATAAAGACAAGCAAAAAGATACCTAATTCAATCCACATGCCCATGAATTTGGACAACTTTTCAATCAGGCAGCAACAGCTATTTGTTCTACATAACCCAGTTTAGTCAAAGCAACTTCAAGGTGAGCCACGCTTCTATCAATATTGTGAAGTTTTTCTAAGCCGAACAAACCTATACGAAATGTCATGAAGTCTGAGCGCTCATCACATTGCAAGGGTACGCCAGCCGCTGTCTGAAGCCCTAAGGCAAGAAATTTTTTGCTGTTTTGAATTTCTGGATCGGTTGTGTAGCTCACAACCACGCCAGGCGCTTTAAATCCCTCAGCAGCAACACTTGCTATGCCTCGGTTTTCAAGAAGTTGCCTGACACGTAAACCAAGCTCAATTTGCTCTTGACGTACTTTTTCAAAACCATAAGCACGGGTTTCTTGCATGACTTCACGCAAACGGGTCAATGCATCAGTAGGCATGGTCGTATGGTAAGAGTGCGTGCCATTTTCATAGCTCTCCATGATTTGCAACCATTTTTTCAAGTCACAAGCAAAACTTGAACTTTGGGTTTTATCTATATGGGTTCTGGCACGCTCACTCAACATCACCATTGCACAACAGGGCGAGCCGCTCCAGCCTTTCTGCGGGGCGCTTATCAACACATCAACACCCGTTGATTTCATATTTACCCACATTGCACCAGAGGCAATGCAGTCCAAAACCAAAATTCCACCGACTTTGTGAACAGCGTCAGACAAAGCGCGAAGGTAGTCATCAGGCAAAATCATGCCGGCTGATGTCTCAACGTGAGGAGCAAAAACCACTGCAGGCCGGTTAAGCTCTATAGCTGCCACAACATCATCAATCGGGGCAGGTGCCCAGGGGGATTGAGAGTTTTCAGAGTCTAGAGGTTTGGCTTTCATCACGATGGTTTCAGCAGGGATATGGCCCATATCGAAAATTTGTGACCATCGATAACTGAACCAACCATTTCGAATCACCATCACTTTTTGGCCTGAGGCAAATTGCCTTGCGACAGACTCCATGCCGAAAGTACCACTACCAGGAACGAGAACGCTAGAGGATGCGTTGTAAACCTCTTTCAAAATGGTGGAGATGTCTTTCATTACCCCTTGGAATTTATAAGACATATGGTTTAAAGCCCTGTCGGTGTAAACCACAGAAAACTCTAAAAGCCCATCAGGATCAATATCAGATAGCAAGCCAGGCATGTCGGTGCTCCAAAATGAGGGATAGAAGGAAAATGGGGTGGCTGACGGGACTCGAACCCGCGACAACAGGAATCACAATCCTGGACTCTACCAACTGAGCTACAGCCACCGCGAAAAAGTATTATAAGTCTTGCAATTGGATTGAATGCATCAGGGATTTTTTAACAGGTTTGTAGACAAAGGTTTTTCAACTTTGTAATCAACTTTGAACAAGCCTTTCAGGTAACTGAAATAAGCTATGTTTTCAGCAGATGACCATGCTTTTGCATACTTACTAACTGAATCTTTTCGGTCTGCTACTGGTAAAGAGCCCACCACACGGTTTATTTTGACAACACCGTAGCCTTTAGAACCTAAATCTACTCCGACAATTACAGGCAATTTTGAAGCATCTGCACGCATAGCCGATTCAATAAGCGAAGTGGGTAACTTTTGGTTTTGTTCACGAGAAATGACAACAGGTGCTTGAAGTTTTGCGGCAGAAATATCTTTTTTCCATAGATCAAGGTTTTCTAAGCCCTGCTTCTTTGCAATCTCAAGCGATTTTTGAGATAAGACCGCTTGAACCAACATAGGCTTCACATCCTCTAGCTGAAGATTAACTGCAGGTTTATGTGCAATGACACGGGCAGACACCAATTGGTTAGGCGCAGTCTCCATTGCCTGTGTATTGTGTTTTTTTTCTAAAGCGTCAGGACTGAAAATGGATTCTAAAAGTTTAGCGTTCGACCAAAGTGATTTGGCATTGCTTGCGTTTTGTTTGGAGATATCTCGCGCAGTTTGGATGTCTAAGTTGAATTTTTGGGCTACTGGTTTAAGACTGTCTGATTGCTCATAAACCATGTTGGTGAATTGATCAGCAATCTCAGCATATTTCTTTTTTGCAAGCTCTTTTTTCAAATCCTGCTCAAGAGTTGCACGCATCTCTTGAAATGAAGATTTGGCTTGAGACTTGATATCTGTCAAAAGAATAATATGGAAGCCAAATTCAGTTTCAACGATGTCACTGATTTCACCTCTTTTAAGACTGAAGGCCATATCTTCAAAAGGCTTAACCATGGCACCACGTGCAAAAAAATCGAGATCACCACCTTTGGCAGCAGAGCCAGGGTCTTGCGAATTCTTTTTTGCCAACTCAGCAAACAGGTTAGGCGTTTTTCGAAGAATCTCAAGAATAGATTGCGCTTTATCTTTTGCTACTTTCTTATCAGCAGCATTGGCGTCTTTAGGTGCAGAAATCAATATGTGACTTGCACGTCTTTCTTCCTTGGAATTAAGAATATTTTGATTTTTATCGTAATATGCTTTTAAATCTGAGTCGTTAACAGATATTGTTTTTTCAATCGCTGATAAATCAAGCACAACGTATTCGATATCCACTGTTTCTGAAGTCTTATATTCCTTTTCATGGGCTGAAAAGTAGTTCTTGAGATCATCTGTTGTTGGTGTGGCCGCGTCAAGGTAATCAGAGGCGGAGAAGATAGCCACTTGAATCTCGCGTTGCTGTAGGAATGCATCAAGGGTGGTTACAGCTTGTTCTGGAGGTGTAAAACTGCTTGTCCCTACCCCCCCGATAACTTGTCTTACTGCCAAGTCAGATCGAACACGTGATTCAAAAATTTCAGGCGTCATACCTTGCGCACTGAGAAAAGACTTGTATTTTTCAATATCGTAAGAACCATCGGGGTTTTTTAAAGCAGCGAAAGAGTCAACCTCGCCGATTGTTTTGGCTAATTTTTGGTCCGAAATTTTGATGTTCAGCTTGGAAGCGCTTGCTTCAAGAACTCTGGTCCGAATAATTCTTTCCAGCGCCATGAATTTCATTGCAGGGGTATCGAACATAGCTACATCCATACCGGGCATGGAGGCACGCATGCGTTCGACCTCTTGTTTGTGTGCTTGTTCCCACTCAGCGACAGAAATGTCCCGTCCATCCACTGAAGCAGCAACTGCACTTTTATCACTGAATCTTTTGTATCCATCTATTCCAAACAGAACAAAAGAAGGAAAAATCAAAATAATCAGCAAGATTTGCATGATTTTTTTGTTTCGCTGAATGAATTCAAACATAAATCGACTCTGCTGAAAAGAAAGGCGAACCTCTGTTCGCCTTTAAAGATTGGTGGGTGCTGACGGGCTCGAACCGCCGACCTACGCCTTGTAAGGGCGCCGCTCTACCAACTGAGCTAAGCACCCCACCGCTACTTAATCAGTTTAAAGCATCTTTCAATGCTTTGCCTGCTCTGAACTTGGGCGCTTTGGAAGCTTTGATGGTAATGGCTGCACCAGTTGCTGGGTTGCGACCACTGCGCTCTTCACGATGAGAAACTTCAAAGGTTCCAAAACCCACGAGGGAAACAGCATCACC
This sequence comes from Limnohabitans sp., assembly GCA_036787995.1. Lineage (GTDB taxonomy): Bacteria > Pseudomonadota > Gammaproteobacteria > Burkholderiales > Burkholderiaceae_C > Limnohabitans. The sequence goes on along the minus strand of DAIQOH010000003.1, from coordinate 34,019 downwards.
TTTTTTCAAAGCAGCGGTGATGGTTTCCAAAGCAGATTCCAAAGCACGTGTTGCAGCAGCTTTGGAGATGTCGGCATCAGCCGCCATGTGTTCAATCAATTCAGTTTTATTCACAAAAGTCCCCTTGACATCAGGTGTGATTTGTTGGGTTAAATTAAGACAGGATGTTCGCGTGGATAACCACACACAGGTATTCTAGTAGGTTTTATTACCTCAGACCAATGGCGTATGTTGGGTGAACAGCGTTAAACAAAGCGAAGAAGCTCTTCAATTGCTTTTCCCACATCGGTACAGTTAGCCGAGCCTCCTAAATCTGGGGTTCTCGGTCCTTGGTTGCTGGGATCTAAGCAAGCCTCTATTGCAGCAAGAACTTTGTCATGAGCAGCCTTGAATCCCAAAAATTCGAGCATCATCGCAGCACTCCATATCTGTCCAATAGGGTTAGCTATACCTTTTCCTGCAATATCAGGGGCTGATCCATGTACAGGCTCAAACAATGATGGAGCAGCTCTGGTCGGGTTAATGTTTGCACTTGGGGCAATTGCAATCGTGCCAGTACAAGCTGGTCCAAGATCACTCAAGATATCACCAAACAAATTACTGGCTACAACAACATCAAAATAATCAGGCCTTTGCACAAAATGAGCCGTCAGAATATCGATATGGAATTTATCTAAACGCACCTCTGGATATTTTTGTCCCATGGCTAAAACACGTTCATCCCAATAAGGCATAGTGATAGCAATGCCATTAGACTTGGTCGCACTGGTGAGGTGCTTTTTAGGTCTGGATTGTGCAAGTTGAAAAGCAAATTCCAAGACACGATCAACGCCAATTCGGGTCATGACTGTTTCTTGCATAACAATCTCCCGGGTAGTGCCTTCAAACATCCTACCGCCAATGCTGGAGTATTCCCCCTCAGTATTTTCTCTGACAATGTACATATCAATTTCTCCAGGCAAGCGTGGAGAACCGTCTGGCCGTACTACTGGTGCGATAACGCCGGGCATCAGCTTGGCAGGCCTTAAGTTGATGTATTGATCAAACTCTCGCCTGAACAACAATAAAGAATTCCATAGAGAAATATGATCAGGAATTTTTTGAGGCCATCCCACAGCGCCAAAAAAAATGGCATCGTGCGTGCCAAGCTGCTCCCGCCAGTTATCAGGCATCATCTTTCCGTGCTTTTCAAAGTAGGGCCAACAAGCAAAATCAAAAACATCAAACTGCAACGGTATATTGAATAAATCTGCTGCTGCCTCCAGTACTCTTAGCCCTTCAGGCATCACTTCGGTACCAATACCATCGCCTGCAATGACTGCAATTCTTTTTTTGGTCATGATTGATTTCCACTCAATTTATGCAGAAGAAAACTCATTTCATAGCAGCGCGAATGAGGGGAATGGATTTTTTCAAGTAATAAAACATCGACCAGATAGTCAAAACTGCAGCGATCCAAATCAATATACGCCCGTAGTATCCAGCATCTAACCACCCCCAAACAACCCCGTCATAAAGAAGAAAAGGAATAGCAATCATTTGCAAGCTTGTCTTGATTTTTCCCAGCATATTGACAGCTACACTTTTGGCAGCACCAATCAAAGCCATCCACTCTCTCAGGGATGAAATTGCAATTTCTCTGCCAATAATCAATAGTGCAACAATAACATCTACTCTTCCTAAATCGACCAATACAAGCAAACTTGCACATACCAAGAACTTATCAGCCACTGGATCTAAAAAAGCCCCAAAAGCAGAGGTTTGATTTAATTTTCTTGCCAAGAAACCATCTAACCAATCTGTCAACGAAAAAAGAATAAACATCACAGTTGCAACCAAATTTTTGGTTTGAGTGTCCAGCGGAGCATCGAAGATGAAAACGATAAATGGAATAGCCGCTATCCGCGTCCAAGTCATGATATTGGGAATGCTAAAAAACATAATTTCAATCGTAAGAAATGAATGCTTTGTCTTTGAAAATACCGGCAGCAAGTTTGGCCATTGAATCATCAGAAGGAACAAATATCACGTTTTCACCCAGTGTAAATTCAGCTTGGTAGTGGTTCAGTTGAAAAAAGACTTTAACGCCCAGACCACTTAATTTGTCAGAAAAATTCTGCGAGGTCGTTTGACTGCTAAGTCCTGAAGATTCAGATTGCAATAATTCATCTATCGCCACTGATTCGTGATTCAATTGAAATTTCAGGTACTTTCCAAACAGACATCTGGCCTCAAATAAGTTCTTTGCCTGAATCAAAGTCAATCGAAGCTGTGAAGGGTCTCGCCTGTCTGCTTGCACTCGCAGTTGAGCAATCACGAGTTGGTCTTCTTCAAGGTACTTTCTGTTGGCATTGAAAACAGTCTCATCCACCGTAATTTCAACAACACTGGTCATATCGTCTAATTCAAAAATGTAGAGTTTCCCTCTGGCTGTATTAATAAAACGCTCATTTTTTACAATGCCTGCGACCCACTGCGGTTCTTTACTTTCTGTCAAATCAGCCAAGGGGATTTTGATAAATTGCTTTATCTCCAATGAATATTCTTCAAACAAGTGCCCAGAAAGATGAAACCCGATAGCAGATTTCTCATTCGTCAATCGCTCTCTGACAGTCCATATGGGAGCGTTATGCATGGGTGGTTCTTCAGAGTGAGCACCATGCTCAGATTCAAATAATCCAACCTGATGCACATTGTTTGCCTGAGACTGGGCAAATTCCCAAGCAAGGTCAACTGAAGCTAACAGAGAAGCCCTGTGGGAAGAAATACTGTCAAAGGCACCTGACTTGATTAAAGCCTCAACCGAACGTTTATTGACTTTCGCGCGGTCTATACGAGCGCAAAAATCGAAAAGACTCGTGAATAGTCCATTTTCATTTCTTTCATTGACAATTTCTGTGATGGCCAACTGACCAGTACCTTTGATAGCGCCTAAACCATAACGAATGGCATTCGGTCCAATTGGTATAAAAAAGTAGTCACCTGCGTTGATATCAGGGTTTTCAAAATGAATTCCAAAATCAACGGCGTCATCAAAAAGAATTTTGAGCTTCTCCGTGTCGCCCATCTCAACAGTCATGTTTGCGCAAAAAAATTCTGCGGTGAAATGCACCTTTATCCACGCTGTTTGGTAAGCTAAAAGTGAATAAGCTGCGGCATGCGATTTATTGAAACCGTAGCCAGCAAATTCTTCCATCAAGTCGAAAATGGCATCTGCTTGATCTGCTGAAATATTGTTTTTTTCAGCTCCTTTTTGGAAAACTGATCTGTGTAATGCCATTTCCTCGGCTTTTTTCTTGCCCATGGCCCGTCGCAACAAATCAGCTCCGCCTAAACTGTAGCCACCTAGTATTTGGGCTGTCTGCATAACTTGCTCTTGGTAAACCATGATGCCGTAAGTTTCAGACAAAACATCTTCAACCAAGGGATGAGGGTAGACAATGGTCTCACGCCCATGTTTTCGAGCTACAAAACTCGGTATCAGTGCCATAGGACCTGGTCGAAAAAGCGCATTGAGCACAATCAAATCTTCCAACCGTGAAGGCTTGGCATCTTTGAGCATGGCTTGCATACCCCTGCTTTCAAACTGGAAAACAGCCTCAGTTTTTCCCTGCGAAAAAAGTTTATAGGTACTCGCATCATCCAGAGGAATGTCATCCAACGACCAATGCGGATCAACACCTTGCTTTTGTAGTATTAAATTCTTGGCATGCTCTAAAATTGTGAGCGTGGCCAAGCCTAAAAAGTCAAATTTCACCAATCCGATTGCTTCTACATCGTCCTTGTCGTACTGACTAACGGAGGAAGGACTGCCCGATTGTTGATACAAAGGACAAAAGTCGGTTAGTTTGCCAGGCGCAATCAATACACCGCCAGCGTGCATACCCACGTTTCTGGTGAGTCCTTCTAAATTTTGAGCCAAGTTGATCAATATCTTGACCTCATCCTCTTTTTCGTAACGCTGAGCCAAAAGAGGTTCTTGCTCCAAAGCCAGCGCAATGGTTATGTGCTGGCCGGGTTTATTGGGTATTAGTTTAGATAGTCCATCACAGAATGTGTAACTCATATCTAAGGTACGACCAACATCTCGTATAGCAGCACGTGCCGCCATCGTGCCAAAAGTCACGATTTGGCTCACGGCGTCGCGACCGTATTTATCTTTTACATAGTCAATAACCCTGTCTCTGTTTGCTTGACAAAAGTCAATATCAAAGTCAGGCATTGAAACCCGTTCTGGGTTGAGAAATCGCTCAAAAAGCAGACCATATTTCAAAGGATCTAGATCTGTGATGCCTAATGCATAAGCAACCAGCGAGCCTGCACCAGAACCTCTACCAGGGCCAACAGGGCAACCGTTTTTCTTGGCCCAATTGATAAAGTCACTGACAATCAGAAAGTACCCAGGGAACCCCATGGTCAAGATAGTTTGAATTTCAAATTCAAGTCTTGCTTGGTATGTCACCTGCGCTTCTTGTCGCTTATCTAAATCAGGAAATAATTTGTCCAATCGTTCTTGTAAGCCAGCTTGCGACACCTGTCGAAAATAAACATCGATAGGCGTGCTTTTCCCATCTGGTTGTAGAGGGGTTGGGTATTCTGGTAGCTGAGGCTTTCCAAGCGTCAGCTGCAAGTGGCAGCGCTTAGCAATATTGAGCGTATTGCTTACGGCACTGGGTATGTCAGCGAATAACTGCGCCATCTCTTGGGAAGATTTGAAGTACTGGTCTCTGGTAAATGACCGACTGCGCTTTGGATTGCCAAGAATTTCACCTTGAGCGATACAGACTCTGGCTTCATGCGCTTCAAAATCTTCTGGCTCTAGAAATTGAACAGGATGTGTTGCCACTACAGGCAAACGCATCTTGTATGCCATATGAACTGCAGATGCTATGTAGCGCTCTTCATCAAGACGCCCAGTTCTTTGTAACTCCACATAAAACCTGTCGTGGAAAATATTGACGAAACTCGAACACAGATTTTCTGCCTGGGACATATTTCCCTGGAGCAATAATTGACCTAAAGAACCTAACTGTCCACCAGACAGGAGAACCAGACCTTCAGACAACTCTTTCAACCAATGCCAATGAACAGTTGGCATATGCCATTTAGGATCTTGCTGCAACCAAGAACGCGTTAGCAATTCACATAAATTCAAATAGCCTTGGGTTGACTGAACGAGGAGCAAAATTCTTGACTGGCTAGCGTTGTGATTTTCTAAGGTTAAATTGACCTCTGCGCCTATGATGGGTTGAACGCCAACTTGACGGCATGCCGAGTAAAATTTGACAGCCCCAAAGAGGTTGTGTAGATCGGTAATAGCTAAAGCAGGCTGCGAAAATTGCTGTGCTTGGCTTACCACTTCATCAATTCGACATGTACCATCCGCAACAGAATATTCGGTGTGAAGTCTAAGATGTACAAACATGTAGGTATTTTAGGGATTTAATGCTTGGTAAGCATCCCATTCATAAAGAGATTTAAATTAATTTAAAATCAGCCAAAACCTAAGGAACCTCTATGGCAAGCGAACTCATACAGCATATTTCTGATACCAATTTTGAACAAGTTGTTCTTCAATCTGAGCAACCCGTTTTGGTAGATTTTTGGGCCGAATGGTGTGGCCCTTGCAAAATGATTGCTCCTGCATTGGATGAGGCCGCAAGTGCATACCAAGGCAAACTCCAAATTACCAAACTGAATGTAGACGAAAACAAAGATATACCTGCAAAATTTGGTATTCGAGGTATTCCAACGCTCATGATATTCAAAAATGGTCATCTTGCGGCAACCAAAGTAGGTTCACTCAGCAAAGCACAATTGACCGAATTTATTAATCAGCAATTGGTTTGAACGTTTTTTCCTGTCATAATCAATCGCAAATCAGCGACACCAACTTTTAAGTTAGGCGCTTGACAACAAGAACATCCTTTGGACTGTTCTTGTTCAATCCCCCCAACAATAGTTTTACAACTCTCCTCCTACTGGAGTATTTTTATGCACCTGAATGAACTCAAGGCACTGCATGTGTCGGAAGTGCTGAAGCAAGCTGAAGAGCTTGAAATTGAAAATACGGGGCGCATGCGAAAGCAAGAGTTGATGTTTGCCATCATCAAAAAACGTGCTCGTGCAGGGGAACAAGTTTTTGCTGATGGTGTTTTAGAAATTTTGCCCGATGGTTTTGGTTTTTTACGTAGCCCTGATACCAGCTACACCGCCAGCACGGACGACATCTATATCAGCCCCAGCCAAGTCCGAAGATTTAATCTTCATACAGGAGACATGATTGAAGGGGAAGTTCGCATCCCCAAAGACGGCGAGCGTTACTTTGCACTGACAAAGCTTGACCAAGTGAATGGGGATCTTCCCGAAAATAACAAGCATAAAGTGATGTTTGAAAACTTAACGCCTTTGTTTCCTAAAGAACAAATGCGCTTAGAACGAGACATCAAGGGTGAAGAAAACATCACCGGACGGATCATCGACATCATCGCACCCATAGGCAAAGGCCAACGAGCCCTTCTTGTTGCGCCACCTAAAAGTGGCAAAACAGTCATGATGCAGCATATTGCGCATGCCATCACAGCCAACTACCCTGAAAGCCATGTCATGGTGTTGCTGGTCGATGAACGTCCTGAAGAGGTAACAGAAATGCAACGTAGCGTTAAAGGTGAAGTCATTGCTTCAACCTTTGATGAACCGGCTGCCAGGCATGTTCACGTAGCTGAAATGGTTATTGAACGAGCCAAACGTCTTGTGGAACTGAAAAAAGATGTGGTTATTTTGCTTGACTCCATCACTCGCTTAGCGAGGGCTTACAACAACGTGGTTCCCAGCTCCGGAAAGGTTCTCTCTGGGGGTGTTGATTCGAATGCACTACAACGGCCAAAGCGATTTTTTGGTGCCGCACGTAAAGTTGAAGAAGGCGGTTCACTGACCATCATCGCCACCGCCCTGATCGATACAGGGAGTCGAATGGATGAAGTAATCTTCGAAGAATTTAAAGGCACAGGTAATTGTGAAATTCATCTGGACAGACGTTTGTATGAAAAACGCGTATTCCCCGCCATACAGCTCAACCGAAGTGGCACTCGTAAAGAAGAACTTTTGCTATCACCTGAAATACTTCAAAAATCAAGAATATTGAGGCAATTTATCTATAATTTAGATGAAATCGAGTCTATGGAACTGATGCTGAAAAACATGAAATCAACCAAGACCAATGTTGATTTCTTTGACATGATGCGTCGGGGCGGTTAACTAATTTCCGCTAGAATCATCGCTTAACGAAAAGTGCATCAGATTGGCTGGTGTGGCTCTCAATTGGACAAAGGAAACAGTTATGAAACAAGGTATTCACCCGGATTATCGCGAAGTATGTTTCGTTGATCTCTCCAACGGTTTTAAATTTGTAACTCGCACATGTGCGAATACCAAAGAAACCATCAAAATGGATGATGGTCGCGAGTTGCCTTTGTACAAGTTGGACACCTCCAGTGAATCACACCCTTTCTACACCGGAACGCAGAAATCTGTAGATACCATGGGCGGACGGGTGGAACGCTTCCGCAACAAATACGGAAAATCTGCATCCAAATAACTCCGGTTTGCGATATAAAAACAGCCTGCTCCAGGCTGTTTTTTTTTGCCTTTTGATGATTTGCATACCCCTCTTACGTTATTGTGAAAACGCCTAACCCCGCCATCGTGACGCAAACAGCGACCCAAAGACTTCCACGCTGGGTTTTGGTTGGCATGTGCTTGATTTACGCGCTCACTGGCCTCATCAATCGCGATCCGTGGAAAGCGTTGGATGTTTCTTCATTTGGCTACATGTGGGAAATAGCTCAGGGCCGTGCTGAGCTTTTCCATTTGCAAATGGCGCAGTTAACCCCTGAACTACAAGGACCACTTTCTTATGCACTTGGTTCAGTGTCAATTTTTGTACTCGATGAATGGATGGCACCTGACACCGCAGCAAGAATTCCTTTCATTGCCGCTTTGCTAGTTGCCATGATCGCTTCTTGGTATGGTTTTTATTTCACTGCAAAAAACCCTAACGCTCAACCTGTCACCTTTGCATTTGGAGGAGAAGCCAAACCTGAAGCATATGCAAAGGCAATGGCTGATGCAGGACTGATGGCATTGATCGCTTGCCTAGGCTTAGCATTACCAAGCCATGAAACGACACCCACGGCGTTTCAACTTTGTTTTACTGCCCTGCTCTTTTGTGCTGCATCATTTATACGTATACAAATCTTTTGGGCCGTCCTACTCATCAATATTTCATTGATAGCGCTGACGCTCAGCGGAGCCCCATTTGTTGCAACTTTGCTTGGTCTTGGCATTATTTTTATTACCAGCAAACAAAGTACCTCAAAACCGAAATATTTGACCATGCTGATCTTTGGATTGCTGTTAGCAATTTGTTTAGCGACTTGGGCACATCTATGGCAATGGCGAATACTGTCTTTCGAAGAAGCACAGGTGCAGTGGAGAGGATTGATAAGGCTTTTGATTTGGTTCACTTGGCCCGCATGGCCTTTAGCAGCTTGGACTTTATGGACTTGGCGACATCAGTGGAGAATTCACCTATGGCACCAACACCTTGTTATACCGACCTTTTTTAGTTTCGTCACTGTCATTGCCAGCGTGTCGACCTTAAATCCAGACCGAACACTGTTGCTGTCATTACCCTCGTTGGCTTGTTTAGCAACTTTCGCACTCCCCACACTGAGACGAAGTTTCTCTGCTTTGATCGACTGGTTTACTTTGTTGTTTTTTTCTGGCGGCGCTATCATCATTTGGGTTGTTTGGTTATCACTTCAAACTGGATGGCCAGCTCAACCAGCCATTAATGTCAGTAGGCTAACCCCAGGATACGAATCGGAATTTGAGTGGATTCATACGATCGTGGCCATCGTAATGACTGCCATATGGGGCAGATTGGTCTTGTGGAGATTGGGGCGAAATCCACGCTTTATTTGGAAAAGTTTGGTTTTGCCAGCTGCTGGGGCATTGCTGTGTTGGGTACTCTTAATGACCTTATGGATGCCCTTGCTGAATTACGCCAGAAGCTATAAACCGTTAGCGATTCAAGTCCATGCATTGACGGGATCAACTCAATGCCTATATTCGCTTGGGCTAAGCCGAGCTCAAATTGCAGGGCTTGGATACCATGGAGGCTATCGTATGCAAGATTTTGAAAAAAACCTAAATAGCAATGAATGTCACTGGCTCATCGCCAACCCAGAAACATTGGTCCAAAATCAGCGCAGCCTTGATCTAAGCCACTGGCAAAAAATCAAAGTGATTAGACGACCCTCTGATAAACGAGAAGACATTGTGGTATTCAATCGGTCTGCACTCTCGCAAGAATGAGTGAACGAAAGACTTTAGTTCAACACGCACTTACGGTGTTGATAGGTCAATTAGCTGTCATAACGTTTGGTATCACTGACACTGTTGTCATGGGACGATACGATCCCACTGCATTGGCTGCATTGGCCGTAGGTTCAGCGGTTTATATCTCTGTTTATGTGGCTTTACTGGGTGTGATGCAAGCCATGCTGCCTGTGCTTGCAGAATCACATGGTGCTAAATCTCCCTACAAGATAGGCAATCAATTCCATCAAGGGTTTTATTTACTGATAGTACTCAGCATATTGGGTATGTTTGTACTGTTGTCACCTGATTTTGTATTGCAATGGGCTGAGGTACCCCAAGAATTGAATCATGACGTGAATAACTATCTTATGTTATTGGCCATGGCTCTACCAGCCACTTTATTTTTTCGATTGTTCAGTACCTTGAATCAAAGCATAGGTAGTCCAAAAGTTGTGTCGCAAATACAGGTGATTGCACTTTTGATCAAAATACCAATCACCATTTTTTTAGCTTTGGGACTGGGCCTCATTATCCCCCAAGGACTACAAGGTTGTGCGCTTGCTTCGCTTATTGTTAATTACGGCATGTTGTTCGTCAGCATCTGGCTACTTAAAAATAGCCCGCTTTACCAGTCATATGGAATTTGGCGAAAACTTTCGCCACCCGAATGGAAAGAAATCAGTCATATTGCAAAACTGGGAATACCCAATGGATTAAGCGTAACAGTTGAAGTGACGTCTTTCACCATGATGGCATTGTTCATTGCAAAAATGGGCATCGCAGCATCTGCAAGTCACCAAGTGGCTGCCAACCTTGCAGCGCTTCTCTATATGGTCCCCTTGTCATTTTCAATCGCAACAAGTGCCAGAGCAAGTTATTGGATTGGCGCAAAAAATAATCAGATGGCAAAACAATCCATCTTGACAGGATTTCAACTGCTTATGGGTATATCACTGACTCTGTCAACGCTGCTATGGTTTTTACAAGACCCGATTGCTTTGATGTACGTAGGGAATTCAAACTTCTTGGGTCAAACATCGCAACTGATTGGTTTAGTAGCGATCTACCATTTGGTGGACGCATTGCAAACATTGAGCTTTTTCGCACTGCGAAGTTTAAAGATAACCATCAAACCATTTATCATTTACACCGCGCTTTTATGGGGTATGGGATTGGCTGGTGGATATTCATTGGCTTACGAACAAGAGTTGATTTTCTATCAATCACCAGCTGCTTTTTGGTTTTCAAGCAGTACTGCACTTTTTTTAGTGAGTCTATGTTTGATACTTTTATTGCGGCATGAATTAAACAGACTTTTGACGAAGTCGTGATGGGGGAAATACCAGAGTAAAACTCGATCCTACATTTAATTTACTTTCAATACGAAGTTGACCATCGTGCCGTTGCATCACATGCTTCACAATAGCCAAACCCAGTCCGGTGCCCCCCGTATCTCTGGAACGGCTTCTGTCTACTCTGTAAAAACGCTCGGTCAGTCTAGAAAGGTGCTCAGGTGCGATACCCGAGCCTGTATCGACCACATTGAATTCAAAGCTGTCTTCTTTTTGTATCCATGACACATTCACACTTGCTCCGCCGGGTGTGTAGCGAATAGCATTGCTGACGAGATTTGAAAAAGCACTCTTGATTTCATCCAGAGAGCCTGAAATTTCATAGTTCACAAGTTCACGGGATATTTCAAATGTCAAACTCGGCGTAGCCTCATTTTTTTGCGCCAAAGCATTCAAAAGTGCATTCGCTTCATCACTACAACTTGTCCATAGCGAATTGAAATCGTGCCAATCTGAATGACTTGGCATGGGACTGCCCTCTAATTGCGATAAGGTCAATAAATCTTGCACCAAGGATTGCATTCTGAATGCCTGCTGTGACATCAATTGCAAATATTTTTGATTTTCAGTTGGACTCAATGGAAGGGTTTGCATGGTTTCGACAAAACCCATTAACACGGTTAATGGCGTTCTGATTTCGTGAGAAACATTGGCCACAAAATCTCTACGCATGACCTCTGCTTGCTCAAGGGAAGTAATGTCACGTGACAACAGTAACTTTCGACCATCTCCATACGGAAACAGTTGAACAGCAATTTTTTCAGGATGATCGGTTCGATTTTCACGGCCGTCTATCACAATCTCTTTTTCGAACCTTCCTGATCGTATGTAGCTGTTGAAAACAGGGTTTCGCAGCAAATAAGCAATAAGTTGCTTAAGATCACGTCCAGGATCGATGCCCAAATGCAAAGCAGCTGTTTGGTTGGACCAAACAATATGCCACTGACTGTCTAACAAAACTACACCGTTAGGAGAAGCTTGAATAGCGGATAAAAATTGTCTTAAACTTTCTTGACTGGTAATGAGTTCCAATTCTTTTTGTTTAAGCAATCGCCGCAATCTGTCTGCAGATTCGCCCCACAAACCTGATTGTTCGGGAGCCTTAAGAATATCGATGGATTTCAACCATTGAAGAAATCTAAAAGACTTAAATGTGTCTAATATAAATAAACCAACAGATACAAAAACGACGCCCAAGCAAGCGCCTTGCCAAGAACCCAGTCCGTGAGGCAAAAGGTACCCGGCTAGAAAACCTATCAGTAGAAAGACGAAGTAATTAAAAAGGCGAGAAATCATGTCCAAAGTATCCTAGCACCTGGCTGTGCCAATGAACGTTCAGACAAACAAAGACTTATTACCCGTTTGACACGGAATTCAGTTGAACCTGGCTAGTCAGCCGATAACCTGTTCCGCGAACAGTCTCAACCATCACACCCGCAACACCCAAGGCTTCGCGTAAACGTTTGACGTGAACATCAACAGTTCTCTCTTCAATGAATACGTGGTCACCCCATACTTTGTCTAAAAGTTGAGACCGCGTATGCACACGCTCAGAATGATGCATTAAAAAATTAAGAAGCTTGAATTCAGTAGGTCCTATCTTGATAGGTATATCCATGACGGTGACCCTGTGTGTTGCCCCATCCAGATGAATGCAACCAATGGTGACAGCCTCTGTTGATTGCTCTGGCGTCCTTCTTCTGAGTACCGCTCGAATTCTTGCAAGCAATTCTTGGGTAGAAAAAGGTTTTGTGATGTAGTCATCTGCGCCAGCATCCAAACCAGAAACTTTGTCGCTTTCAGTGCTTTTGGCCGTAAGCATCAAGATCGGAACAGATTTTGTCCTGGGGTCATTCCGCCACTTTCGGGCCCAAATGACTCCGCTTTGACCAGGCAACATCCAATCCAGCAATATGACATCAGGCAAAACTGCATCAATTTCTCTTTGCGCACTTTCACCATCCTCAGCCCAGATAGGTGTCATACCGTTATGGCGCAAGTTGACCGATATCAACTCAGCAATAGAAGATTCGTCCTCAACAATCAGAACTTTGGGTAAGTGACGCATAGGAAATTTATTGAATCGTGGATTCGATATGCTCAATAGACGCATGGCGAATATCTTCACCCTTGACAATGTAGATGATCAATTCAGCGATATTTTTTGCGTGATCACCTATTCGCTCAAGGGCTTTCGCCACGAACAACAGATCAAGTCCTGAACTGATAGTTCTAGGGTCTTCCATCATGTAAGTGATGAGTTTACGAACAAAGCCATCGAATTCTTGGTCAATCAAATCATCTTCTTTCAAAATGGAGACCGCTGTAACAGTATCCAATCTTGCAAATGCGTCCAGTGATTTTCTAAGCAAGTTACTGGCCATTTCAGTGGCAAGCCTCAATTCAGATGAGGGCAAGGCTCGGAAACTGCCATGCACCAGCATGGATTTGACCATTCGGGCAATCTTGGCCGCTTCGTCACCGACTCTTTCCAAATTGGCAGTTGCCTTGGAGATTGCCATGAGCAAACGCAAATCATTGGCAGTTGGCTGACGACGGGCAATGATGGAAGACAACTCACGGTCAATTTCAATTTCCATGGTGTTGACCTTGTGTTCATTCTCAATGACACTGTCAGCAACATTTTCAACAAACAAAGAAAGCGAATAAACAGCTTGTTGAATTTGGGACTCAACCAAGCCGCCCATTTCCATGAGTCGGGAAGATACGCGATTCAACTCACTGTCAAATTGGGATGAGAGATGTTTATCAGGCATAGTCACTTTCAAATAATCAGCCGAAACGACCGGTAATGTAATCTTCTGTTTCTTTGCGCTTGGGTTTAAAAAAGACCTGTTCAGTCTCGCCAAATTCAACCAAGTCGCCCAAATACATATAGGCGGTGAAATCAGAAACACGCGCTGCTTGCTGCATGTTGTGCGTGACAATGACCACGGTGTATTCTGATTTAAGTGTTGCAACCAACTCTTCCACCTTGCCAGTAGAAATGGGATCAAGTGCAGAAGTTGGCTCATCCAACAGTAACACTGAGGGTTTGACAGCAATACCTCTGGCAATGCACAAACGTTGTTGTTGGCCGCCCGACAAAGACAAGCCACTTTGGCCTAATTTATCTTTGACTTCATTCCAAATGGCGGCTTTTTGCAAAGCCCATTCGACTCTATCTTCCATATCTGCACGCGACAAGTCTTCATACAGTCGAACACCAAAGGCAATATTGTCAAATATCGACATGGGGAAAGGGGTTGGTTTTTGAAAAACCATGCCAATTCGCGCACGCAACAAATTCAAATCTTGTTTGGGGTTGAGTATGTTTTCGCCTTTGAAAATGATTTGACCTTCAGCTCGTTGCCCAGGATAGAGGTCGTACATACGATTTAATGTACGCAGCAAAGTGGACTTGCCGCATCCTGAGGGACCAATGAAAGCAGTCACAGAGTTTTCTTGAATATCTAAATTGATATTTTTTAAGCTATGAAATGAACCATAGAAGAAATTTAAATTGCGAATTTCTAATGCGTTTTTGGTCATGACTTCAGGTGATGCGACAGTTTCCATGGTGTTTTTATTCCATCAATGAATTGAATGTGGTCGGATTAAACCGAGACTTTTTCCTTGAAAAACGCTCTGGCAAAAACATTGAGACCCAGTACGGACAAGGTGATGAGCAGTGCACCACCCCAGGCAAGATCAACCCAATTTTGATAAGGGCTCATTGCAAATTGAAAAATCACAACCGGCAAATTGGCTACGGGTGCATTCATGTTGAAGGAAAGAAATGGATTATTTAAAGCGGTAAATAACAAAGGCGCAGTCTCACCACTTACCCTTGCCAAAGCCAATAAAACGCCTGTCATAACACCACTTCTGGCTGCTTTTAAAACCACAGCCAAGGAAACTTTCCATTTGGGAGCCCCAAGCGCAAATGCAGCTTCACGCAAACTGACTGGTACCAAACTCAGCATATTTTCAGTGGTTCTAACCACCACAGGAATCGCAATCAAAGTTAATGCTAATGTGCCAGCCCAACCCGAAAAATGCTTGGCATTAACCACGACCAAGGCATACACAAACAAACCTATGACAATCGAAGGAGCCGAAAGCATGATGTCATTGAGAAAGCGGGTAATTTCAGAAAACTTGCTTTTTTGTCCATATTCAGACAAGTAAATACCAGCCATTACACCAATAGGTGTACTGATTAATGTGCACGAAAGCACAATCATCAAGCTACCCACAATGGCATTGCTAAGGCCTCCACCGACCGAATCTGGACCTGGGGTATTGTTTAAAAACAGATCAAAGCTAAAGGCTGAAAAACCTTTGAAGAACAGAATGACCAAAATCCAGAGCAAGAAGACAAGACCCAAAGTCATGGCACTCATTGACAAAAATAAACCAACTAAATTGGTACGCTTTCGTTTGGCGTATAAGGACATATTGATAACTTCTTGGGTTTCCATAGATTGAGTTTCCCCTTTTTGCCTGTACCCTTGATTCGCTGGTATTGAAGAGGTACTACTCATGTTTTAAAACCTTTTTTCTTCTCGGCTCGAATAAGCATCCACTTGGCCAGTGATAGCACCACAAAAGTAATGAGAAACAAAGCCAAACCCAGGGCAAACAATGATGCGTAGTGCAAGCCAGGTTCAGCTTCACCAAATTCATTAGCCAAAGTAGAAGCAATAGAGTTTCCAGGCGAAAAAAGTGAGGAGGAAATTTTGTGCGCATTTCCAATCACAAAGGTAACAGCCATGGTTTCACCGAGGGCTCGCCCCAATCCCAACATCACACCACCCACAACACCACCTTTTGTATAAGGCAGCACAATATGTGTCACAACTTCCCACGTGGTGCAGCCTAAACCATAGGCTGACTCTTTCAAAATCGGGGGAACAATTTCAAAAACATCGCGCATAACAGAAGCGATAAAAGGCAAAATCATCATCGCCAAGATCAGACCAGCAGCCAAAATACCTATGCCGTTGAATGATCCAGTGAACAACTGACCAATCACAGGTAACTTGCCTAAAGTTGCTGCAATGGCTGGCTGTATGTATTCAGCAAACAGTGGGGCAAAAATGAAAAGCCCAAACATGCCATAAATAATGGAGGGAACTGCAGCCAGCAGCTCAATGGCGGTCCCTAAGGGTCGACGCAACTGCATAGGGCAGGTTTCAGTTAAAAAAACCGCAATACCAAAACTCAAAGGTACTGCAAGCAAAATCGCAATGGTTGCAGTGACGACGGTACCAAAAATAGCAATCAATCCGCCGAATTCAGAGTTGATGATGTCCCATTCAACCGTGTAAAAAAAAGGGATACCGAATTGCTTCAGAGCAGGCCAGGCACTGAAGAACAAAGACACAATAATGCCAAGTAAAGCCACTAAAGTGGTTGCGGCAAAAACCATGGTCAACTTTTCAAAAGCGAAGTCCTGCAAGTACTGCAGCCGCATTTTTTGGCTGTAGGAACCGTTGGCTTGTGCTGGGCTGGTATCTGTCAAGAGCTTGCTCCAAAAATATAAACCCAAGGCGGTTAAGTACCGCCTTGGGTACATGACTTAAATCACTTTAAATTGATATTTGACCAAACACTTTTGCGAATAAAGTCGGTTGTTGAGTCTGGCATGGGAACGTAATCCAAATCAATTGCCATTTTCTTTCCTTCTTTAAAGGCAAAGTCAAAGAACTTCAACACTTCAGCAGAAGCGGCTTTATTTGCAGGCTCTTTGTACATCAAGATGAATGTGGCAGTGGTGATGGGCCAAGACTTCGCACCAGATGCATCTGTCAATGAAGCAGCCATACCAGCATATTTAGACCAATCTACACCAGCCGCAGCTGAAGCAAAGGTCGGATCATCCGGCTCAACGTATTGACCATCCTTGTTACGCAAATTCACGTGCGACATTTTGTTTTTCTTGGCATAGGCGTATTCAACATAGCCAATCGCATTTTTAATGCGGGACACGTTGGCCGCAACACCTTCATTGCCTTTACCGCCAACAGAGCTCAGCGCCGGCCACTTAACAGACGCACCTGAGCCAACCTTGTCTTTCCATGCAGGGCTGACTTTGGTGAGGTACTCTGTGAAAGTGAAAGTAGTACCTGAACCATCAGCGCGGTGGACCACGGTGATTTCAGAATTAGGTAATTTGACGCTGGGATTGAGGTCCTTGATTTCCTTGTCTTGCCAATGGAAGATGGTTCCCATGAAAATTTTGGCTAACACTTCTCCTGTCAGTTTGATCTCACCAGGCTTCACACCTTCAATATTGACAACGGGAACCACACCACCAATCACAGCAGGAAATTGAACCAAACCTTCTTTCTCCAATTCTTCACCTTTGAGGGGGGCGTCAGTTGCTCCAAAATCAACGGTTTTGGCTTTAATTTGCTTGATACCGCCGGAAGATCCAATGGACTGGTAGTTGACACCAACACCGGATTTTTCTTTGTAGGCTTCAGCCCATTTGCTGTAAACAGGAAATGGAAAAGTTGCGCCTGCACCGGTGATGTCGGTGGCAAAAGAAGCCAACGTGACAGCGGACAGGCCGGCTGCGACAAGCCATGACTTGATGGGGGACATTTTTTCTCCTTGAAAAAACTTAAGAACTGCTGAACAAATTTGTTAGCCTCTCAAGGACTCTAAAAAAAGAATGTGACAGTATCGTGTCTGAATCAGCAACAAGACTGGTAAAAAAGCATTTATGTCATTTATCAGTCATATTTTAGACACATAATAGCCAGATTGGTGAAATTCATATTACAAAATACTCACATACGCGCATCAAAGCTGCGGTCTTCATGAATGCATTATGAAAAATGGAACGCTACTGGCTGCTGTTGACCTTGGGTCTAACAGTTTTCGACTGGAAATATGTCGCTACAGCCACGGGCTGATTCAGCGGTCCGAATACATCAAAGAAGCCGTTCGCCAAGGCAGCGGGCTTGACGAAGAGAGAAACCTGAGCAAGGAAGCCATGGAACGCGGCTGGGAATGCTTGGCCCGATTTGCAGAGCGTTTGGCTGGTTTCAAACCCAATGAAGTTCGCGCCGTAGCGACCCAGACGCTTCGAGAGGCTAAGAACAGACAGGTTTTTTTAAACAAAGCCCATCAATTGCTTGGTTTCCCCATCGAAGTGGTATCGGGCAGAGAAGAAGCGCGGCTGATTTACCAAGGCGTGTCGCATTTTTTACCCCCTACCGATGAACGACGTCTGGTGATTGACATTGGCGGGCGGTCGACAGAGTTTATTTTGGGGGTGCGTCAAGAAGCCTCCAAGCTCGAGAGTTACAGGCTGGGTAGCGTATCAAGCAGCCTGAAGTATTTTCCAAATGGCGATCTGAGCCATGCAGCATTTCACAAAGCAGAAGTGGCGGCAAAAGCTGTATTGGAGGAAGCCATAGAGGTATTTCCTGCCAAAGCTTGGGAAAAGGCGTTTGGTTCTTCTGGGACGGTAAGTGCAGTTGCGGAGGTACTGGGTAGCGCTGGCTGGTCTGACCAAATCATCACGCTGGAATCTTTGGATTGGTTGAAGCGACACCTGATACGCGTAGGCCATGTTGATCTCTTGCGCATGGAAGGTCTCAAGGAAGAACGCCGGGCTGTTATTGGTGGTGGCTTGGCTGTTCTTTATGCAGTAATGGAGTTATTTCAGATCGAGGAACTGCAAGTCACACCTGGTGCGCTAAGACATGGCTTGCTTTACGACTTGATCGACCGTGAAGACAGTGCCAAAGATATTCGCGCTGTCACTGTCGCGGGTTTGCAAAAATCATTTCAAGCGGATACCGAACAAGCCAAAAGAGTCAGCAAGGTTGCGTGTTTCTTCATGGGACAGTTGCAAGCAAGCCTTGGAGATCAACAAGGTTGGTCCCGCTTGATACAAAAAGTAGATTGGGCTGCACAGTTACATGAAATCGGGGCGCAAATTTCCCACACCGATTCACATAAACACAGCGCCTATATTCTTGATAACACCGATGCACCAGGTTTTGCACTTTATGAGTTACATCGCCTGAGCTTGCTGGTTTTGGGTCATAAAGGTAAATTACGAAAACTGGAAATTGACTTCAATGACGAGAGCTTCGTCTATCAATTACTTTGTTTGCGATTGGCCGTGATTGTTTGCCACGCGCGACGCGAACCGGACTATAAAAAAATGAAGCTGTGCTTATCAGAAAAGCAAAACAACCGCTTTGAGTTATGGATGGAACCGCTGTGGCTTCAGCGGTTCCCCCAATCCCAACATCTTTTGCAACAAGAAGTTATTGCTTGGCAAAAGACGAGTTGGGAACTTCAGATCAAGCAAGCTTAGCGGACGATTTTGATCAGTTCGCGTTTGCCCGCCTTGTAAGTGAACAAAGTCAAAGCGCCATTTTTGATGTCGCCTTTTTCGTCAAAGGAGATGTCACCTGTGACGCCTTTGTAACCCGCGGTTTTGGCAAGAACGGGCAGGTATTTGGCTGGGTCAGATGAATTGGCTTTGACCATGGCGTCAACCATCAAATTAACTGCGTCATACACATAAGGTGCGTAGATTTGCACATCTGTGTTGAAGCGCTTTTTGAACTTGGCATTGAAAGCGGCGCCGGATTTTTCCTCAATACCGCCAGCTTCTGCACAAAAGACTTGGTTGTCGCCGATGGCATCACCTGCAAGCTTGATGATTTCGTTGGTACAAATGCCGTCACCACCGATGAACTTGGCATTCACACCCAATGATTTCATTTGCTTGATCATGGGTCCTGCAACTGCATCCATGCCACCAAAGAAAACGACTTCAGGCTTTTTACCTTTAAGAGTGGTCAAGATAGCTGTGAAATCGGTGGCTTTGTCGGTGGTGAACTCACGTCCCACAATGGTTGCGCCAGCGGCTTTGGCTGCTTTTTCAAATTCATCAGCAACGCCTTGGCCATAAGCGGTACGGTCGTCAATGACGGCAATGTTTTTGCCTTTCAATTCATTGACCGCATAGCGGCCCAGCGTACCGCCCAAATGCACATCATCAGCCACGACACGGAAAGTGGTTTTGTAGCCTTGGCGTGTGAATTTGGGATTGGTAGATGAAGGTGAAATTTGGGGAATACCTGCATCGCTGTAGATTTTGGATGCGGGAATGGAGGTACCGGAGTTCAAGTGACCCACCACACCGTTGACTTTGGAGTCCACCAATTTTTGCGCAGCTGCGGTGCCTTGTTTGGGATCAGCAGCGTCGTCTTCAGCGAGCAACTCAAACTTGACTTTTTTACCGCCGATAGAAACACCTTTGGCATTGAGTTCTTCGATAGCCAAACGTGCGCCGTACTCATTGTCTTTACCCAAGTGGGCGATAGCGCCACTGAGAGGGGCAACGTGACCAATTTTGACGACTTCTTGGGCCAAGGCCAAAGAAGAGACGACACCCAAGGCCAAAGCCACTGTTAACTTAAGTTTCATACAAAGATCTCCAAAAAATTAGAACCCATAAGATAACCTAAAAGTATGGGATAAATTTCTTGATAGCCCGAAAAATCAGGGCAGTTTAGGGTTATCACCCAAATGCTCACGAATGACTTCGTCCACCGAATGGCGTAATAACTCGGGCAAAAGCTCAGCCAACTGGTTTTCTACTCTTTCGATCACCTTTTGGGCTAAAAGCTCTTGGTCTGGCAAGCCAGCCAACGCTGAATCCACGGTTTGTTTGGTCGAAGAGGCCCAAGGGAATATTGCAGGACGCAAAGTGCCATTGATCTGAACGACCTCGGTCAACATGGGAACAGGGGACTTGGGAATATCAGGACGACTCATACAGCGGCCATGTTTGAACTGAGGTCGTGTTTAACCAAGGTATAGCCACGGTGAGCGTATTGCTTCCAGCGCTGGCGTGCATGTGATTTGTCATCTTCACTCAAACCCACAACTTCAATGACACGCTCAAAAGTTTCATAACCTGGAGGCATAGTTTGACCCAAGTTCAGCAATATGTGGTGATGCGGCATGGCTTGTACAGCGTTTGTATTTTCAAGTGGATACAAAACCACTGAACTCAAGCTTGCCATATCGACGCCATCGTGTGACCAGCAATGTGTGATGAATGACTGAGGGGAAAAAGCCCATAACGCCTCATCCAAGGTGTTCAATTCCTGCTGAGGTCCAGACACCACCACCCGCGCTTGGGCCTGTGAGGCTTTGCGCAGCAAGCGACAGACGTAGTGCATTTTGTCTGGCACATTGAAATGAAAAGCCACCTCGGTCATGTGTAGGCGTAAATGGCTTAGGCTTTAACCGTACGTCGCTTGGCGCTGGCCGAGCGCTTGACAGGCGCGGCAGTCTTGGACTGGCTAACCAAATACGACAACAGCGCAGGCACGGGCCTGCCTGTCGCACCTTTTGCCGCCCCACTCTTCCAAGCCGTACCGGCAATATCCAAATGCGCCCAAGGAAAATCTTTGGCAAAGCGCTGTAAAAACTTGGCAGCCGTGACCGAGCCTGCAGCGCGATCGGCCACATTGGCCACATCTGCAAAATTGGACTTCAAACCTTCGGCATATTCATCATCCAAAGGCATGCGCCAGCATAAATCGAGGGTACGCTCGCCAGCGTCAAGCAAATCAGTGGCGAGTTTTTCATCGGTGGCATACAAACCACTTCGCAAATGACCCAAAGCGATCACACATGCCCCTGTGAGCGTTGCTATGTCGATAACAGCGCTGGGCTTGAAGCGCTTGGCATAGGTCAAAGCATCACACAAAATCAAACGCCCTTCTGCATCGGTATTCAAGATTTCGATGGTTTGACCGCTCATGCTGGTCACCACATCGCCTGGTTTTAAAGCTTTGCCACCGGGCATGTTTTCGCAAGCGACAATCAATCCCACCACATTGATGGCGGGTTGTAACTGCGCCAAAGCCTCAAAGGTGCCCAGCACACTGGCTGCGCCGCACATATCAAACTTCATTTCATCCATGCCAGGGCCTGGCTTGAGAGAAATTCCACCGGTATCAAAGGTAATGCCTTTACCCACCAACACGGTGGGCGCGATTGCATCAGGTGCACCCTTGTATTTCAAAACAATAAATCGCAAGGGCTGGGCCGACGCTTGCGCTACCGCTGCAAATGAGCCCATACCCAATTTGGTGACCTCTTTCAAACCCATCACTTCACAAGTGATGCGGGAATGCTTGGCGATACTCTTAGCGACTTGGGCTAAATGGTCTGGCGTGGCATGGTTGGCGGGACGGTTACCCCATTCACGGGCCAAAGCGACACCTGAAATTTGTGCTTTAGCCAAATCGAAGAGGGCTTTGTGCGCACTGGCCTGAGGAACACCCAACTGAATGGCTTTGAAACTTAAAGCTTTGGCACTGGGTTTGGTGGCGGTATAAACATAGCTGGCATCAGCTGCAGCTTGGGCAGCCACCACCAAATGTTCGGCTTGTGCTTCATGCATCAAAACGGTAAGGGTTTGCGCTTTGGATTTTTTCAATGCGCTGATACCCGCGGTAACCCCTTGACGGATATCAACCGCACGGCCTTGACCCACGCCCACCAACACCAGACGCAAAGCGGCTAGACCAGGTGGTTTCCACCACACCATGCATTGGCCCGCAGCAGTGGAGAAATCCCCTGTTTTTTGGGCTTGTTCCAACATGGTCGAGAGCAATCCAGTGTCATGCTTTTGCTTGTCGGTCACCAAAACCACCAAGCCATCGGTCTTGAGAGAGGCAGCCTTGGCCCAAGAAAGTGAGAGGAGTTCAAAGTTCATAATTCAGCCCTTACATTTAAGGCTTATGTTATTCCATTCCTCATTCCGCGCAGAACTGTCGCGCTATTTTTGGGCAACCTTGGTGGTTCTGGTCAGCATTGTGATGACGGTGCTGCTGATTCGCACCCTGGGACAAGCCTCCAGGGGGAATATTGATCCCAGAGAGGTGACCTTGGTACTGGGCTATACGGTGCTTGGGAATATGCACACCATCATCACCATGTCTTTGTACATTGCTTCGGTAGCCACTTTGTCGCGCATGTATGCTGATAGCGAAATGGTGATTTGGCAGTCCAGCGGCCGCAGCTCGGTAGGTCTGGTTAAACCTGCGCTGATATTTGCGGCGCCTGTCTTGGTGGTGGTAGCAAGTTTGGCTTTGGTGGTATGGCCGTGGACAAATGCGCAAACACGCGAAATTCGTGACCGTTACGAAAAACGCGGCGACCTCGAGCGCGTTAAACCAGGTGAATTCCAAGAATCTGCCAGCGGCAACCGGGTGTTTTTCATTGACAAAGACAGTCCTTCAGATTTAGAAGGAACGCATATATTTATTGCAGCCCAAGAAAAAGGTTTGCAGACCATCACCAGCGCCCGCACTGGACGCGTGGAGCTGAAAGACGACAACCGCTATTTGGTGCTCAACGACGGGCAACGCATTGAAATCAATCCACTGAAGAATGAAATCAAAGTCATTGAGTTCAAGGAACAAGGTGCCAAACTCGGCGAAAGTGTTCTTGAATTGAGCGAAGTTGAAGCCCAAGCAACCCAGCCTTGGCAGTTGCTCAAAAACCCTGTACCCGTGAACATGGGCGAGTTGACTTGGCGAATTGGCTTGGCATTGGGCGCATTCAATTTGGTCTTGCTCGGCGTCGCTATTCCTTATGTGAATCCGCGCAGCGGTCGCACAGGTTCTTTGGTGATGGCCATGTTGACTTTTTTCATTTACTACAACCTGATCAATGTCAGTCGAAACGCTGTTGCTTCTGGGCTTTGGAGCTTACCGGTTATGTTGGTTTTGCTGCACTTACCGGTATTTCTGATGGTCTTGATGGGCTTGTGGTGGCGCAATGAACAAATGGGTATCCGCCAACTGTTCCAAAAACGGTTGTTTTTCAAGCGAGGTGGTGTTTGAAAACCATACAACGCATGATTTACGCTGAGGTTGTGGCGAAGGTCAGCTTCGCAACCATGGGTTTTGTGGGTTTGTTTTTCTTTTTTGATCTCGCAGACGAGATGAAATGGATAGGCAAAGGTCCCAACAAGGGCTATGCCTTTGAACATGCGGCGACATATGTGCTGTTGATGGTGCCATCGCATGTCTATGAGCTTTTACCGATCACGGTTTTGATTGGCACCATTTTTGTCATGTCCAAGTTTGCACAAAGTTCGGAGTTCACCATCTTGCGTACCAGCGGTATGGGGCCAGGATTGGCTTTGCGAAATC
Organism: Limnohabitans sp.; assembly: GCA_036787995.1. Lineage (GTDB taxonomy): Bacteria > Pseudomonadota > Gammaproteobacteria > Burkholderiales > Burkholderiaceae_C > Limnohabitans. The sequence goes on along the minus strand of DAIQOH010000003.1, from coordinate 10,066 downwards.
TGCTCGGCCTAGGCTTGGCCTTTGTGGTACTGACGTTTGTGGTTGGCGACTACTTGGCCCCACCCAGCAGTCGTGTGGGTCAATTGCTGCGCACTCGACACTTGGGCGTGGCTTACACCCAAGGGGTGACAGGCGCGTGGTTGAAAGAAACCCAACCCCAAGGCCATAGCGTGGTGAACGTGGGCTCACTCAACCCCCAATCAGAAATGGGGCAAGTACGTATTTTTGAATTTGACGATAGCGGTCGACTCAACAGCATGCTTCGCGCTGATAAAGCTGTATTTGAGACCACCGCCAGTGGTTGGTTACTGAAAAATGTTTCCGCGGATTATTTCAATGCCACCCAAAGCACTTTGGCACCCTTGCGACGTGAACAAATTTCCTCCATGCATTGGTCAACCGAAATGACTGAAGAAATGGTGTCAGTGGCTTTGCTCAAACCCGAACGCATGGCAACCTTGGATTTGTTTCGTTACATCCGCCACTTAAGCGTGAATAACCAATCGTCTCAGCGCTATGAAATTGAATTTTGGAAAAAAATCTTTTACCCCTTGAGTTGCCTGGTGATGGTCATGCTGGCCCTGCCTTTCGCTTATTTGCATTTACGCAGCACGCCCATTACCAGCGTGGTGTTTTTGGGGATTTTGATTGGCATCAGTTTTTTCTTGATGAACAACGTGTTCGGGCATATTGGTAACTTGAATGCGTGGTCGCCATGGCTGGCCGCAGCCACTCCGGGCATGGTTTACA
>DAIQOH010000003.1:0-9216 GCA_036787995.1 Limnohabitans sp. | reverse complement strand
AACTTGAATGCGTGGTCGCCATGGCTGGCCGCAGCCACTCCGGGCATGGTTTACATGATGGTTTCTTTGTTGGCATTTGGCTGGCTGGTGTTGAGGCATTGATGCGCGCCATTGTGTTGTTTGCCCACGGATCACGAGACCCTCTGTGGCACCGTCCTATCCAAGCGGTTGCCGAGCGGATTGCAGCCCAACAAACCAAGGTGGCATGCGCCTATTTGGAGTTGAGCACGCCCAGTCTTTTGGATGCCGTGCAAGCATTGGTCAACCAAGGCTGCACCCATGTGCGGGTGGTACCGATGTTCTTGGGTGTGGGCAAGCATGTGCGAGAAGACCTGCCTGTCATGCTGCAAGCTTTACGCGACGCTCACCCCACGGTCACTTTTGACCCATTACCTGCGGTGGGCGAACATACCGATTTGCTGGACTTGATGGCTCGGATTGCTTTGGACGGGTTGCAGTAGTCGTCATTGCGTGCGCAGCAAAACGACGAAGTATCCCCCTAAAAAGGCATAATGAACGCATTTCTTATACGAAATAAGCCATGAATTTGCATCAATTTCGTTTTGTACAAGAGGCGGTGCGCCGCAACCTCAACCTGACCGAGGTTGCCAAAAATCTGCACACCTCGCAGCCGGGCGTGTCCAAAGCCATTTTGGAACTGGAAAGCGAGCTGGGCATTGAGATTTTTGGCCGTCACGGCAAACGCTTGAAACGCGTGACCGAGCCGGGCGAGCATGTGCTCAAAAGCATTGACATCATCTTGCGCGAGGTCAACAACTTGAAGCGCATCGGCGAGCAATACAGCAGCCAGGACTCGGGAACCTTGTCGATTGCCACCACCCACACCCAAGCGCGCTATGTGCTGCCCGTCCCTGTGGCCCAGCTGCGCAGCGCCTACCCCAGTGTGAACATCAGCCTGCACCAAGGCGCACCCGACCAAGTGGCGCGCATGGTCATGGACGAAACCGCCGAAATTGGCATCGCCACCGAAAGCCTGTCCGACTACCCCGAGCTGATCACCCTGCCCTGCTACGAATGGCAGCATGTGCTGGTGCTGCCCGCCGACCATCCGCTGGCCAAGGTGGCGCAACTGGAACTGGCCGACTTGACCAATGAGCCCATCATCACCTACCACCCCTCGTTCACAGGCCGCACCCGCATCGACAAGGCGTTTGCCGCCAAGCAGTTGACGCCGCGCATCGCCTTGGAAGCCATCGACTCCGACGTGATCAAAACCTATGTGCGACTGGGCTTGGGCGTGGGCATCGTGGCCGAGATGGCGGTGCGTGACATCACCGACACCGACCTGGTGGTGCGCCCTGCCGGCCGCTTGTTTGGCCACAACTTGGCGCGGATTGCCTTCAAGCGCCATGCGTATTTGCGGCATTTTGTGTTCGAGTTTGCGCAGTTGCTCAACCCCGAGTTGAATGCCGAAGACATGGCGGCGTCGGTAGCGAGTTGATTGCTTCGCTGAACTTGCCATGACCAGGTGCAGTCACGTCAATGATTCAACTGCGCCCATGCTTTTTCCAGCCTCTTTACACTGACTGGTTGGGGAGTCCTCAACTCTTGCGCGAAAAAGCTCACGCGCAGTTCTTCCAGTAACCATCTGAATTCCAGCATGCGCGCATCGGTTTGGCCTTTGCGATCGGCCACCAAGCGCCAGTACTTTTGCTCCAGCGGTTTCAGCTCGGCCAAACGCTGGGCGTCACGGGCGGGGTCGGCGCGGTACTTGTCCAGCCGCAAGGTGATGGCTTTCAGGTAGCGAGAGCAGTGTTGCAACTGCGGCCACGGGGTGGCGACAAGGAAGTTTTGGGGCAGAAGGCGTTGCAGTTGTTGGGCGCAGTCAGCGGTGGCGTCAGGGGCGTTTTTGGTGTCCTTGACCTTTCGGGTGGCCGCGCCAAACTCCAGCAACACGCCGCCTGCGAGACGCGCCACCTCATTTGCAATCAGCGTCAACCGCCCCCTGCCCTCGTCCACGCGGCGCTTGAAGCTGGCCTCGTCATGGGGCAGGGGCTCGACCAAAAAAGCACGGTCCAGCGCCACATCCAATATCTGCTGCTTCAACTCATCGGCGGAGCCCAAGCTCATATAAGCAACCGACATTTTTTGCAAGTCGGGGATGTTTTTTTCCAGGTACTTGAGGGCGTCTTTGGTCTGCAGCGCAAACAGGCGAGCAAGTCCTTTGCGGTTTTTGGCGGCTGCGAGGTCGGGTTCATCAAACACCTCTATGCAGACCGCGTCGCCCATGTCCACAAGCGCGGGAAAGCCCACCAAGGTCTGACCGCCTTTGCTGATTTCCATGAGTTCAGGCAGTTCGCCAAAGGACCAGGTGGTGTGGCGGGCATTGGAGGATGGTTTGGCCTTGACAACTTGGGGGTCAGAGCCCGAATTTTGCTGAGCAAAATCGGGATCTGACCCCGTTTGCCAAGATTGCTTCGCTTCGCTCGCAATGACGGGTCGCAGTTGCGCCAACGCCTGAAACGCGCCCCGCGCCTGCACACCCAGTTCGGCCTTCAATGCACCCAAGTTGCGCCCCATGCCGAGTTGGCGGCCATGCTCGTCCACCACCTTGAAGTTCATGAAAAAGTGGGCGCTCAACATGTCCAGCTTGAAGTCGTTGCGCTTGACGTCCAAGCTGGTCTCGTCCCGCACTTTTTTCAGCAGCACTTCGGTCAAGCCGCCCGCGCCAAACAGCTCGGGGGCACACAGCTCGTTCGCCAACCGGGCTGCACTGTCGGGTAGCGGCACAAAGCGTGAACGCGGCTTTTGCGGCAGGCTTTTCAACAGCGCCTGGATTTTGTCTTTCAACATCCCCGGCACCAGCCACTCTGCGCGGTCCTCGCTCACCTGGTTCAGCACAAACAAAGGCACGGTCACGGTGATGCCGTCTTTGGGGTCGCCAGGCTCATGCAAATACGTGGCTTGGCAATCGGTGCCGCCCAGCCTCACCATCTTGGGAAACGCCTGTGCGGTGATACCTACCGCCTCATGACGCATCAGGCTTTCGCGGGTCATCAACAGCGGCTCGGACTTGTCGCCCGCTGCACTTCGGCGGCGCAGCTCTTCACGATGCCAGCGCTCCAAGGTTTTACAGCTGCACACATCGTCTGGCAAATGATGCTCGTAAAACGCTTGGATCATGGCCTCGTCCACCAACACATCTTGGCGACGCGACTTGTGTTCCAACTCCATCACTTGGTTGATCAGCTTTTTGTTAGCCGCCATGAACGGCAAGGGCGTCTGCCACTGCGCTTCCACCAGCGCCTCGCGGATGAAGATTTGCCGAGCCAACACAGGATCGGCCTTGGCAAATGGCACCCGCCGACCGCTGTAGATCACCAAGCCATACAAGGTGGCTCGCTCGAACGCCACCACATCGCCGTGCCGTGCTTCCCAGTGCGGGTCCAGCAGTTGTTTCTTCAACAGGTGGGAACCCACCTGTTCCAGCCATGTGGGCTCGATGTGGGCGATGCCGCGTCCAAACAAGCGCGTGGTTTCCACCAACTCGGCACAGACCAGCCACTTGCCAGGCTTTTTGCGCAAATGCACACCAGGGTGGCGGTGGAATTTGATGCCCCGCGCCCCCAGGTAGATGTCTTCCTCGTCTTGCTTGCAACCGATGTTGCCCAGCAAACCGCTCAACATGGCCTGGTGCAAATGCTCATAGCTGGCGGGTTGCTCGTTCATCACCCAACGCTGCTCTTTCACCACCGTGAGGAGTTGACTGTGCACATCGCGCCATTCGCGCCAACGGCGGATGTTGATGAAGTTTTGCCGCAGCAGATTCTCGTGTTGGCGGTTGGAAAGTTTGTGGGTGTCGCCGTCCCCACCGCGTGAGGCTTGCAGCCAATCCCACAAGCGCAGAAAGCCTGCAAATTCGCTTTTGTCGTCCTTGAACTTGGCATGCGCTTGGTCGGCTTGGGTTTGCGCTTGCATGGGGCGGTCACGCACATCTTGCACACTCAAGGCGGACGCGATGATCAGCACCTCGTTCAAGCACTGGCGCTCACGCGCCGCCAAAATCATGCGCCCCACCCGAGGGTCCAGCGGCAACTTGGACAGCTCTTGGCCTATGGGGGTGAGGCTGTTGTCCTCCAACACCGCGCCGAGTTCATTCAGCAGCTGGAAACCATCCGAGATGGCTTTGGGACGTGGCGCTTCCAAAAACGGAAAGTCCGCCACATCACCCAATCGCAGCGACATCATGCGCAATATCACCCCAGCGAGTGAGCTGCGCAAGATCTCGGGTTCAGTAAAGCGTGGACGGCCGTTGAAATCTTTCTCGTCATACAGGCGAATGCAAATGCCTTCTGCTACACGTCCACAGCGGCCGGCACGTTGGTTGGCCGCGGCTTGGCTGATGGGTTCCACCAAAAGTTGCTCGACCTTGCTACGAAAGCTGTAGCGCTTGACCCGCGCCAAACCGGCGTCCACCACATAGCGGATGCCTGGCACGGTGAGCGAGGTTTCGGCCACGTTGGTGGCCAAAACGATGCGGGGCGCACCGCCTGTCTCAAACACCTGCTCTTGCTCGGCTTGCGAGAGGCGTGCAAACAAGGGCAGTACCTCCACATGCCTCGTGTAGGCGTTGTGCGCCAAGTGGCCGCGCAGGTGTTCTGCGGCATCGCGGATTTCGCGTTCACCCGGCAAAAACACCAAGATGTCGCCACGCGGCGCACCGGTCCACAGTTCGTCCACCGCATCGGAGATGGCATTGCACAGGTCGTAGTCGCGACTCTCCTCCCATGGTCTGTAAAGCATTTCCACGGGAAAGGTACGGCCCGACACCATCAGCACTGGGGCGGGTCCGTGGCGACTGGCGAAATGTTGGGCGAAACGGTCAGCGTCAATGGTGGCCGAGGTGACGATGATCTTCAGGTCAGGTCGTCGTGGCAGGATTTGCTTGAGGTAGCCCAGCAAAAAATCAATGTTCAAACTGCGCTCGTGGGCCTCGTCGATGATGAGGGTGTCATAAGCCTGCAAAAGCGGATCGGTCTGCGTCTCAGCCAGCAAGATACCGTCGGTCATCAGCTTGACAGATGCATCACGCGACAGCTTGTCTTGAAAACGCACCTTGAATCCCACCACCTCGCCCAGCGGGGTTTTCAGCTCCTCGGCAATGCGCTTGGCCACCGAGGTGGCAGCGATGCGACGGGGCTGGGTGTGGCCGATGATTTTCTTGCCACCACGCCCGAGCGCCAATGCCATTTTGGGCAACTGGGTGGTTTTGCCCGAACCGGTTTCGCCGCACACTATGACCACCTGGTGCGCTTGGATGGCAGCCATGATCTCTTCGCGCCGCTCGCTGACCGGCAGGTTCTCTGGGAAATCAATGACCAAGGGCTTTGAGGGGGTGGGCGATATCACGTGGCGAATTATCCCACGCCACAGGTTCACGTGCTACACTGGTTCACGTGAATCCGTGTTGCAGGAGTCTCCTCATGGCCAATCTGACCATTTCTTTGGACGAAAACCTCGTCAAACAAGCGCGCATCAAAGCCATTCAAGAGGGCACCTCGCTCAGTGCCAAGGTGCGCGAAATGCTGGCGGCTTATGTGCGACAAGACCAGCCAAGCACGCCAGTGGTCATCCCCGCATTGCCTGTGTCGAATGCCACTGGCGGCTTGATGCCAGGCATAGACCCCAGCAGCAACCGCTCGTTCCGCGAGGCCATGGATGCCGACATGGACATCCGCAAACTCAGATGACACCCGACGTGAACGTGCTGGTCTCGGCCTTCCGCCCAGACCACCCCCACCACCAGCCAGCGCGAAAGTGGTTGGATGAGGCAGTGCGTCAAGCTGCCAACGGTCAAGCCAGTTTGTCACTCATGGGCATGGTGGTGACTGGCTTCATGCGCATCACCAGCAACCCCAAAGTTTTCAAACAAACCGACCCCTTGGCTGATGTGTGTGACTTTATCGACAGCTTGCTGAGTTGCCCCGGCGTGCAGCTTCAAACCCAATCGGCCTCGTGGCCCAACATGCGACAACTGTGTTTGACGCAACAAATCAAGGGCGATCTGATCTCGGATGCATGGATCGCCGCCACAGTCATGCAAACTGGTGAGACACTCTGCACATTCGATCGCGACTTCACGCAACTGCTGCCCTCAGACCAATTGATTCTGCTCAAGCCTTAACGACACCCATGTCCACTGTCTTCAATTTCACCTTCGTGCCTTGGTTCCGCTCGGTCGCACCTTACATCCACATGCACCGTGGCAAGACCTTTGTGGTCGCCATTTCAGGCGAAGCCATCGCAGCAGGCAAATTGCCCAGCTTGGTACAAGACTTGGCGCTGATTCAAAGCATGGGTGTGAAAGTGGTGTTGGTGCATGGCTTTCGCCCTCAGGTGAATGAACAGTTACTGGCAAAAGGCCATGCGCCCAAGTACTCGCATGGCATGCGCATCACTGACAGCGTGGCGCTGGACTGCGCCCAAGAAGCCGCCGGTCAACTGCGCTATGAAATCGAAGCGGCATTTAGCCAAGGCTTGCCCAATACCCCCATGGCGGGCGCCACCATACGCGTCATCTCAGGCAACTTCATCACTGCTAAGCCGGTGGGCATTTTGGATGGTGTGGACTTTCAACATTCAGGCTTGGTTCGCAAAGTGGACGTTGCGGGTATTGTGCAAATCTTGAACCTGGGCTCCATGGTGTTGTTGTCGCCTTTTGGTTTTTCCCCCACCGGCGAAGCCTTCAACCTGACCATGGAAGAAGTCGCCACCTCAGTCGCTACAGCTCTGCGGGCAGACAAATTGATTTTCGTGACAGAGGTTGCTGGCATTCGCAGCAAGCCCACTGAGCCAGCGGGTGAAGACAACCCTATCGACACCGAAATGCCTTTGGACGAAGCCGAAAAACTCTTGGCTCGTCTGCCCATGGCCACCCAACCCACCGACATTGGCTTTTACCTTCAACACTGTGTCAAAGCTTGCAAATCGGGTGTCGAGCGCAGCCACATACTGCCGTTTGCAGTCGATGGTGTTTTGCTGTTAGAAATTTATGTACACGACGGCATAGGCACCATGGTGGTCGATGAGCGTTTAGAAAGCCTTCGTGAAGCCACCTCGGATGATCTGGGTGGTGTGCTGCAACTCATCGAGCCATTTGAGAATGATGGCACCTTGGTACGCCGAGAGCGCACCGAAATCGAACGCGATATTGGCGAATACTCTGTCATTGAACACGATGGCGTGATCTTTGGCTGCGCCGCCCTTTACGCCTACCCTGAAAACCGCACGGGCGAGATGGCCGCACTGACGGTGTCGCCCCACTCCCAAGGCCAAGGCGATGGAGAAAAAATTCTGCGTCGCATTGAGCAACGCGCCCGCAGCAAAGGGTTGGAAAGTATTTTTGTGCTGACGACGCGCACCATGCACTGGTTTTTAAAACGGGGCTTTGTGCAAGTACCCATTGACTGGCTACCCGAGGCGCGTCAGCGCAAATACAACCTTGACCGCAAAAGCGTGGTCTTGGTAAAAAAACTCTACTAAACCAGCGGCTCGGAGGTGGCGTTAATGCGGCTGCGATGCAAGACAGCAAACACCATCACCCACAAGACTATGCCAACAAAAGCCACAAATGACCAATTGGCGATAGAACCGCCTAAAAAAGTCCAATCGACCTTGGTGCAATCGCCACTGCCACGAAAAATCATGGGGATGGCCCGTTGCAATGGGAACGATTCCACCATGCCGTAAAAGTCACGGCCACAGCTTTGAACCTCAGGCGGGTACCACTGCAACCAACTTTGTCGTGCAGCAACAAACGCGCCGCCCGCGGCCATGGCTGTTCCCAAGCCCGTCAGCACATAGCCCACCCAACCGGTATGCCAAAAGACAGCCAACAGCGCCACCAATGCGATACCTGTCATGGCATAGCGCTGAACAATGCACATGGGGCAAGGCTCCAAGCCCACGACATGCTGTAAATACAAACCAAAACCCAACAAACCTGCGCAAGCCAAGAGCACCAAGCCCCAAGTCATACGAGGTGAAAGTGTTCGCAACCAAGACAAAACCATGACATCAACCCATGTGTGAAGGCTTCAGTCTATCGCTTAAAAGCACCCTCAGTAGCAAAGCTTGCTAAAGTCTGCGGTTTTAGAAAACCCCACAGAGGAACTTCATGGCACGCACTGTCCACTGCATCAAGTTAGAAAAAGAGGCCGAAGGTCTGGACTTCCCACCCTACCCTGGCGACCTAGGCAAACGCATTTGGGAAAACGTCAGCAAGGACGCGTGGGCGGCATGGCTGAAACACCAAACCATGTTGGTCAATGAAAACCGCCTGAATTTGGCCGATTTGCGGGCCCGCCAATACCTTGCACGGCAAATGGAAAACCACTTTTTTGGCGATGGTGCCGACGCCGCGCAGGGTTACGTTCCCCCGCCCGCTGCTTAAACGGTGAGCGCTACGCGCCACTGTTTGGTGGTGGGCGCAGGTGTTGCCGGTGCCGCCATCGCCCGAGCTTTGGCGGACAAGGGCTGGCAAGTCGATGTGGCTGACCAAGCCCATGCACCTGCTGCGGGGGCCTCAGGGGTTCCCATCGGCGTTTTGTCTTGCCATGTGTCGGTGGACGACAACCCGCTGTCCAAACTGACGCGTAAAGGTTTGTTGCTGGTAAAGGCTTTTGCCGAACATCATTTGGTTCAAGGTCAAGATTGGTTGGCCTGTGGTGTGCTGGAGCGTCGTCTAGACGGTCATACCAAGAAAAAAACCTGGCAGCCCGCTTTGATGAAGCCAGTTTGGCATGGCTGGGTGACCACGCCAACGGCGACGCAACTTGCGCAAGCAGGACTGAAAGAGATACAAGCACATGAACCACTGTGGCAACCACAGGGAGCTTGGATCAAACCGCAGTCCTTGATAAAAGCTTTGCTGAATCATCCATCGATTCATTTTCAGGGCGGGCAATCGCTGAGAGCCCCAGAAATTCAAGCCTTGGGCTACCCTGCTGTGGTGCTGGCCTTGGGCGCGCACACCAGTGATTTTTTGGCAGCTCTTCCCCATGTGCCAGCACTGCCTTTGGTGCCTGTTGCGGGTCAAATCAGCTGGGGCTTGCAAGACGCCGCGCAAGCAAACGCATTACCCCCGTTTGCGGTGAATGGCTATGGTGGCTTTGTCAGCGGTGTACCTACCGCCGAGGGCTTGGCTTGGTACAGCGGCGCCACGTTTCACCGAGGACAAGCCCAGGCTGAAGTGAC
>DAIQOH010000002.1:48896-86380 GCA_036787995.1 Limnohabitans sp. | reverse complement strand
CTGGATGAGACAGATGTGGCCATGGGTCAACTTTAAAGGTAGTTCAGTCTTATCGACTCATGCTGGACAAACTTGAGGAATTAATTTATATAACTGAAAAGTGTTAACTTTGAAATCTTGGCAAAACTGCTTTGCGCAGCCTCCAAGGCCAACTGGTCTTTGTTCATCTTGGTGATGGCCTCGGTGTAATCCAAGTCCTGCACATCCGACAAAGTGGTTTTCAAGCGCAAAGTGATTTCATCTAGCACGCTGTTTTGCGAATCAACCACGTTCATATCGGTACCTACCTGCGCATTGGCGTCGCTGATGCCTTGTTGCATGACGTCCAACTCTTTGATACCACGCTGAATATTCGGTCGGTCTGAGTTCGCTACAGCGTCTACCATATCAGACAAGGCTTGGAAAAATCCCACACCGACTTTGTTGCCCTTGCCATCGTCACGCACCATGTGCACAAATGCATCGGAACCAGGCATGTTCAAATTCATACGGCGGTTATCCCCCACTGAGACCACCATGCGACTTTGGTCACCCTGGTAAATCACCTTGCCCTTGGCGTCTTGCGCAAAAGGGGCCTGACTGACACGCGAACCCGCAAACAAATAGTTGCCGTTGGAGTCTCGGGCGTTAGCCAAGCTCAAAATTTGCTCTCGCAATTGCGTCATTTCCAGCGATATCGTTCGGCGATCAGCAGGGCTCAAGGTGTCGTTGCCCGCCTGAACAGCCAACTCTTTGAACCGGTACATCACATCGCTGGTGTTTTTCAAGGCTGTTTCTTCAGCTTGCAAACGCGTGTTGACCGACTTCAAATTTCCCTGGTAGCTGGCCTGACGTGCCATTTCTGATTGAAGTCGCGTGATCAACGAAGCCTTGTCAGGCATGTCACTGGGTTTGTTGATTTGTTTTCCGGTAGACAACTGTTCTTGGGTTTTAGCCAAACTGCCTTGAATGGAACCCAGTTGGGTCGTGGCATTGTCAAAAAACATACCGGTTGAGACTTTCATCACCATGGCGTCAATCTCCTTCAGCGAATTTGAACAATCGAGTCAAACAACTGACCCGATACTTGCAGCGACTTGGCTGCCGCTTGGTAAGCCTGTTGGAAACGAATCAAATCTGCTGCTTCGTCATCCAAGTTCACCCCCGACACTTTGTCGCGTGACTGCTTGGCTTGGTCGTTCACGACAGTCAATGCCTGCTGGGTAATCTTGGCCTGTTGGGCGGCATTGCCAACGGTATTGACCTGATCAATGTAAGCGTCTGAAAAGGTTTTGTTCCCAACCACTGCTTTTTTTGACAAGTCGGCCATGACCATGATGTTTTCGTTGTTACCCAAACCATCAAAGTTACCGTCTACTTGGAACACATCGCCCATATCAGGCGCACGGCTGAACTGCACATTCAGGCCTTGGTAGTTGACCACGGGGTTCAAAACGGCGTTGTCATAATGCCGTTCAGCTAAAACAGTGCCAGTTTTGCCATCCGTGATGCTGTATTGGTCGGGTCCCGTAAAGCGGATAACCAAGTTTTGACGACGTAACTTTTGCTGAGGATCGTCGGGTTGGCCAGAAAAACTGGCTGCCACTGTGGCCTTGCCTTCACCCGTGACAAACACTTGAACATCATCAGGTACTTTGCCTTCGATATAGGCGCCAGTACGAAAACCGATCAAACTCAGATCAAAGGGTGAACCATCTTTGGTGACCGGCTTGCCGTCTTTGTCCAATACGGGTTGGCCATTCGCATCCAAAACTGGATACGAACCAAAGGATAAACGTATGTCCGATTTGACAGGATCTGCACCCAATGCACGTGTCAACCGCACCTGACCTTGGATTTTCAGGCTGCTGCCCGCGACGGTCATGTTAAACGCGTTGGCCGGAGAGTCTTTCACATCTTTAGGACCGATGAAAATTTCTTCGCCCTCATGGCCTTTGGCATTGGAAATAATCAAATCACCGTTGTCAGCAAGACGCGCTGTGACATGGGTAATGTCCTGATTGGCCTGAATGGTTTTGATCAGCCCGGCAACATCCTTGTATTCCTTGGCAGACTTGCCATCCAAGTTCAAAGTGCCTATGGCCTGACCATTGAGGGTCAAACCTTTGTGAAAGTCCAAGGTGCCGGCAGGAACACGAATCTCGTTGTACTTCTCAACCGCCATGCCTTTGAGCAAATTGTTTTGGCTGATTTGATCAGACAACCAGCTTTGTATCTTGGAGGGTGTCAGGTATTCACCGGGCGCCAAGGTCAGAGCACCTAAAGCAATGCCGTTGAGTTTGAGTGCACCCGCTGCAATCAAAGGCGACCCGTCTGCGGGTCCATAAATATTGTTTTCAATATGGCTGGTTTCCAGCTGCGCCGGAATAGCTGTGGGCAACACAGGTAAGCCTTGCGTGTCAAACAATTGCGCAACAGGATGACCGTTGGCATCCAGTTTCAAAGTCAAGGGTTGACCTAGATTATCAAATTGTTGGGCGTAGGTAACCGAGCTTTTCGAGCCATAAAACACATTGGCACCCAAGTAACCTTTGTCTGCCGATTGGTTCAGATAAGTGTCGCTGTAGGTGACAGGATCATTGAAGCCGTTGTCCTTGCTCAGAATTTGGTATTTTTGATCGATGGTCATTTGATTACCAATCAAATGTCGACCATCTTTGGTCAAAACTTGGATTTGCTGTCCAGGTTTAACGTTGTCCAAATAAATTGTGGGTGACTCCATACCCGCAGAAATCGTGGTCACAGGAGCAAACAAATTGCCACCACCCACTTCCACTTGCAAGGGATTGGATGTGAAAGGATTGTTGGTGATCTTGGGGTTGCTCAAACCGGGGGGCACAGGCCCTAAGCTGTAGCCAACTTTGGCCTTCACATTACTGGCGTTGTTGTTGTCTTCCGTGACGCGAAATTGCGCGCCAGTGGCCACACGCATGGGGTCTGTTACCAGCGTTTTGATACCCGAGGATTTGTCTATCGCAGTCGGGTCTATTTTCAACAATGCTTGACCAACATTGCCATAGCCATCAATACCATTTTTCTGGATGCCGTTGACTTCATCCACGAAAGATTGGGCTATGAAATCCAAATTCTTTTGGGCTGGTTCCAAAACCTGTGTGATGAAGGCATTCATTCCTCCCATGGTGCCGCCACTGGCACCCGCCAAGGGTTCACTGTTACCAAATGGGTCAATCACCATATCCAATTTACTGACCGAATCCGGTGCAAATCCAATGGGGCGCGACTTCAAACCATCGACCACCAAACTTTGCTTCATGGATGCACCCAAACTCACCGACACAATTCCGTTGGCAGTGAAATGGGTATTGATGCGTGAATACTGAGAAATTTCGCGAAGCAGTAAATCGCGGCGGTCCAATAACTCAGGGGGCTGACCGTCCAAGGAGGTGGCTTTGGTCAATTGTTGATTCACCAATGCCAGTTGTTCTGTCAAGGTATTGAGTTGACCCGCCGCGCTTTCCAAAGCCTGCTTGGTTTCGGTCGATACCAAATTCAATTGACCTGACAACTCGGCGAAACGCGAACCCACCCCTTCGGTAGCACGCAGAAAGCCGGTACGCAACACGCTGGAAGCAGGGTCAACTGACAAGCTGCGCGCTGCTTCAAAATAGGAGTCCAGCGCAGAGCTCAAGCCCACGCTTTTGTCCCCCATGATGTCCATGACCCGTTGGGTGTATTCGACCATGGGAACTTGCGTAGCCAAGTCGGTATTGCTGTTGCGCAAGTTGGATTCAGCAAAGGTATCAAAAGAGCGTTTAACTGCCGTGAACAAAACACCCGTACCTAAGTACATATTGGCTTGTTTAGCCGGAGCGCTTTGCTGCAATGTCGAGGTTTGGCGTGAATAGCCCTCGGTACTGACGTTGGCAATGTTGTTACTGACCGTGCTTAAAGCACGTTGGTAAGCTGCAACCGCTGAGCTACTGATACCTAGCAAGTCACTCATGGCTCATTCCTCAAAGTCATGGGCATCGCAGGCGCAAGTGGCAAAGGTTTCAAGGTGTTTTTCTGCAAAGCCATACCTGCTTGCGCTTTGTTGGCCAAAGACATGGGCAACACAGGTGCGTTCAGGGGCATACCGTTTTGTATGTGCGAGGTTTGGCGTAACTGCAGCAGTTCGTTGGTGCTGGGCACAGACTTTTGCTGGCTCAAATTTTTCATCACCACATCAGAAAAGCCTAAGGCATTGCGCTTGGCCATTTGCATGGAAATTTCTTTGTCGTACATGCCTTCAAAGGTTTCTTGTGCATTGTTGTGCAACAAGTCGCTTTTCATCGCACTAGACGCTTCTCGCATGGACTTGAGCATCATTTGAATGAACAAGGCCTCGAATTGCTCAGCCGATTCGCGTGCCGCACCCGCATCATTGCGCTGCGCTTTGCCGCGCAGTTCGCCCAGGGCCGAGAAGTCGCTGTACGACTTGGCACTGTTGATGTTGGTGGTATCGCTCATGGTGTATGCGCGTGGCTTTAGATGATGATGAGCTCTGCACGCAAGCTACCGGAGCTGCGCAAAGCCTCCAAAATGGCGATCAATGACGATGGACTGGCCCCAACTTGGTTAACCGCATCCACAATTTCACGCAAATCCACCCCAGGCTTGAAAAGAAACATGGGGTTTTTCGGCTCATTGACCGCGATATCGGCGTTTTGTACATTGGTCGTTTGACCCTGAGACAAAGCATTGGGCTGTGAAACCTCGTTGGTCGCGGTAATAGCCACCGAAATCGTGCCGTGAGACACCGCCGCCGCAGTGACGCGAACAGCTCGGTTAATGACCACGGTGCCTGTGCGTGAGTTGATAACGACACGCGCATTAGGCTCGGAAGGGGTGACTTCAATATTTTCCAAGAGTCCCATGAATGACACTCTTTGATTCAAGTCTTGAGGGGGTCGTACCGATATCGATGTGCCATCCACAGCTTGTGCCACGCCCTCGCCAAATTTTTTATTGATGGCAGCGACGATACTGCTGCTGGTTGAAAAATCGTTGTCACGCAAATTCATGACAAGGTACTCAGCCTTCTCGAAAGGATTTTCAACGGCACGCTCAACAATCGCACCGCCTGGGATACGCGCTGCAGTGGGCACACCGATGGCCACTTTCGAACCTGCAGCAGAAGCATCAATGCCCGTGGCTGTTAATGCACCTTGGGCCAAAGCGTAAATTTCACCGTCTACGCCGCGCATGGCCGTCATGATCAGGTTGCCACCACGCAAATTCGTGGCTTTGCCAATCGCAGACACATTCACATCGATGCGCTGCCCAGGTTTGGTAAAGCCCGGCAAGTCGGCGGTCACCATGACAGCTGCAGCGTTTTTGATATCGATACGGCTGGCGGAGGTGACTTGCTCAAAGTCGGACATGGGGCCGTCAATACGCACACCCATTTGCGCCAACATGGCTTTCATGCTTTGTGTGGTGAAGGGCACCGAGGCATCGTCGCCACTGCCTTGCAAACCAACCACCAAGCCAAAACCAATCAATTGGTTGGGACGTTGTGCTGCCACAGTGACCAAATCTTTGACACGGTCAGCCCATACCGGCATGGCCAAGGTACAAGCCAAGCTGAGTAAACAGGTTTTGATAAACAAGGGTTTCATAGCGATTCAACCTAGGGTTAGAAGGGCCAGTATTTCAACAAGGCGCTGGTGCCCCAGCCCGGTTTGCTGGCAGCAGCCAAGTCGCCCGTGCCGCGGTAAGAAATTTGGGCATTGGCCAATCGCAAAGAGTTGACCGTGCCATTGGGCCCGACATCTTGTGGACGAATCACACCAGCCACTTGAATGACTTCCGTGCCTTCAGACAAACCCAATTTTTTCTCGCCACGTACCACCAAATTGCCATTGGCCAAAATCTCTGTCACGGTGACAGTGACTTTGCCGGTCAATTTGGCGTATTGGTTGGCGTCGCCTTTACCCGTACTGACGGTTTTGGCGGCATTCAAATTCAGTCCATCCAAAATCGGGTGGATGTTGCCCATGAGCAAATTGGTTCCTTTGGGCAATGCGGTATTCGAAGAGTCGCGGCTGATGTCTGTCTTTTGGTTACGTGTGCCTTGGCTTTCTTCATTCAACTCCACAGTGATCAAGTCACCCACTTGGTAGTTACGTCCACGGCCAAACCATGCATCGCTTTGGCGATTGCCATAAATGCCGCCAGTGGCTGGTGAGACTTGGTCTTTGACCAAAGGATAAACAGGCGCAAAGTCGGGGGATGGCGACAAGCTTGCTAACACGGGTTCTTGTGTGGCGCAGCCTTGTAACAAAGCCAACAAGGCAAAGGATGAAAAAAGGGTTTTCATGGTGTGTCTGCCTTAAGGGATTACAGGTTTTGGTTCAAGTACTTCAACATGCCATCAACCGCTTCAATCGACTTGGAGTTGATTTCATAGGCGCGCTGGGTTTCGATCATGTTGACCATCTCTTCAACCACATTCACGTTAGAGGCTTCCAAAGAACCTTGGTTCAATACGCCTGCGCCAACAGTGCCGGGTTGCAACAACTGCACCTGACCGCTGGAGGCTGTGGCTGCCATCAAGTTATTACCCAAAGGCTTTAAGCCACTGGGATTAACAAACTTGGCTATTTGGATTTGTCCCAACACCTGCTGGCCACCACCGGCCACCAATTCGACCGAGACGGTGCCGTCACGGCCAACGGTCAAAGAAGAGGCATTGTTGGGAATGGTGATATTGGGTTCAAGCAAAAAACCGGTCGATGTCACCAACTGTCCGGTTCCCGTCAGTTTGAAAGAACCATCACGCGTGTAGGCAACAGTGCCGTCTTGCTGCTGTATTTGAAAAAATCCGTCACCCATGATGGCAACATCCAAGGGGTTTTGGCTGTTGATCAAGTTACCTTGGATATGGAGCTTTTCAGTCGCAACCACTTTGGTACCTGTACCCAGCATCAAGCCTGTGGGTGACTGTGTATTGGCCGTGGTTTGACCACCCGCTTGGCGAATGTTTTGGTAAAGCAAGTCTTCAAACACCGCGCGGTCGCGCTTAAAACCCGTTGTGGAAACGTTGGCTAAGTTGTTCGAAATGACGTTCATGCGCGTTTGTTGCGCATCCAAGCCGGTCTTGGAAACCCATAAAGCTGCATCCATCGCTTAACCCCTGTTCTCTTCAATCAATCGGCGCCTAAGCGCCAGCTATCACGCGGACAGTTTGAGCATGGAAGAACCGGACTGGTCGTTTTCGTGACTGGCTTTCACCATACGGACCTGCTGCTCAAACATGCGCGACTGTTCAATCAGTTTGACCATGGCCTCGGTGGGGCTGACATTGCTGCCCTCCAGTGCCTGTGTCGTGACTGACGCCTTCACAGGACCTGAAGCAAAATCCGCGCCTGACGGTTTGTCGTGCGCCTTGAAAAGGCCATCTTCACGGCGGGTCAAGGGGGTTTTGCTGGCATCTCGCAGCAAAAGCTGGCCAATTTGGGTCTCTTGCTGGATACCAGGCTGGCTGGGATCGTGGATAAAAACACCACCCTCTTGGGTAATCGTCGCCTTAAATCCCGGCGGCACAGTTATCGGGGTTTTGTTTTCACCCATGACCGGATGACCATTGCCGGTCTGCAGAACGCCATTGACGTTCAACTGCAAATCACCACGGCGGGTAAATGCCATTTCACCGTTGGGCGCTTGCACACCTAATACGGTTTGGTCGTTCATCAAAATATCCAAGTCTCGGCCAGTCGCCATTAAGGGACCTGGAGACAACTTGATGAAGTCCATGTGCTGGGCTTGGGGTTGGTAGTTAGAGTCAAAGCCCTCGCCTTCGGCCTTGAAGGCCTTGAGTGAGACTTCGTAAGAGCGTTTAAAGCCCGTCGTCGTCATATTGGCCATTTCATTGGCCAAAGCCTGACGCGCCAAACGCATTTCGGTAATGGCAGCAGAAGCGTTAAAGGCCAGACGATCCATGTCGATTCTCTAAGGAGGGGCTTTACGCTCTGATTTGAATAATCGATTGGGTCAGCGTGGTGCTGGTCTCAATCGCCTTGGCATTGGCCTGGAAGTTACGCTGCTCGGTGATCAAGTCCACCAATTCCTGCGTCAAGTCCACGTTGGCACGCTCGGTCGCACCTGCACGCACGGTACCAAAACCGGCTGAACCTGCCTCACCGTATTTGGGTGTTCCTGACGAAGAAGATTTGTAATAGCTGGTATCACCGATCTGACGTAAACCAGTGGGGTTAGAGAAGTTCACCAACACCACCTTACCCAACGATTTTTGTGATCCATTGGAGTAAGACGCATTCACCAAACCGTCGTCACCCACGGACAAACCTACCAAGTCACCTTCAGGTGCACCGTCTTGCGATTGTGACAAGACCGCATAGGGTGATGAAAACTGGGTTGACTTGGAATAATTGATGTTGATGGTCAACGCGCCCTTACCGTCTGGCAGGTACACCGTGTCCAGCTGTGAACCTTGTTTGGGAGAAACCAAGTTACCGCCAGTGTCAAACGTGAGTTCACCTTTTTCCAAGTAAATGGGTGACCATTCAGGCAATGTCTTAAAGCCGTCAGGACTGAAGGTTTCTTTACCGAACTCATCAATGTACTGGGCAACTTGTACACCGTTCACGGTTTGGGTGTATTGCGTAGGCTTGATCCAGGTCGAGCTGGAACCGCGTGCGCCTGTGGAATTGGACAAACCCCATTGCGTGTCACCCGACACTTTGATGAAGGAGTTGGTGGATGCGGTACCTGTGGTGAATTTCAAGCTGTTGGTCGCTGAGTCGTAAGACACTTTCACACCACTCACCGTCGAGCCAGTCAAGCCCGCTTGATCAGGTGGACCAGCCAAGTTGTTGATGCCGTTTTGTAAAGCCTGGACAAAGCTGTCGATGGTGTAAGTGCTCTTGGGTTCCAAAACCACCGTACCTTTGACGTCGTCCACCGACACCACGAACTTGTTGTTGGTCAAGTCCACGCTGAAGTTGTTACCCGGATTGATACCCATGGGAGAACCGGTCATGACAGCGGGGTTGGACTGTAAACCACGCAACGCTGTCTGTGAGGTTTTCACCTCATACTTCCCATCTGCAGCCAAGCCTAAATTCTCAGTTGCGAATGAACTGGGGGTAGAAACTGCAATACTGGAAGAGTCGCCAGTGGTACCCGACTTGAACACGAATTTTTGGTTCACTGTGTCGTATTCCACTTTCAAACCTGTGCGCTGAAGTTTGTAGGGACGTATGTAATCGTTGGTTGAAAGAGGCAAACCGCGAGAGCTGAGTGCATCACTGCCAGGAGTTTGTTTTACATAGCCCGTCAACCCCAACTGCCCGTTGACACCAATCAAAGACAAAGAATTGGAAGCCACCACCGGGGTGAATGAAAATTGCTGGGTGGCCGGCTCATAGCTTGCTTTGACCTGGTTTTGCATGGGTCCATAGCTGAGCAAATTCGAACCTGCAGATACCGTGCTTGTCCCGTTGGTTTTATTCAAAGCAAAACCGCTGATGACATTACCACCACCATCGGTGATTTTGAGGTCTTTCCCGTTCACCACAGAGACTTGAACTTTGTTGGCAGCCACGTCTGTCCAAACGGGCGAGGCCTTGGTTTTTAAATAGGTTTGGATTTTCAATTTCAATTGTGCTGCCAAGTCTTCCATGGGTAAATTGCCCACTACCAGACCCAAGCTCTCACCCGTGATTTGGACCTGGTTACCAGGAGATGGCGTGGTCGATCCTATGGTGAGGTTGAACGATTGAAAACCAGGGTCTATCGCACCCGAACCACCCGCTGTGGGCTTCAATGTATCGAAACTCACATTGGACAATGTCAATGAGCTGGCTGGCGAACTCGCACTGGCTGCGACGTAAGTGGTAGCTGATGTAACGGTTGCGGCGGTGGTACCTAAAGTGGCCCCTGAACCGCCCTTGAAAAGTTGCAAGTTACCCAAGGTATTTCCACCCGCATCGTTGATGCGAATTTCATTGCCATTTTGAACATTGACCGTGATTTTGGCTGCATCATCTGCTGACATACCCAAGCCTGGAGGCACAGCAGTGATGGCTTTCTGCAACTGCAAACGAATGCTGTTTTGCAACCCGTTCGCCAAATCATCCATGGGATTTTGGCTGAGGGTAGCCGAGGGCCAAGTCAGTGCGCCAGCGACCGTAGGCGCTACACCAGTGGCGGTGGGCGACTTGAGGGTGAATGAATAATTGGTGAAGTCAGCTTGCGCAGGTGTAGCCGAAAAAGCCACATTAGAGAGAACAATGCCGCTGCTGTTGAACTGGCGATTGATTTTGTCAACGACTTGCTCATAGGTCATGTTTTTGGTGTCGAGCTGAATATTGCGGTATTCAATCGAGCCATCTGTGTTGGCTACACCAATTTGAAAAGATTCTTGCTTATCCGTACCAAAGTTGAAGTAACGCTCGTCACCAAATTTACGGTTCAAAACATTGGTCAGTTCTTTGGCGACTTCTGTGCCTGAGAGTTTCAAAGGCTTACCAGCCAGGTTCTCCAAGCCCACACTGACGGGAGCACCAGAACCATCGACATCGATGCTGAAAAGGTTACTCAACTGCGAGGCATTGTAATTTTCAAAATTGATAGGGTTCAGTGTGGTCAGGTTAACCGCCGTCTTTCCACCCGAAACGGTAGCAGGTTCGGAGGTGCGCTTGTCTGTCAATTGGTTCAATGAAAATTTTTGCGTTTTTGCATTGACCAATAAATCGCCCACTTCGCTCTCCGGCTTGAGTTGGCCATATTTGTTGACATACATTTTTTCGCCAGTGCTGCTGGTCGCCTGCTGGAGTGCCGCGGCTACCAGTGTGTCACCCACATAGACATAGGTTTGCCATTTGTTATTGGGGTCTGCCTGACTGGCATTCTGGGTTTTGGCGTAGTACACCGTGGCCAAATAACCATTACCACCTTTGTCATACACGGTTAAAGCCGTGCTTTTGTTGTAGCTCGATGGGTCATTGCGATTAAAGGCTTTGGTCACCACCTGGGCGTCAGCTGGAAAGTTCAAACCTAACTGCACCAAAGAAGTTTCTTTGGCCATACCCGTGGTTTTTTGCGGGATGGTCAACACATTCATGTCACTCAAATTGGCTTTACCGGTCGAGTCCACCGACGCCGCCATCAAACGCTGACCAGCGGAGTTCACCACGTTGTACTGGTCGTTCATCATGAACGAGCCGTTACGTGTAAAAATGTCCTGGAAGCCGTCAGCCGATTTCAAAGGAAAGAAACCGTCGCCCGAAATCGCCAAGTCCAATGTATTGGACGAGAAGTTCATATTGCCCTGACCAAACTCTTGGGTCACACGCTTTAAAGACACACCTTGACCAATGGTTGAGGTCGCTTTTTGCAATGGTGATGTTGCAAAAATATCACCGAAGTCGGCACGGCTGCGCTTAAAGCCCACGGTACTCGCGTTGGCAATGTTGTTTGAGGTCACGCCCAACTGTGCAGTAGCTGCATTCAAACCGGTGAGTGAGGTAAAAAAGGACATGGTTCAGTTACTCCGTTGTGTTGTGTACTTGTGTTTCAGTAAGCGATTTGTTTGACTTCTGCCAAGCTGATACTCTTGCCACCATCTACTTGTAGCAACCAAGTGTTGTCGCCTGTACCGGCGTTGCTGACACTGCGCACGGTGGATAACATATTGACCACAGGTTGCAAGGCCTTGCCTTGAGCGCTGGCCAACACTTGCATGGTGTAAGTGCCGTCAGGCATGTTTGCACCACTCTCGCTCATGCCGTCCCAAGACAGCTTCATAGCCCCTGAGGGTTGTGTGCCGTAAATCACTTTTCGCACCACTTGACCCGTGCTGTCCAATATTTGCATTTGCACGCCGTCAGCGCCGTTGGGTAAATCGACGCTGGCCTGTATGGGTTGCCCGCCCAGCAATACCGCAGGGGCATTGGGCACCGCGACTTTGCGACCAATCATGGACGCGCCTGCGAGCATCTTGTCACCTTGCATGCTTTGCACCATGTTCTCCAAGCTGGTCTTCATGGAGGTGGTGGCTTCAAGTTGGGAGAACTGCGCCAATTGCGCCACAAAGGCCTCGTTTTTCACGGGGTCCAATGGGTTTTGGTTTTTCAATTGGGTCGTGAACAAGGTCAAAAAAGCGCCTTGGTCCATGGTGGTGCTGGTCGCCTTAACTTTGTTCTTGGCAATATAGTCCTCATAGCTCACGATGCCGCTGGGCAAGGGGGCTTTGGTGGTGGCTGTGGTAGTCATGTCAGGCTTTCAAAAAATCAAGATTTGGTGATGTCAAGCGTGCGCATCATGAGTTGCTTGGCGGTATTCACCACCTCGACGTTGTTTTGGTAAGAGCGCGATGCCGCCATCATTTCAATCATTTCTTGCATCTCGTTCACATTGGACAAATACACGAAACCATTGGCATCTGCCGAAGGGTTACCAGGGTCGTACAGGCTGCGAATAGGCGTGGGGTCGTCCACCACTTGGTCGACTTTCACGCCACCCTTGTAAGGAAAGCCACCGTTGGTCATCTCGTCTTTGAGCAATGCTTTGAAAACGGTGCGCTTGCCACGAAATGCTTCTTCTTCGGATTTGGCAACCGTTGTCGCGTTGGCCAAGTTAGACGCCGTGGTGTTCATGCGCACGGTTTGGGCGTTCAAGGCGGTGGCAGCAATACCGAAAACGGAGTCAAGTGTTCTCATGGTTTATTACTCCCCTTTGATCGCTTTGCGAATACTGCTGATGCGGTTTTCTAAAAAACTCAAAGTGGTTTGGTAATCGGCTGCTGCTTTACCAAAATTGGCCTGCTCAACGTTGATCTCGACCGTGTTGCCATCAAACGAGCTGTTAAAGGGCACGCGGTAGCGCATGCCGTTATCGGGTTGTTCTTCCAGCGCCGCAAAATGCTTTTCATGCGTCGCCGCGATGTATTCGCGTTGGGTTTCTTTGAGCATGGCTTTGAAGTCCAGCTCTTCCGCTTTGTAATTGGGTGTGTCCGCGTTGGCGATATTGCGCGCCAAGACTTCCATGCGTTGGCTGCGAACGGCCAAAGCACGTTCGTGGATGCCAAATGCGTTTGTCAGTAAATCCATCATCCCCTCCTTGCTTTGGTTAATTCGCCGTTTTCACGACGCTTGGGTTAAAAAACACAAAAACTCAGACTGACCTTGCAAGTTATGTGCCATTCAAAGCTGAGTACTTATCGTTTCGCTTAAGCCCCGGCCAGCGGCAAAGCCTGTCCAAGGAGCCGACACTGCGGCAAGGTTTTGCCGCTTCATCGCAAATAGTCCTGGTTTAAATACGCACCCACTCTGAGTACTTGGGCACGTTGCTGGTTGTTGGCCACTTGCACCGGCGGGCTGCCGCGGGTAAGGCTTTGGGCCAGCTTTTGTGCCTGCGCTTTGGCCGTTTCATACAAACCCAGGCGTTCATTGGCGTGCTGGTGCAGCCCTTGGACAATCGAGTTGCGGGTGATAAAAGTATTGGGGTCTCGGTTCACATACAGCTTTTGCGCTTGCGTGCCGGGAATATTCAAATCTGCGTTCGGTGCTTTTTCGCGCCGCGCCGCGGGTGTGAGTACCGTCAGGTACAAATCGTCTAAATTGGTAGGGCCCATGGTTTTGAGGCCGTTGTGGTCAAAATATTTGTCGACCATGTCCAACTGCTCCAACACGCTATGACCCAAAATGGCCTTGGGGTTGTTGGCAAAACCAGCGGCTGCGGCGCCACGGTCGGGTCCATCGCAAAACTGGATGATGCCGTGACAACGGTTATTGCTGGCCTTGGGGTTCATGCCGTCGCTCTCCATCAAGGTCAAGCGGGCAAAATCGTCTGGCGCAAACTGGTAGTTGCTCGCCATGCCCAATATCTTTTGGTAAACCTGTTGTTTTTCCTCCGCCGGTATGTAACCTTTCTCTACCGCTCGGTCCAAGGTTTTTTGCAAAATAGGGTTTTGTCCTGGCAAAACCGGAAAGTTAGCGCTTGCCTGCAATCGTTTGGTCTGCAAAGCCTGCTGGGTGGACACATTGTCAGCGGCTGGCGCCGTTTGGGTTAAAACACTCAAATTCAGTCTTTGGCCAGGGTAGATACGGTCGGGATTGCTGATACCGTTGGCGCGGGCCACGTCTTGGGACAGTCGCAAAGCTTCGTTGTTCGACACAGGCCGCCCTATCTCAGCCATGTGGTCTTTGACGATGCTGCTTAAAGTATCGCCCTCTTGCACCGCCACGCTTTTAACTTGCGGGTTCAAAATGGTCGAGGAATTGACACTTGACCTTTGTTGCAGTTGTGACAAGGTTTGCGCAAATCCCACCCTGCCCGGCACGGCCAAGCTGGTCGGACGCGAAGTTGCATTCGCGTCATTTGGATTGACAAACGTTGTTCTAACGAGTGCTTTGGGATCCACATTGAAGTTCATTTTGCGTTCGACTCTGGGTTGAAATTCAGTTGGCATCAAATTTGCATCGGGTGTGAACACGACGCTAAAACGTCAAAACTTTCACACCCTTGGAGACCATCTTGCAAATGCTGTGCCGAACCTTCCAGACAATGCCCAGACCCGCACGCGGCGCCCTGGCACTGGTAGCCGCGCTCTTGTGCGGCGTGGTGTCTTTGAGCCAAGCCCAGAACACGCCCACCCCCGCAGCCAACGCTTGGCCGGCTTTGGAGACGGGCGCCAAACAATTCGTGGTTGACAGCCAAAAAATCGATCCCAGCTTGGTCAGCATCCTGCCCATGGACAGCCGCATCAAGATCGAGGCTTGCACCCAAGACATCGTGTTTGACCAGCCTTTTGGCAACAAACAAAGCGTTCGTGCCCGTTGCGCCCAGCCTTTGTGGCAACACTTTGTGATGGTTCAGGTGAAAAACACCTTAGGCAACCAAATCAACCAAGCCAATAACAATGGTCAAGTCAACCGCACGGTATGGGTGTCTACCCAAAGCCTGAAACGTGGAACGGTGTTGCTGGCCGGCATGTTCAAGCAAATAGAGATGCCTGTGCCCTCTTACGAAACCCGTTTCGTGGGCGACGAACGCGATATGCTGAACATGGAGTTGCAACGCGATTTACCCCCCAACACCCCTTTGCGTCAGCAGGATTTGAAATCCACCACCATGGTCAAGCGCGGCCAGCAGGTGCTGGTGGCTGTGGGCGAAGGCAAAGGATTTTTGATCACTGTTCGGGCTGAAGCCCAACAAGACGGTACTTTGGGCGACCAAATCCGCTTGAAAAACCCGGAATCGGGCCGATTCTTGTCAGCGGTCGTTACCGGCATGAACACGGCACGCGGGCAATAAAGAGTACAAAATGATTCTTTTCAACTTTCTCCGCTTTTTTTTGATCGCCTGGCCTCAAGTCTCAAGTTTTGAGGCCGATACTGCCAATGTCGAGATTTCAAAAGTCCCGTCACTTTCATCCTAAGGATTCACCATGTCTGACCCTTTTTCTGTTAACTCTCGCATCGGTAACACTGGCGCTACTCGCGCTGCTGCCACCAAAGTTGACGCCAAGTCCAGCGCTGGCAAGAGCGAAAGCACCACTGAGGCCAAAACAACCTCAGCGTCTTCTGCCCAAGTCACTGATTCGGTCAACCTGAGCAACATCTCTCAGCGCGTCAAAGACACGCCTGACTTTGACCGCGCCAAAGTGGAATCCATCAAAGCCGCTTTGCGCGAGGGTAGCTACCCGATCAATCCACGACGCATCGCCGAAAACTTTGTCGCCCTGGAAAAAATGATCTGATTGCGCCAAGGACTGTTCCATGATTGCTGAAACCCTTAATGCAGTACCCCAAGCCGTCTCATATGCCGATTTGCAACTAGACCGTTTGAT
The DNA here is from genome assembly GCA_036787995.1 of Limnohabitans sp. Lineage (GTDB taxonomy): Bacteria > Pseudomonadota > Gammaproteobacteria > Burkholderiales > Burkholderiaceae_C > Limnohabitans. The sequence continues at coordinate 70,563 of DAIQOH010000002.1, read as the reverse complement.
GGATTTGCTCGATGAGGAATTCAATGCCCTCAAAGAACAAGACTTGGACGCGTTTGAAGAACTGCTGAACGAGAAAAACCACATCTTGGCCGATCTCAGTCAGCTCACAGGTGTGCGCCAGCCTGAGGACGCCGATAGGCTAGGCCCTGAATGGACGCCGTTTCGCAACCGCATGGTCATCTGCCGTGACATGCATCGCCGCAACGAAATATTGATATTGCGCAAGCTCGACGCCATCCGTGGCGCCTTGGAAAGCTTGAATGTGAATGACCCCACCAGCCCGGTAGAGGTGTATGACCGCCTCGGTCAAATCAAGCGACTGCGCCGTATGCGCGGTTACAGCGAAGCCTGATCTTTTGCCTCAGGCTCAGCCTTGGCCTCGTCGCCAGGCTGCATCCCTTTTAGCCAATACACCCACGACAAAATCACTGCCACCGCGGTATACATGTCCTGCGTGATTTCTTCCCCTACATCGAGACGGCTGAGCAGCGCCAGCAACTGCGGGTCTTCGGCCACGTAAATGCCTTGGCGCTTGGCTTCAGTGATGATGCGCAATGCCAACTCCTCTTGACCCTTGGCCACCACGCGAGGGGTTTTTTGTTTGCCGTATTCAAGCGCGACGGCTTCAAAGGGGGCCTTCATTTTTTTATGCTCTTAAATCGATGACCGAGCCACGCGTGCCCGACGACTCACTTACCCGCGCCAAGGGGCGAGGCGCATTGAAAATTTGAAACGACTGCAGTTGCAGCCCAGCAGAGCCCAGTTCCAGACCCAACTCGCCAGAACGCTCACGCGCCAAATGCGCGACCTCACTGCGCAGCGCCCACATCACCAAATCCACATCACGGCCTTTGGATATTTGGGTATTGAGCCACACCTCGCCCAAGACACGGCTGCGCGAATGGATATCGACACTCAAAGGGGGTTCCTCTTGGCCTTTTTTGCGAGGTGGGCGTTGAAAATGCAAATCCACCGGATCTGCATCAACAAACGGCAAAATCACATGCAAAGACAACTCGCCTTGCAGCATTTTTTGCGCACTTTGCGCCTGTGCAGCTTCAAATTCTGCACTGGCATCTTGCAGCTGACGCAAGTTGTCTTTGTCCAGCGAATCTATCGATTCTTCGCTAAGCAAACCCAATATTTTTTTCAACAAGGTCTTGGGATCGTCAGCACTCTCTTGGCCTTGGACCAAAATATTTTCAATGCTGCGCGCTTGTCCCAGCACAGCTTTGCGAAGCATGCCAGGGTTCATTTGTGCCAATGAATTGCGTTGCTGCATCAGGCGTTGCAGCCAAGGCCCGACCTCCGCTTGGGTGCTCCACTGTCCTTGCGACACATCATTCATCAATTGAGAGAACGTGGCAAAGCCTGGCGGGTGCATCAACAACATCCCTAAACGGTTGGATGGTGGTTCCAACACCGTCGTATCAGCAGGAGGCGAGGCAGTGGGGTGCAAACCAAACAACGGGTTAACAGGGGTGGCTGTCGCTGCAGGCGCTTGGCCGTTGGGATAGGCTTGGATCAAAAAGCCCCAACTGCCAGCATTTTGACCAACCCGCAAAAACGGCTTGTCACCGTCTTTTAAAACCCAGCCATTGGGTAATTCGAAGAAAAAATCTTTCAGCCACAGTCGAACCCGTTGATCGCGCACTTCTGCAGTGGCCTGCACGATTTGCCCATCACGCAAACCCAGTTGCTGGGCTACGGGCGTTTGCACCCAGACCGTGCGGTTCTCTGCCTGTACAGGCCCTATTCGACTGGCAGAAGTGACGAGTTCAGGCCCAAGCATGGAGGGCTGGTCAGGGGTAACGCACCCAATTGCGTTTATTCGGTTCAACCAACGCTTGCACATTGCCCGCTTGGTGAGCGGCAGCGCCGCCCACAGGTGCGGGCAATGGATTGGGTGAGGGGCTATTGGGCACTGAATTGGCGCTGCTTTTACTGCTGGCGCCAGGCATCAGCTTTTGAATCAACTCGGCTTGGTCAGCCAAATTCAACACCGTACCGGGCTGCAGTTTTTTAGAGTTGGCTTTGGTGAAGGCCTTGGGGTTATTCACCACCACCCAGTCACGCAGCACTTCTGCTTTCAAAGGGCTATTGGCATAGTATTTTTGGATAAGCTTGTCCAAGGTGTCGCCGGCCACCACCGTATGGGTTTTCCAGACGGGTGCGGACATGTCCTCTGCTACCGGCTTGGACGCGGGTGCAACCGGGGTGGCCACTGCAGTCCCCACAGACTCAGGCGGCATATCCGCTTTGGCCAATTTGATGGACTTGACCATGGGTTTTTTCGCAGGCGCAGCATCCGCGGGTACGAGTTCTTTGGGCAACTCCAAAGGGGCTTGGCGTGCAGACTCCGCAGCCCAAGCCGAGGACATCACCAGCGCCAAAGGGATGGCAAATGCACGGGTCATGGAAAACAACATGGTCAATCACTCCTGAGGTTCAAGGCGTATGCGGAATGGCTACCCATTGCGCATTCGCGGAAAATTTACTTCCTGCGGTGAGTTTGATCTCCGCATAATAATCGCTGACGGCCACCACTTCACCCATGGCTATGCGCTCCAAAGCACGGGGCTCTAGGGCGCGCATGGGTAACTTCAGTCTATCGGCCAACACCATTTGGCTGCCCACACGAATGCCACTGGCAGCACCGCCGGCGATGCGCACGCTGCCGCCATTGACATTCACCACCTGAAACTGGGGCACTTTGCAAGACAGCACTTTTTCCATGCCGTCTTGAAAACTTTGCAGACTGGCCTGGATTTGCGCCAGCACGACAGGGGGTAAGGGCTTGGACTCGATGCCCACGGTGCGCGGCACATCAATGCTGATTTGTTGGGAACCGCGATAGGCGGGATCTTGACCAGCGCCACGGCCAATCAACTCCCAGGTCACGTCGTAGATATTGGCAGCCACATAGCTGTCCAAACTGGCGGCCACCGTCACACGCAACACCCAAGGGACGAACTGCTCGCCCTGCCCTACCAACAACTGCTCGTAGCCATCGGCTGGCAATTTGCGCTCGCTCACCCGCCATGTTTTGGCATGGTGCGAAGCCGCAAAGGCTTGCTGGCGAAAGTGCTGGCCAATCAATTGCGCTTCGTAACGACGCGCAGCGGGCATAGGTGAGGCATAGCGCATTTCCCAGTTCAGCTGGTGCCACACCGCACCATCCACGGCCGGGGACGTACAGCTTGGAGCCAAGGCGGTTTTGCCATCCAGTTGCATACCGTTGGCAGTGGGCTGCTTGTCCATGTCGCGTCCATAAGCCAAGATGCGTACACCACGGACTTCCATGCCCGTGACAAAACTGTTGCTCTCGCGTAAAGCGCCATTGCCATCTACCCATTGGGTAGAGCGCACTTGGGTAGGACCTTCCAGCGAACGCTGTACCAGTGACTGACGAATGGCATCTAAGCGCTCTTCAGCCGTCAGCGACTGCGCTGAAACAACAGTGATTTGGCAAGTGGCCAAGACCATCGCCGTCACAGCAGTGCATAAAGATCGAAGTCGCATGGTGGTCAGCACAGTAGGTTTGCCAGATCAGCGGCGATTGGCGATTTGGGTCAGGTACAAGGTGCGCAAATCTTGCACGGCATTGCGGTCTAGCGACAAAGTGGTCTCATAGGTGTCGTCACCGATGGGGGTGATGCTTACCAAGTTAGCGCCATAAATCACGCCTTCAACACGGGCACGGAAAGTGTCGTTCATCACCGTCATGTCAGCCACCGTGGTGGTCGCGTCCATTTGTTGACCGTAAACCTGTTCAGTCAATGCCCGGTAGGCATCCAACTTGGAAGCGCGAATGGCCAACAGGCGTTGCTGTGCTGGGTTTTTGTGGTTTTGGATGCTGATAACCGCATAGCCCGTGGCTACAAAGGTTTCGCGCTTTTCCATCATCGGCGTGATCATGGACACCGGAGCGGGTTCAGGTGCCACAGAGGGCGCCACTTTGGGTGCGGCAGCTGTTGCGGGGCCTGCAACGGCCACCACTGGCGCCTGTGTCGGTGCTGACAGGGTATGAATGGTTTCGCAAGCAGTCAAACTGGACAAAGCGGCAGCAGCGAGAGCAATTCGGTACATCATGGTAGGTTCCTCTGAATGGGTACATGCTAGGTATCGGCGCACAGCGGCGGTTCTTTAAGCGCGAGCTGCTTGACAGGTGGAATACTTTTGACGACTTGCCGTATTCAAGCCTTGCGTCACAATCTCTGTAAGCATGAAAGCACCCTCCCATTTCATCGGTAACAGCCCGATCGCGCAAGCCCTGCGCCGCCTGATCTCCACCATTGCCAACTCTGCTGCCACGGTACTCATCACGGGCGAAAGTGGCACGGGCAAGGAGTTGCTGGCGCGTTCTTTGCACGAACAATCGGACCGTTTAGGCGGCTCGTTTGTACCTATAAATTGCTCAGCCATTCCCAAAGAGTTGTTAGAAAGTGAACTCTTTGGTCATCGCAAGGGTTCTTTCACAGGCGCGGTTGCCGACCGCATTGGCCGCTTCGAACTCGCCCATGGTGGCACCATTTTTCTGGATGAAATCGGTGATATGTCGCTGGACATGCAGGTGAAATTGTTACGGGTCTTGCAAGAACGGGTGATTGACCCGGTGGGCTCAACTCGGCAAATTCCCATCGATGTTCGTGTCATTGCCGCCACACACCGCGATTTAGAAGCGGAAATTCAAGCCGGACGCTTCCGTGAAGATTTGTACTATCGTCTTAACGTGTTGCCGGTGGTCACCCCACCTCTTCGCGAGCGCCCGCAAGACATCCCCGAATTACTGCATTTTTATGCCTCGCATTACAAAACCCCTCAAACGCAGGCGATTCGTTTCAATGCTGCTTTTTTAGAAGCCTTGGTCAACTACGCTTGGCCTGGCAATGTGCGTGAACTCACCAATTTGATGGACCGATTCAGCATCTTGTATGCCGGCCAAGAACTCGATATCCGCTCCATACCGCCCAGCTTGCTACCCAAAGGTTTGGTGCCTGTACAAGAGCAAATGCTGTTGCAAATGGGTCCGTGTGTGTCGCAAGACATGACGCCACCGCCCGAGGTACTGGCCGAGATGGGCATGTCTTCTTTGGTGGATCAACCTGTGCCGCAAGACAACGAGGTGGAAAGCATCATCATGTTGGCCCAAGGTATGCCGCATTTGCCGCCTGAGGGCTTGTCGCTCAAAGACCGCTTGGCCGAAATTGAGCGCAACATCATCGAGCAAGCACTGGAGCGTTCGCAAGGCAATGTCTCGCGAACGGCCAAACTCCTGAACCTGCAACGCACCACCTTGATCGAGAAGATCAATAAATACGATCTTCGAACCGCTTAAGGTTTATTTCGGGTCTTGGTTGAGCACGGTAATGCTCATGCGACGGTTACGCGGATCGAACTTGTCCTTGGGGTTGAAGGGGTCGGTATCAGCCACACCCTCAATGCGTTTAAAGCGCTCTTCCTTGATGCCTTTTTTCTGCAAGATTTGACGCGTGGCCTCGGCACGCTCTGCCGACAATGACCAGTTGTTTTTACCCTCAGGGTTTTGGAAGGGCACCGCATCGGTATGTCCTCGGATGGCCACTTGGTTAGGCATACCACCCAAGGAAGCTGCCACCTCGCCTATCAAAGCCGCAGCCTTGCCTTGCATGCCCACGCCACCGCTGGGGAACATCGCAAAGTCGGCGTTGTCGATGATCTCTATGCGCAAGCCATCTTTGTCGCGGCTGATCGCCACCTTGTCTTTCAAGGTTTCGAACTTTTTGTTTTCAGACAATTTTTCTTTTAACTCTTTTTCAAGCTTTTCAAAGTTTTCTTTGTCTTCTTGTTCTGCCGCGGCTTTGCGCTCGGCTTTGCTCATTTTTTCAGGGTCACTGCCGCCCTCGCCTTGGCCGCCCGCACCAGAACCTAGGCCTTCACCTTTTCCACCTTTGGAAGGGTCTTTGGCTTCGTTTTCATTTTCAGGACCGGGGTCGGTATCGGGGTTGGGACCGCCCTCAGACTTAGGCGTTAAGCGCTCTAACAAACCTGTTTGGCGTGAGCCATAGGGAAAGGCATCGGGATCGATGATGGATCGCCCGCCCAAAACACCATTGGAGCCAGCCAACTGGCCCACAGGCGTCAAGCTGTGCGAAGTGGGTTTGAAATAGTCGGCAATGCTTTTGCGTTGGTCAGCGTTAGAAGCACCCAACAACCACATCAACAAGAAGAACGCCATCATGGCGGTCATCATGTCAGCCAGCGCAATCTTCCAAGCGCCACCGTGGGCACCACCATGGCCATCTTCAATTTTCTTGATGATGATGACGGGCGCAAGTGCCTCGACAGCCGCCGGCGCCGCAGCCGCTTCGGCTGCGGGTTCACCAGGCGCGTCTTCGACTGCAGCTTCGGCTTCGGCGACAGCTTCTTCAGCCATGGTTATTTGCCTCGCATGCCGTCAAAGATCTCTCCAAACGACGGTTTGTTGTGGTGGTTGATGGCCGACCTCGCAGCCTCGATAACCAAAGGCATGGGGTGTCCGTGCAGGTTGGCAACAATCAGGTACTGGACGCATTTGAAAACCTCGCCGTCTTCGTCAATCACTTGGGCAATACGCACCGCAAAAGGACCGGCAACACCGTAAGCCAACAACACACCCATAAAAGTACCCACCAGCGCACTACCAATCAAGGCACCCAGCACAGGGGGGGGTTGGTCAATCGCACCCATGGTTTTCACCACACCCAACACACAAGCCACAATACCCAGCGCAGGCAAAGCGCCCTCCATGCCTGACCAAAAAGCGGCCGACAGCATTTCATGGTGGTGGTGGTTTTTGATGGAAGCAGCCATCACATCTTCCACAGCATAAGGACTCAAGTTGCCTGACGACACCACCATCAAACGAATGGTGTCGCAAATCATGTCCAGCAAAGCATGGTCTTGCAAGATGGGAGGGTATTCGGCAAAGATCGCGCTGGACTCGGGGTTTTCAATGTGCGGCTCTAAGGCCACCGCGCCCTCGGCTTTAAGCGTTTTTAATATCTTAGAGACCACCAAAATAATGGCCAAATAATCGTCTTTATGGTACTTGGGGCCTTTGAATACCTTACCCACTGCACTGAAGCCCGCGCCAACGGTTGCGCCACTGTTACTGATCAAGGCCGCAGCCACCGCCGCACCAAAAATCTGAGCGAACTCCCAAGGCGCAGCCTTGATCACAGGCGTCAAGTCACCACCGTGGGCAACGAACACACCGAACACGGCGATCATCAATACGACTAAACCAACTGCTGCCATTGCAAGCTCCAAGTGTTAAAGCATGCTGACGTTTTCACGCCAACATGCCTCGCAAAACTTCCCCTAGATTAACTGATAAATCTGTCGATTTAAACCGACATATTTTTCAATTTACAAATTCACGGCTAGGGGCGGTTCGCGGGATCAAAGCAGGCACGGTTTCCCATGCACTGCGGATTTCTGTCATCAGGCTATGGATTTCCTCCAAAGCCGCCAAATCATTGCGCGCGTTCACATGCAGCAAACGACGCGTGATGTAGTTGTAAAGCTCGTTCAAATTGCCAGCAAGCTCGCCACCTTTGTCAAAGTCCAAGGCACCTTGCAAGCCCAGCACAATGCGGCTGGCACGGGCAATCGACTTGCCTTTTTCGGCGATATTGTTGTGCTGAATGTGGCCTTTGGTAGTAGCCAAGCTCTCAATCAAGCCGTCAAACAGCATCTGTATCAGTTCGACATTGTTGGCTTTAGAGACGCCGGTGGTGACCTTTACGTCGCCGTAACTTTCAATGGCTCTGGAATTGGCTCGCATGATCAAGTTCTCCTGTGTTCAATCGTTGACCATGGATACATCGGCGTCATGCGGCTTAACTTGAGATCAGGCAGCAACGGGCACCGCCTTTTCTTCATTGGGGACTTCTTGCGCCTGATTTAACTGTGACAAATCGGGCTCTAAAACCTCGCCAGTGGGCTCTGGGCTTGCTGAGGTGGCAGGCAATGCTGGTGCCACAACCGCAGGTGCAGCAACATCTGGCACAGCAACCTCTGTCGCAACATTCTCTGCTGGCGGCAACATGGCGTCTTCTTCTGAAGTCACAGGGTGAATCAACAAAGTAGCGGAATATGGCTCACCCAGTCCCAAGCCTGTACGGGCGTAAATCATGCCAGTGACTTGGTCAAGCGACTGCTGAATACGTAAGACATCGTCGGGTTGGCTGGTAGCGAAATCAACACCGGCTTGGTACAAACTGGCCAAATGGTGCATAGGCAACCACGACACCACCGAACCACGCGGCGTTGGCACTTGGCGGTTATTGGTAGGCACGCCTACGGTACCGGCCTTTCCATGGCTGTAACCTTCCATGAACACTTGCTCTATGTGTTGACGCAAGATGGGTTCGTAATGCGGCTTTAAATCAGAGACGAACTTGGTATCCACGCCCGGCAAAGGAATGCCACTCATGGCGTCCCATAAGGTTTTGCCAGCCAATTCACCAAACAGGCCATCGTCATAGGTGGCTGGCACCTCTGCGCGTGAGTAGCCTTGGTAAATCACATTGACTTTGTCAATGATGTAGAGCACCAACAAAAAGACCAGCAGGACACCCCAAACCAAAAAAAGTTGAAAGAAGCTGCTCATACCATGCTCCTAGCAGGTTTAAATATGTCTTCAGGTGCGATTTGTAACTGAACACGCAGTTTTTTCACCACCGATGACAAAATCTGGCTGATACGCGATTCGCTCACCTCTAAAACTTCACCGATTTCTTTCAGGTTCAGTTCTTCTACATAGTAAAGCTGCATCACCAGTTGTTCACGCTCTGGCAATAAACCAATCGCATGGGTTACCGCATCCATGAACTCGGCTTCTTCCACCATCACATCGGGTTGATGAGAAGCGTCGTCAGCAATGCTCATCACTTCTTCTGTGACGACTTCCAGGGAATAGGTTTCAAAACGGCGCGCTTTGCCGCGCTCCTTTTGAAAATCGTCTAAATCTTTGCCCATGTACTCGGCCATTTCGGCTTGGGTGGGGGCACGGCCGAGTTCGGCAGACAGTGCATGCAAGGTTTCGTTGTGCTCTTTGTTAAAGGCCACGGCTGACCTGGGCAAGAAGGACAAACGACGGACCTCGTCAAGCATGGCGCCACGCACACGGCTGTGCGCAAAGTTCTCAAAATCCACGCCTTTGGTGGGATCAAACACCCTAGAGGCCTCTAACAAGCCCATCATGCCCACCTGAATCAGTTCATCCAATTCCATGTAAGCAGGAACTCGGGCCTTCAAATGCAAGGCTACACGCTTGACCAAGCCCAAATGGGCTAACACCAACTCCTCACCTTGCGGGCGAGACTGCTGGTACATCTTCATGGGGGAGTTAGGTCTCATGTATTTTTCGAATTGCTTTGCAGCAACCGCTCCATGAAAAACTGCAAGCCACCGGAGGGATGGTCGATGGGTCGTAACTGGGTAGACAACTCGGCCAAACGACGGAAATCGCGGGCGGCAGCCGTACCCGGCGCCATCTCCATGACCGACTGGTATTTTTTCAGCGCGGCCAACACCATTTCATCGTTTTCAATGGATGTGAGGTAGTGAATGGATTCACCCAAGAAACGCACGCACACATCGTTCAAACGTTGGTACAGCTTCCAACCTTGGGTTTGTGTGTCGACCAAATTGGGGACCAAATAGATTTCATCTAACTTCATTTCTTGCGTCAGCACTTTGATGGTGCCGTAAGCGTCAGCAATGGAAGAAGGATCGTCTTGCACCACGATAAAGCGTCGCTGACAGGCAGCCAAAAACGCCAACACAGAAGGTGAAATACCGGCAGCCACATCAACAATGAGGTAATCGATTTTTTTACCCAAGTTGCTAAAGGCCTGAACGATGCTGGCGGCTTGCAACTGGCTGAGCGCAGCGAGTTCTTGCACCCCCGAAGCCCCTGGTATGAGTTGTATGCCTTGGCGTGTGGTGATGGTGATTTCTTCGAGTGTTTTTTGACCTGCCAAAAAATGACTGAGGTTGTATTCGGCCCGTGCGCCCAAAGCGATTTGTGCGTTGGCCAGTCCTAAGTCAGCATCAAACAACATGACATCATGACCGCGCTGCGCCAAAGCAACAGCCAAGTTGATGGAAACGGTGGTCTTGCCCACCCCGCCCTTGCCGCTGGCGATGCCGATGACTTCGGTGGTTTTGCTGTTACTCATGGGTAGACCTTGTGTGTTGCGCGGCCAGACGCGAAATTCTGGCAGAAGCCATGGCCAACGTGCTGCTCATGTCTTCTTGGGGAGCGTCCATGTGACCTAAGGACAGGTTTGCCAAGGCCACCGTAACCAATTCTTCCGCTTGCATTTGAACCGACCATTCGCTGATGCGCTCGCCGCGGCTGGCGGCACTCACACCCACATGACCTTCGGTCAGAACTTGAATGAGCGCCCAAGGCTGGCTGGCTTCATCCAGTTTGGAAATCATCAGGCTTTGCCATTGAATTTGAGGTGTCGAGAGCATTCTGCGCATCGAAGATTGAGAGGCATCGGCAGGGAGAACCACATGGAATTGTGCCTCTTTACAGATAGCGGCAATTTCACTGACACGTTCGCTCATTTGAACGCCCGGCGTGTCGATGATGATGAACTTGCGCTGGCCATGCTCTTCGAGCAACAGTTTCAAAGTGGTGACATTGGTGGCGCGGAAACAATCCACACCAGACTGGGCGCTGAGCAACTGGGTCTGGTTCCAAGCACCAGCACGTTGATCGCTGTAACTGATGACAGCGACTTGTTCGCTGCCCAAATGCACGCTGGCGTTTTGCGCCAAACGCGCCACCATCAAAGATTTACCTGCGCCAGAGGGACCGGCCAGCACGTGAACACCTTGATCGGGAGAACTGACACTGCTGTGCTGCATGGAATGGCAAAGCTGACGGCGAATTTCTTCCATCGCTGGCTCGATATCTTCAAAACTTTGAATACTGTCAATCAGCAAGGCGCGCAAGGCCGCAGGAATCGCAGCCTCTTGCAAAGCATTGCGCAAGGGCATGAGATTACGGGCCAAACCTGTACCCTGCCAAGCCATTTGCTGGCTGAGCTTGAATTCTTTACGCAATGTGGCCAATTCCTCACGAACCATTTGCACGATTTCGCGGCCCCGCAATGCATCGCGTTCCTCGACCATTTGCACAGATTGGGCTTGGACCGGTTGGGTTGCGGCTTGGGTGGGCTCTGCCACCAGCGGGGCTTGCTCTGCTGCAAATGTCGCTTCAATCACAGACGCTTTTTTCTCTTGCGCAGCTTTTTTCAGCGTAGCAGCAGGCACAAAACCTGTGGCCTCAGCCTTGGCAGGTTTGGTTTGACGCTTGTGCATGGCCATGGTGTCGTCAAGCACTTTGCCAAAGCTGGCAGACTCTGCTTGCACCAAGGGCGGTGCTTCGCTGGCAGCCGTGTCAGACAACGTGTAGGTTTTTTCGGTAGGCACGAAAGTCTCAGCAACAGCAGCCTCAGCGTTCATGGGCTCGACATCGACGGCAACGATCAACTCGGTTTTGCCTCTCACCTTGCTGGTAGAGATGACAAGCACGTCGGGGCCGTACAAGGCAACTGCCTTCTCGTTGGCCGCCCGGGTGTCACGGGCAATGATTCGCTTGAGTTCCATGGTGTTTCTCGTTGGTCAAATAAAAAGGTGGGTTAAGCGCGGTTGGTGGCGTTCACAGTGTGAATCACTTTGACGGCTTGGTCATCTGGAATTTCGCTGTAGGACAAGACGGTCAAATCACTGACGCGAAAACGCACGGCTTTGGACAGCCAGCTGCGAATCAATGGCGAGACCACCAAGACGGCCGCATGGCCTTCGTCTTCCATGGCCCGCGCACCCATGCGCAGCGAATTGAAGAGGTTCTCGGCCAAGCTAGGCTCCAAAACCACGGGTTGACCAGGCTGGCTTTGCTGCAACACGTTATGCAGCAGTTGCTCTAATCCGGGCTCCAAGGTCATCACCGACAAATTACTGGATTCATCGACCAAGCTTTGCATGATCATGCGGCCCAACTTGGGACGCACATAAGCAGCGAGTTGCTCGGGGTCGGTGCTGCGCGCACTGGCTTCGGTCAGCGATTCGGCGATAGAGCGCATATCGCGAATCGACACGCCTTCGTTCAACAAATGTTGCAGCACGCGGGTGACCACACCCAGCGACAGCTTGCCAGGCACCAACTCTTCCACCAGTTTGGGGGACTTGGCCGAGAGTTTGTCCAAAAGTTGCTGCACTTCATCGTGACTCAATAAGTCGGCCGAATTTTCACGCAAGACTTTATTCAAATGGGTGGCAATCGCAGTACTGGCGTCAACCACGGTATAGCCCAAGGTACGGGCCAAATCGCGCTGTGAAGACTCGATCCACACCGCTTCCAAACCAAACGCGGGTTCACGGGTAGGCGTGCCTTGCAGTTCGCCGTAGACCTGGCCAGGGTTGATAGCCAATTCGCGGCCTACTTTGATTTCGCCTTTGCCGCGTACCACGCCCTTCAACACAATGTTGTAAGAGTCGGGGTCGATGTTCAAGTCGTCCCGAATACGCACGGGTTGCACCAAAAAGCCCAACTCTGCAGACAATTTTTTACGCACGCCTTTGACACGGCTCATCAATTCGCCACCGGTTTCGGTATTCACCAAAGGAATCAAACCGTAGCCAATTTCCAAGCCAATCAAATCCACCTGGTCAACGTCGTCCCAATCCAAATCTTTGGTGGACTCGGTGGTGGCTGCGGCTTGCGCCTCGGCCACTTGAACCGCTTCTTCCTCAACCTCGCTTCGAATCACCAACAGACCTAATCCTGCGGTGGCTGCTGCCAATGTGATGAACATCAAGTGAGGCATGCCGGGTACCAAACCCAAAGCCGCCAAAATGATGGAAGAAATAAACAATGCCGCAGGATTGGCTAACTGGGTGTGAGCTTGCTCAGAAATCGACTCCGAGGTGGTCACACGTGTCACGATGATGGCGGTGGCCAGTGACAACAACAGCGAGGGAATTTGGGCTACCAAGCCGTCGCCGATGGTCAGCAAGGTGTAAATCTTGCCAGCGTCAGACACGGACAAGTTGTGTTGAATCACGCCAATCGTCAAGCCACCCACCAAGTTGATCAACAAAATCAACAAACCAGCGATGGCGTCACCGCTGACGAACTTTGACGCACCGTCCATGGCACCAAAGAAGTCGGATTCTTGGGACAACTCAGCGCGGCGCTTTTGGGCGGTGGGTTGGTCGATCACGCCAGCATTTAAGTCAGCGTCAATCGACATTTGTTTGCCAGGCATGGCGTCCAAGGTGAAACGTGCGTTCACTTCAGAGACGCGGCCGGCGCCTTTGGTCACCACGATGAAGTTGATGATCATCAAAATCGCAAAAATGATGAAACCCACCACATAGTTACCAGCGATCACAAACTCGCCAAACGCAGCCACCACTTTGCCAGCGGCATCGTGACCGGTATGGCCGTCCACCAAAATCACGCGGGTAGAGGCGACGTTCAGGGCCAAACGCAACATGGTGGCAAACAACAAGATGGTCGGAAAAGATGAAAAGTCCAGTGGCTTACGGGTACCAATGGCAATCATGATGATGACCAGGCTGATCACGATATTGAAAGTAAACAAAAAGTCCAACAAAAGCGGCGGCAATGGCAACACCAACATGGCCATGATCAACAACACCAAGACGGGAATACCCAATCCGGTGTAATCAAACTTGGTCAAATTCTGTCGAATCGTTGACAGGGTTAAGGTGCTCATGGTCGTTTTGTCACTGTTTTTGAATCATTAAGGGTTCATTTCCAAACGTTTTCCAACGCTCTCAAGGTGATCAAGCAAGCCATGTGCCAATTCCCTTCAAGTGCTTTGTCTTGACACTTGCGGCCAGCTAGCTACCGGCAAACCTTGGCCTGTCACGTTTCTTGCTTAAATGCTCTGTCTTTTATGGGAAGCATTGAACGGATATGAACTTATCTGCACTGAATTCAGGCCTGTCGCAAGCCGCCAACCCAGTCTCCGCCGAGATAAACAACCTCGCTGGGGTGCTGTCACGCCCGTCATCAGGAACCCAATCGGGGGAGGATTTCGCAGCCTTCTTGCGCCATCAAATTGCCTCTTTGCAAAACCCTCAACGGCAAGAGCTTGCCGGCGAAAACGCCCCCAAGCTGACTGACACCCCGACAAACAAGACGAATAAGGGGGTGTTTGAACAGCAAGCTTTGCGCCAAGCCTTTCACCCTGGTCAGTATCTACACAATAAAGCACCCAGTTCTAAAGGAATGGGCATGCTCGGCCCTGGCGGACATTACGCCAAACAGCTACCCGCTGCGAAAATAAGCCCAGCGCATGCCCATGCAGAGCCCGCCAAGGCTGACCACATTGATCAACAGGCTGCTCAGTCACATGCACGGGAAGCTGAACGCGCACAACAAACCAACCGGGAACAAGACAAAGCCGCGTCCGAGCAAGCACAAAGCGTGGATTCAGCGAAAGCGGCCAAAACCCGCGCCAAGGCATGGGCTGAACAAGACGGACAAGCTTTGCAATCGATTGCACTGAGTCCTGAAGTCGAAATCATCACCGTGGCTCAACCGGCCACCAGCGAAAAAAGTTTGACCGACTTTGCTTTGGCTATGGGTTTAGACCCCACACAAGTTCAAGCTTTGCTGGGGGACGCTGCATCCGCAGACAATGCCTCCTCCACCGTTGCAGGTTTTTCACTGCTTACCGCAGGCTCTAACACCATGAATTCCATGGGTAATACAACACCCTTGAATTTACCAATGGATGGCCAAGCACTGTCAACAAATGCAGTCCTAGCGCAACCTCTTCCTTCAGCGCCAGATATGGCAACCATGGCCGACAACGCCCCCCGTCTGACCCCCGAAGGCATGCGTGTGCTTGCTGCAGGCAGTGCAACTTACTTCAATTTAGCAACGGATGGCCAAGCATTGCCCACCCAAACAGTACTGGCGCAGCCATTGCCTTTAGCGCCCGATATGGCGGCCATGGCCCAGAACGCCGCCCAACTGCCCCCTGAAGCCATGCCTTTGTCTCCCATAGGTTTACAAGTGCAGTGGAGCGCCGCCTCAGCCGATTTGGCCGCTGACAAACAATTCAATCCATTACCTAACCAGAGCATTACGGCTATCGCCCAAGCTGTTGAAGCGCCTGAAAGTGTGAGCACATTGGCGGTGTTGTCCATGATGGATGCCGATTTGCGTCCCGAGGACATAGACCGTTTGAAAAATGAATTTGACAAACTCAGCGCCATTGATGACAGCACGTCCAGCCCGCATCAAGGCATGGCCGACACAGGCATCACGAATGCCCGCAGCAACGCCAACGCCAATGCAACGCCCGCGCAGGCGTTGAAAAATCACCCCGACATGGCGCAAACCTTTGAAAAACTCAGCCAAAAGTTAGCAACCGAGTTGGCCAGTCGTATGAACGACCAACTCAACGCTGGCGAATGGAAGATGAAGTTCGCGCTCAAGCCCGCCAGCCTTGGCTTGGTCGATGTCCAATTGGAAATGCGTGACGGACAATTAAGCGCGCAATTCCAAACCGACAACGGCTTGACACAAAACTTGATTCAAAATGGCAGCACCCGCCTGAAAGAAGCTTTGGCAGAACTTGGCATGAACAATGCATACGTTTCTGTAGGACAAGATAATCGACAGTCTTCGCAAGGCGGTTCAGGTCAATCAGCTTCCCACCAAACTGCGCCAGACAATCGTGTCACACTTGGCGACAACAACGTGGGTCAGCAAGAAACCGCACCCGTTACAGCGCGACACAGCAACAGTGCCTTGTTAGACACGTTTGCGTGACAACACATCGAATGAAACAGGAGTAAATCATGGCAACAGCACCAGAAGCAACCCCCGAAGAGGGCGCAGAAGAACCAAAAAAGAAAAAGCCGATATTGCTGATCATCGGTATCGTGGTCTTGGCCATTGTGGTGATGGTTGGCGTCGCCTTTGGTACTTTGTACTTCTCGGGCTACTACGAGAAAAAGGCTGAACTCGCCGCCATGGACAAGCTTGAGGAGTTGGAAGCTGCTGCGACCAAAGCCAAGGATGAAGCGCCATCCAAATTAAAGAAAGAAGCTCCTGAAGCCACTCGCTTTGAAAAGAATTATTTTCAAATTGAAAAAGAGCTGATGACCAACATCACGGGCTCCAAAAAAGTCATGGTGGTGCAACTCGCAGTCATGACCCACTACGACACCCGTGTGTTTGACAACATCAAAAAACATGAATTTGCTTTGCGCTCAGCCATGCTTGACATCATGCGTCAATCCACCGAAGCCGAGGTGAACAAACCCGATTTTCGTAAAGAACTCGCCGTCAAACTCAAAGACGTGATGAACTCTATGCTTGAAGAGTATGAAGACTTTGGTGGCATTGAAGAAGTCATGTTCACTTCCTTTGTGATGCAGTAATTTCCCCATGGCAACCCGACAAAACTTACTCAGTCCCGAAGAGCTCACGGCCTTGGCCGAGGGCTTGAAGGACGGATCAATCGAATCGGACACTGGTTTCAACACCAAAGTCCGGGTGCGCAAGCACGACCTGGCCAGCGAAAACAGCAGCTTGGGCGTGAATGTGTCCGCCATCGACATGATCAACGAGCGGTTCATCCGCATGTTCAGGCTGGGTTTGCTGGAAGTCTTGCGCACCACGCCCCGCGTGAACCCCACGCGTGTGCAAATTTTGAAGTTTGGCGACTACGTCAAAACCCTCAAAGCACCTTTGTCGGTGAACACCATCCGCATCAGCCCCATGCGTGGCAATTCGGTCATCATCATTGACCCCAATGTGATTTTCAGTTCACTGGACAGTTTTTTTGGTGGTTTTGGCAAAGGGGTTTCCGATCTGCCCCCAAGCCGCATGTTCACAGCCACGGAAACTCGCATCATTCACATCATCTTGAGCGTGTTTTTTCGCTCACTCAAAGATGCGTGGGCACCCATCTTAGAAATCGATTGCGAACAAGTCAGTGCCGAAATCAACCCCCAGTTTGCCCAAATTGCCGATGAAAACGACTTGGTTGTTCTCACCCGCTTTGACGCTGAAGCCACGGCATCTGGTGGTAAGGGATTCATGGACTTGGTTTACCCCTATGCCACTTTGAAACCTTTGCGCGACTTGCTGCGCAACCGCGTCACCACCAGCGATGGCAACGAGGAATCCGACAAAATTTGGCGCGAAGATTTGGCAGTCGCTGTCGGCGATTCAGAACTCGATGTACGCGTGATGATGGGTGAGATCAAAACCACCCTCTACCATCTGCGAAATATGAAAGAAGGCGATTTGCTGTTCTTCAAGAAACCCGACCAGGCGCAATTCCTGGCCAACGGCGTCCCCACCTTTGGGGTCAACATCGGCACGCGTGGCTCTAATGTGGCTGTGCGGGTTGAAAAGCAAATTGTCCCCGGACAGGTTTGAGACAGGAAAGTACCATGAACGACACCACCGAAACCCAAGACGAAACACCTCCCAGTTCAGAGGAATTTCAGGTCAGTCAGCCCGGCAATATCAATCCGGAAGTACTGCAAAACATATCGGTCACACTTTCTATTGAGGTGGGCCGTACCAATATCAAGATCAAAGATTTGATGCGCCTCACCCAAGGCAGCGTGGTCGAACTCGACCGCATCGCCGGTGAACCGCTAGACCTTTTGGTAAATGAAACCGTGGTCGCGCAAGGCGAGGTGGTATTGGTCAATGACCGCTACGGCATACGACTCACCCGAGTCGTACCCTCCACCGATCGCTTGCAATCGATTTAAACCTTAACCGCCCGCTGAGATTTTGCGGCCATTCAATGACTGCACAGGGCGGGCGTTCACTTTGTAAGGGAATTTAGCCAGCTGTTGCTTGGAAATTTCCATAGGTGACTTCAAAATATAAAACTGCACACCCTCGGTACAAGGGGGGGTGGTTAAAGAACCTTCGTAGTTATAGAAAGCCATTTCCTTGGGCAACATGCTTGCAGGGTTGAAGGTGACTTTAGGTGGTAAAAACTCTTCGCCTTCTTTGGGAGGCAGGTTAGCCCACAAGGTTTTGATCGGCGCACTGTCTTTGCCCTCATTGAGCAACACACCAATCACCGCCAATTTGCCTTCCTTGCTCTTGTGAACAAAGTGGGCAACCATGCTGGCATTTTTGCCTTCAACCTGCTCTTCAGAAGGGCGGTGGAAATGGAATTGCAGCAAATCAAAAGTCTCTTTGCCAATGGTCAACGTACTGCCAGGCTCGATATTGACTTGTATGGTGTGGCCGTTGTTGAACATTTTCAGCGGGCCTTCTTTGTAGTCCACGCTCAATGTGTCTTTGGATTTTTCAAAAGGTCCAACGATGTTCAAAGGCGACTGTTTTTTGCCTTTACCGCACACAGGGAAAGCATCTCCCCAGTGCTCTGGGCCGTTGTCACCCTCATAGCCCCAATGTACTTCATGGGCCTTATCGTCTTTTTTGGCATGCTCTTCTTTGGCGTCGGCCTCTTTGTCGGCAGATTTTTTACATTCAGACAGGACTTTCACCTTTTGACCTGCAGCGGCCAAGGCATTTTGTGCCGCGCACACGGTTTGTAAGCGATTGCTCCATTCAGCCATTTCCAACGCTTTTTGGTAAGCCGCGATGGTGTCGGGGTCTTGCGCTCCTTTGGTCAATAGGCGCAAGGAAGCCAAACCAACTTGTCTTTCCGCGCTTAAAGCCTTTTGGGCTTTGTAAAGGGTTTCGACATCTTGCAAAACCACGCCATTGGCAAAAGCCGATTTCAAGGCTTCCATTTCTTGGTTGGCTGTGTTGTCTGGCTCTTCTTTGGTGTCATGAGAGGCATCGGCTTCTTCATGCACTTTCTCTAAAGACTCTTTGGCTTCATCAAGTTGCTCGCTCAACTCAGCGACTTGTTCATTCAAGTGTTTTTTGGCGGAAAAATTCCAGTAAGCCAGTGCTGCGGTCGCAACCAGACAAATGCCCAGCAAAATTTCCAAGATAAGACGCAAATGTTTTTTCATGGCTACTCAAAAAGGTAAGGGTGGTAAATCACGTTCAGGGCGGATTCTCGCCGAAGATGCTTTAGCTGTTATCGGTTTCAACACAGGATAACTTGAATACCTGCAATCAAAATTACTGCCAAATTATTCATAATCCACCTGTTCTAGGCGATCAGGCTGTTCAAGAAAGCCTCATCAAGCCCGCACAAACACCGTGATCAGCGGTTCTTGCCCCACTTGCCGGCTGCAATGCCCGTGCACCGCAGGATCGAAAACCGCGCCTTCAGGCAGCAAGTCGGCAGAGAAAAAATGCTGACCCGGACCAAACAACTGGGACGAGCCGTCTTGCAAACCAATCTCCATCTGCCCTTGCAAGATGAACACCCATTGCGGATGGCTGCTGACATGGAACTCGCTCCTGAAGCCCACTGGGCTTTCGCGCAACTGCAAACCATGGGTAGGCAGCAAACTGCTCAAGCGGGCTTGTGGTGTGCCTTGGTCCAAAAGAATGGCCTCGTCACGAAAACGGGCGCGGCCATCGGTGTCGGTGAATAAAACAGTGCGGGTGAATGACGTCATCGGGCCATCATAAAGAACTGGCTGGCTACAATCTGTCCTCCCTCACAGCCTCTGGATCTACACCATGACCCGCTGCATATTTCTCAAGGCTCAAGCATGAGCCGCAAAGTTTTTATCAAAACCTTTGGCTGCCAAATGAACGAGTACGACTCGGACAAGATGGCAGACGTCTTGGGCGCTGCCCAAGGCTACGAACAAACCCAAGACATCGATCAAGCCGATCTGGTGGTGTTCAACACCTGCTCGGTTCGTGAAAAAGCCCAAGAAAAAGTCTTCTCAGACTTAGGGCGCGTGAAACACTTGAAGAAAAAAGGTGTGCAAATCGCAGTTGGCGGCTGTGTGGCCAGCCAAGAAGGCGAAGCCATCATCGCCCGTGCGCCTTATGTAGATGTGGTGTTTGGGCCGCAAACCTTGCACCGCTTGCCCGAGTTGCTCAATCAACGCACCGCTTTGAAAAAGCCCCAGGTGGACATCAGCTTTCCCGAAATTGAAAAGTTCGACCACCTCCCGCCTGCACGGGTGGAAGGCGCCTCTGCCTTCGTGTCCATCATGGAAGGTTGCTCCAAGTACTGCAGCTACTGCGTCGTGCCTTACACCCGCGGCGAAGAAATCAACCGACCCTTGGACGATGTGCTGACCGAAGTGGCTGGTCTCACCGCGCAAGGCGTGAAAGAAATCACGCTCTTGGGACAAAACGTGAATGCCTACCGCGGCAGCATGGGCGACACCGCAGAGATCGCCGACTTTGCCCTGCTGATCGAGTACATCGCCGAGATTCCAGGTGTGGAGCGCATTCGCTACACCACCAGCCACCCGAATGAATTTACGCAACGGCTGATCGATGTGTATGCCAAGGTGCCACAGTTGGTCAGCCATTTGCATTTGCCGGTGCAGCACGGCTCGGACCGCATATTGATGGCGATGAAACGCGGCTATACCGCCATGGAATACAAAAGCACCATCCGCAAACTGCGTGCGGTGCGCCCCGATATTTCCATGAGCTCGGATTTCATTGTCGGCTTCCCCGGTGAAACCGAAGAAGACTTTGACAAACTGATGAAGCTGATCACCGACATCGGTTTTGACGCGTCGTTCAGCTTCATCTTTAGCCCACGTCCTGGCACACCCGCCGCCAATTTGCATGACGACACACCGCACGAAGTGAAACTGCGCCGCTTGCAGCACCTGCAAGCCACAGTGGAAGACAACGTGCGCCGCATTGGTGAGAGCCGCGTGGGGACTGTGCAACGCATCTTGGTGGAAGGCGCGTCACGCAAAAGCGCCGTTGAGTTGATGGGTCGCACCGAGTGCAACCGCATAGTCAACTTCGATGCAGGACCCAACGGTCAACGCTTGGTCGGTCAGATGATCGATGTGCGCATCACAGAAGCGTTGCCGCATTCCTTGCGTGGTCAAGTAGCGGTATGAATAGCCGGTTATAAATCAGGAAAATACCCAGATGCAACCATAGGTGTGGGTGACGCTTGACCATCGACAACTGGGAGAAGAGGGTGTCAAGTCACCTTTCACGGTACTCGGGGACGAATATGCTTTGGCCGTCAAACAGGGGGCTCAAGTCGAGCCCTTGACATTTCCTTCAGCCAGCGCAGCAAATATTGACCATCTGTTGTCCCAAGTGGATGGGGTTTTGTTAACTGGCTCTCCCTCCAATGTGCATCCCAGCCATTTCCAACAAGAGGTGCTCAGGCCTGAATTGCCTTTAGACCCACAACGCGACGCGCTGACGCTGCCACTGGTTCGTGCTTGCATTGCGCAAGAGATACCCCTGCTGGGTATTTGCCGAGATTTTCAAGAAATCAATGTCGCTTTGGGAGGCAGTTTGCATCAGCAGGTGCAAGAAGTCCCAGGCATGATGGACCACCGCGAACCCCAGCGGGTGTCTTGCGACGAACAGTACGCTCCACGCCACTCCATTCGCATCCTGCCCCACAGCCCTTTTGCCCAATGGGCAAATGCAGAAACCACCATGGTCAATTCGCTACACGGACAAGGCATAGACCGCTTGGCTGACGAATTAGAGCCAATGGCTTATGCA
>DAIQOH010000002.1:41001-48796 GCA_036787995.1 Limnohabitans sp. | reverse complement strand
CCGTCAATCCCAACGCTTAGGTCTTGAAACCAGATCAAAGCACAACAGGGTCTAGCGCAAACCCGGCATGCCTTTCATGCCACCGAGTTTTTTCATCATTTTCATCAGGCCACCGCCACGCATTTTTTTCATCATGTCCTGCATCTGACCAAACTCGTTGAGAAGGCGATTGACATCTTGCACCTGAACCCCAGCACCTGCAGCAATGCGACGCTTGCGGGTGGCTTTGATGACGTCGGGTTTGGCCCGTTCTATCGCGGTCATGCTGTGAATAATGCCTTGTTTGCGCAGCATTTCTTTTTCTGCTTTGTCAAAGTCAACCGCGCCTGCTTTGGCCGTCAGTTGGCTAGGGAGTTTGTCCATCAAACTGGATAACCCCCCCATTTGCTTCATCTGTTGAATTTGCGCCAAAAAATCGTTGAGGTCGAAACCGTCACCGCTTTTCATCTTGGCAGCCATTTTTTGGGCCGCTTCGATATCTATGTTGGCGGTGACTTGCTCTACCAACGCCACGATGTCGCCCATACCCAAAATACGACCAGCATGACGGTCAGCATCAAAGGCTTCTAAGCCGTCCATTTTTTCACTGGTGCCGGCAAACTTGATGGGCACGCCGGTGATTTGCCGAACTGACAAAGCCGCCCCACCACGCGAATCACCATCGGTTTTGGTCAGCACAATACCCGTAAGAGGTAAGGCCTCTTTGAATGCACGCGCCGTGTTGACAGCGTCTTGACCCATCATGGCATCAACAACAAAAAGCGTCTCAACAGGTTTGAGCGCTGCATGCAAGGCCTTGATCTCTTGCATCAAGGCGTCATCGATAGCCAAGCGACCCGCTGTGTCCACCAGCAAAACATCAAAATAGTGTTTTTTCGCGAAATCCAACGCAGCCAAGACAATGTCGGCAGGCTTTTGAGTAGCGTCAGAGGCAAACCACTCTGCACCCGCCTGTGCACTAACGGTTTTGAGTTGTTCAATGGCTGCAGGCCGGTATACGTCAGCAGAAACCGTCAGAACTTTTTTCTTGCGCTTGGTGATGAGATGTTTGGCCAGTTTGGCTGTGGTCGTGGTTTTACCCGCGCCTTGCAAACCTGCCATCAAAATCACTGCAGGTGGCTGGGTTGCCAAATCGATGTCAGCCACCCCTTCGCCCATGGTGGCTGCCAATTCTTTTTGAACGACACTGACCAATACCTGCCCAGGGGTAAGCGAGCTCATCACCTCTTGTCCCAAAGCCTTCTCTTTGACACGGGCAATAAAGTCGCGCACGACCGGCAGTGCCACATCAGCCTCAAGCAAAGCCATGCGCACCTCACGCAACATATCGCTGACGTTGGCCTCGGTGATACGTGCTTGGCCACTGATGTGCTTGACCAGTTTGGAGAGTTTGTCGCTGAGCGCGGTTGCCATGGTTGAAACCTGAAAGAAATCGGGTGAATGCGCCCCAAAGGGCTGCAAGACGCTAAACTGTTCACATGATTGTATTCAGCGCATCGACCTTCAGCACGGTATGGGGTTTGTTAGCTGCTTTGGCTTATGCGCTAGGCGCGCTCTTGGGTGGACGCCTCTCTCCCCAACAAAGCCGCAACTACCTTTGGGTGATTTCCCTGTTCCATGGCCTGAGTGTGTTGGCCAGCCTCATACCCGAACCTGATACCCCGCCACGTTTTGGCTTCGCGCCGGCTTTATCCGCCACTGCTTGGTTGGTTTTAATGGTTTACACCTTAGAACACCATTGGTTTCCTCAAATGAAAACCCGCTGGGTACTCTCAGGCGCTGGCTTGTTTGCGGTGTTGTTGCCTTTGTTTTTCCCAGGCCATGAATTACATGCATCTGCTTCATTATGGTTACCCTTGCACTGGGCACTGGGTATGGCTTCCTATGCATTGTTTGCAGCTGCTGTGGTCCATGCAGGTTTGATGAACCGTGCCGAGCGGCAAATTCGATTGGCAGAAGCTGATCCATCAGGACTGCCCTTGCTGACCCTTGAACGACTGACGTTTCGGTTTGTGCACATTGGTTTTTTGCTACTGACTGCTACCTTGTTTGCAGGTTTGCTGTTCGGAGAGCGCTTGTACGGTACTGATAACGCCCTGCGCTGGGACCATAAAACTGTTTTGTCTGTGATGGCCTGGTTGACATTTGCCGCATTGATTTGGGGACGTCAAGCCAAGGGCTGGCGTGGACCTACAGCCATACGCTTGCTTTACATTGGTTCTGCCATGCTCTTGTTGGCTTATGTGGGTTCTCGTTTTGTTTTAGAAGTACTGCTACACCGCACGCTATGAAATACCTCGTGTTGATTGGCGTCATCGGTGTGGTTTTGTGGTGGTTGCGCATACAACGCAACACTTCAGACACCGATAACAATCGAACAGTCTCAGGTGAACAACCTCAAAACATGGTCCGTTGTGCTTATTGCAATTTGCATTTACCGCAATCAGATGCCGTTCAAGGAACAGCAGGGCTTTATTGCAGTGCTGCCCACCAACAAGCCAAAGAAGGATAGGTAAGCATGTCAGCATGTTGGACCAAGGGCTGGTACAGATTTGCCAAGCACATTGCCTCGCCCAACTTTGAACCTCGTCCACAGGGCACACAAACAGATTTGCTGGTCCTGCATTCCATCAGTTTGCCGCCAGGTGAGTTCAGCGGTGATGCCATTGAGGCTTTTTTCACCAACACCCTGGACCATGACGCCCATCCTTATTTTGATCAAATTCGGGGCATCAAAGTATCGGCGCATTTTTTGATACGTCGTGGTGGTGAATTGATCCAATTCGTCAGCTGTGACCAGCGCGCTTGGCATGCGGGTGTGTCAACCCACGGTGGGCGCAGCAACTGCAATGATTTTTCTATTGGAATAGAACTTGAGGGCTTAGAGGGCGGGCGCTTCACTGCGTACCAATACGAAAGTTTAATTTCGCTCATACCTTTGCTGCTCACCCAATACCCTGTTCGCGCCATTGCAGGGCATGAACACATTGCACCTGAGAGAAAAAAAGACCCAGGAAGCGGTTTTGCATGGCGGTATTTGCAGGATGGTGTGGGTTTGAGTGCTACGTACTTTCCCGAAGAGCTTGGTTTAAATTAAATTATTCGCATTTTTCTCATAAACACTACACCTAGTGTGTTGAAAAGAGTTTCGACCCCATATATAGTGTGGGGTAGTCACATTTTCTCTTTTGCTTGTTCATTGAAACCAGCAGCAATTCATAAGTTAACCAAAGCATTCAGAACAACAGGAATACAAATAAGATGCAAATTGCTTCATCCTCTGCCGTGAGTACCAGTTATGTCAACCCTTCTGACTTGACTGACGCCAGCAAGACCTCTGCGCTCCAAACCAACCTCAGCAACTACCAAATTATTCGTCGCAACGGCGCAGTGGTTCCTTTCGAACCCGCCAAGATTGCTGTTGCCATGATGAAAGCCTTCTTGGCCGTTCACGGTACCCAAGGTGCGGCATCTGCAAGCGTTCGCGAAACAGTTGACCTGCTCACGCAAGCCGTGGTTCGTGCCCTCATGCGTTCGCGTCCTGGTGGCGGTACTTTCCATATTGAGGATGTGCAAGACCAAGTTGAACTGGGACTTATGCGCGGAAGCCACCACGAGGTCGCGCGTGCTTATGTTTTGTACCGTGAGCGAAGAACCCAAGAGCGTGCAGCCCATAAAGAACACGCGCATCCCACTGAACCTGTTCTTCACGTGATAGACGGCGGCAAACGCTTAGTGCTAGACACCGCCCGTTTGCGTGGCTTGGTCGAAGCTGCTTGTTCTGGTTTGAATTCAGATGTACAAGCGGCACCGATTTTGAATGAAACCATGCGCAATCTCTACGATGGGATTCCCATGGAAGAGGTACATAAAGCCTCGGTACTGGCAGCGCGTACTTTGATTGAAAAAGAACCTGACTACACCTACGCTACTGCGCGCTTGCTGATGTACTCTATTGCCAAAGAGGTTTGGGGGAAAGAAGTCACCCAAGCTGAAATGGGTCAAAACTACGTAGACCATTTTGCCAATTGCATCAAGAAAGGTGTTGACAACGATCTTTTGGATGCGCGTTTATTGCAATTTGATTTACCACGTTTAGCCAAAGCACTCAAAGCCGAACGCGACTTGCAATTCGATTATTTGGGATTGCAAACCCTTTATGACCGCTATTTCTTACATGTACGCAAACAACGTATCGAATTGCCGCAGTCTTTTTTCATGCGTGTCGCCATGGGTTTGGCGCTCGGCGAGGTCAACCGCGAAGAACGTGCGATTGAGTTTTATGAAGTTCTGTCATCCTTCGACTTCATGTCCAGCACCCCCACGCTATTCAACAGCGGTACTTTGCGCCCTCAGCTCTCTAGCTGCTACCTCACTACTGTGCCCGACGATTTAGATGGCATTTACGAATCCATCAAAGAAAATGCATTGCTCTCCAAATTTGCCGGTGGCTTGGGCAACGATTGGTCACGGGTTCGTGCATTAGGCAGCCATATCAAAGGAACCAATGGTGAATCGCAGGGTGTTGTGCCTTTCCTCAAAGTCGTCAATGACACTGCGGTAGCGGTCAACCAAGGTGGTAAACGCAAAGGCGCGGTCTGTACTTACCTAGAAACTTGGCACCTTGATATCGAAGAATTTTTGGAATTGCGTAAAAACACGGGAGATGACCGTCGCCGCACCCATGACATGAACACAGCCAACTGGATTCCTGACTTGTTCATGCGACGGGTCATGGAAAAAGGCGAATGGACACTGTTTTCACCGTCAACCACCCCTGACCTTCACGATAAATTTGGTATTGAGTTTGAAAATGCCTATACCAACTATGAGACCCAGGCCAAGCAAGGACTGATTCAACCGACCAAAACTTTACAAGCGGCGGATCTGTGGCGCAAGATGC
Source organism: Limnohabitans sp. (assembly GCA_036787995.1). Lineage (GTDB taxonomy): Bacteria > Pseudomonadota > Gammaproteobacteria > Burkholderiales > Burkholderiaceae_C > Limnohabitans. The sequence continues at coordinate 43,893 of DAIQOH010000002.1, read as the reverse complement.
TGACCATGTTGTTTGAAACCGGTCATCCTTGGATTACCTTCAAAGACGCTTGCAATGTGCGTTCACCCCAGCAGCACGTTGGTGTGGTGCACTCTTCCAATCTATGTACTGAAATCACACTCAATACCAGCGATACCGAAACCGCTGTTTGCAACTTGGGTTCTGTGAATCTGATTCAACACCTTAAACAAGGCGCAAATGGACCTGAGCTCGACCACGACAAACTCAAGCGCACAGTCACTACTGCAATGCGCATGTTAGACAACGTGATTGACATCAATTACTACGCGGTCAAGAAAGCACGCGACTCCAACTTCAAGCACCGCCCTGTTGGCATGGGCATCATGGCTTTCCAAGACAGTTTGTATGCCATGCGTGTGCCTTACGCTTCCCAATCAGCAGTCGAGTTTGCCGACCGCTCTATGGAAGCAGTTTGCTATTACGCCTATTGGGCATCTACCGAACTCGCTAAAGAGCGTGGTCGTTATTCAACCTACCAAGGTTCTTTGTGGGACCAGGGCATACTGCCCCTCGATACCCTCAACCTGCTCGAAAAAGCCCGTGGTGGCTATATCGAAGCTGACCGCAGCGTGACCCTTGACTGGGAAGCTCTGCGCCAGAAAATCAAAACCGATGGCATGCGTAACTCTAACTGCGTTGCCATCGCGCCCACTGCAACCATCTCCAATATCGTGGGTGTGGACGCTTCTATTGAACCGTGTTTTGGTAACCTGTCCGTCAAATCTAATTTATCGGGTGAATTCACTATCATCAATGCTTATCTGGTGAAAGACCTCAAACGTCTTGGTTTGTGGGACGATGTCATGGTCATGGATCTCAAGCACTTCGATGGCTCGTTACGCCCCATCGATCGTGTACCCCAAGACCTCAAAGACTTGTATGCCACAGCTTTCGAAGTAGAAACACAGTGGCTGGTAGAAGCGGCTGCGCGTCGTCAAAAATGGATTGACCAAGCGCAGTCACTCAATATCTACATGGCTGGTGCCTCAGGTAAGAAATTGGATGAGACCTACAAGCTGGCGTGGTTACGTGGACTCAAAACCACTTACTATTTGCGCACCACCAGCGCTACACAAGTGGAAAAATCCACTGTTCAATCAGGATCACACAATGCCGTCGCCTCAGGCTCAACATCGGGTTTAAGTGCGATGGAAATTGCTGCTGCCAGCGCGCGAGCCCAAATGCAAGCGCAAGCACCAGCCACTGACATCAAAGTTTGCGGTATCGATGACCCTACCTGTGAAGCCTGTCAGTGATGGCAAATCTTTCGCTAAAGAAAATGACAAGAATGGAAATATTTTTATGTTGACCTGGGAAGAAGAAACACCACCGCTCTCACCTGTCCCTTTGCAAGGGCAAATGGTGACCCCACCTGTACTGGCACCCACAGCGCCTGTCACACGTGTGCTTGATGATGGTGCTGTGGTATCCGCCAAACCTGCTGTTACATCACCTACCGCGCCAACCCAAACTGCAGACTCTCGCCGTGTCAATGCCGCAGATAAGCGCATCATCAACGGTCAAACCGATGTCAACCAACTGGTGCCTTTCAAATACAAATGGGCATGGGAAAAATACCTGGCCACTTGTGCTAACCATTGGATGCCCCAAGAGGTCAATATGACCCGTGATATCGCTTTATGGAAAGACCCCAATGGTTTGACCGAGGATGAGCGACGTATCGTTAAGCGCAATCTCGGATTTTTCGTAACTGCAGATTCTTTGGCCGCCAACAATATCGTGCTGGGCACCTATCGCCACATTACCGCTCCAGAATGCCGCCAATTTTTGCTGCGTCAAGCCTTTGAAGAAGCCATCCACACCCATGCATACCAGTACATTGTGGAATCCTTGGGTCTAGATGAAAGTGAAATTTTCAATGCTTACCATGAGGTTTCATCCATTCGCAACAAAGATGAATTCTTGATCCCCTTCATCGATGCGATCATGAATCCCAATTTCCATACAGGCACACCCGAGACCGACCAGACATTACTCAAGTCTCTCATTGTGTTTGCTTGTCTGATGGAAGGTTTGTTCTTTTATGTGGGATTCACCCAAATCTTGGCTTTGGGTCGCCAAAACAAAATGACTGGCGCCGCTGAGCAATACCAGTACATCTTGCGTGATGAATCCATGCACTGTAACTTTGGTATTGATCTCATCAATCAGATCAAACTTGAGAATCCACATTTGTGGACAAACGAGTTCAAAGCGGAAATCATTGATCTCTTTCATCAAGCCGTTGAACTTGAATACCGATATGCTGAAGACACCATGCCCCGTGGCGTTCTAGGAATGAATGCATCTATGTTCAAAGGTTATCTGCGCTATATCGCTAATCGACGCGCTACTCAAATCGGTTTAGAAACGCTTTTCCCCAACGAAGAAAATCCATTTCCTTGGATGAGCGAAATGATTGATTTGAAGAAGGAACGCAACTTCTTTGAAACCCGTGTCATTGAGTACCAAACCGGCGGCGCGCTGTCTTGGGATTGACGCAAGTCATGTTTTCACTATTTGTTTATTCAATCATGGGTTGTGACAAAACCTTATTGAATACACACCCCCCGTTCATGGAATTGGACCCTTCGTCCAGTTCCATGAATCTCTTGGCTTTGACAAAGGGCCAAGTGTTTTGAACCAACGATCTGAAAACCTGATCTAGGAGTAACTTATGGCAACTGCAAAAAAAACCGCTGCAAAGAAAAAACCAGCAGCAAAAAAGCCAGCAGCAAAAAAAGCTGCGGCCAAGAAACCAGCCGCAAAAAAAGCGGTAGCTAAAAAACCCGTAGCGAAGAAGAAGCCCGTCGCGAAAAAAGCACCTGCTAAAAAGGCGCCAACCAAAAAGCCGGTAGCGAAAAAAGCACC
>DAIQOH010000002.1:37593-40901 GCA_036787995.1 Limnohabitans sp. | reverse complement strand
AAAAAAGCACCGGCTAAGAAACCAGCGGCCAAGAAAAAGCCTGTAGCCAAAAAAGCACCGGCTAAAAAGGCGCCAGCCAAAAAGCCTGTAGCCAAAAAAGCACCGGCTAAAAAAGCCCCTGCCAAGCACGTTGTTAAAAAAGCAGTGACTAAGCCAGTTGCGAAAAAACCCACAAGCCATGTCACCAAGCCAAGCGTTGCGCATACAAGCACACATGTGGCTCAAACAACGCTGAACCCGCAGGCTGCCTGGCCATTTCCTACAGCGACAAAGCCTTAACTGCTACAGATCTACCAGCAGCCAGTTCCAACCCGGTGCAAGCACCGGGTTTTTTATTTCAAAACGTAATTTTGCGGTCCTCGACTGGCAATTTTGAGAGCTCCCAAGCGATTTCCCAATTCTGCGCATTTGACTAAATCCCAGTCCTGCTCCAAGCCAAACAGCAATGCACCACGCCATGCATCACCGCAACCTGTGGGGTCTATCACTGCTTGTGGTTTAACCGGGTCTACCAAGCGCTTATGACCTTGCTCCCAAACCTCGCAACCTTGCGCACCCAAGGTAACAATCAGCCCTTTGACATGGTTGGAAATATCAGCAGAGCTCCAACCGGTGCGATCACTCAACATTTTTCCTTCATAGTCATTAACGGTCACCCATGTAGCCAACTCGATGAAGTGGCGGAGTTCATCACCATTGAACATCGGTAAGCCCTGACCCGGGTCAAATACAAAAGGAATACCTGCTGCAGACATTTGCGCCGCATGAGAAAGCATGGCTTCACGGCCATCGGGTGAAATGATGCCTAAGCGAATATCAGATTGATTGGGCACATTCAGAACATGCGCTTGCATCATGGCGCCAGGGTGAAAAGCGGTGATTTGGTTGTTGTCCAAATCGGTCATGATCATGGCTTGGGCTGTGTAGGTGTCATCTATGGTTTTGACAAAATCAGTAGAGATACCAAGTTCTTTTAGACGCTGTACATAGGTTTCGCCATCATTGCCCAAGGTAGCCATAGGAAAAGGTTCAGCGCCCAAGAGTTTCAAGCTGTATGCAATGTTGCCAGCGCATCCACCAAAGTCGCGCTGCAAACGAGGTACCAAAAAAGAAACATTCAATATATGCAATTGCTCGGGAAGAATCTGTTCTTTGAAGCGTCCCTCAAAGTGCATGATGGTGTCAAAAGCCAAAGAACCACAAATCAGAGCAGCCATGAAGAATCCTAAAGTTGTTAAGGGTAAAAAAGCAATGCACGGTAGCCGGTGATTTTGCCAGCCAAATTTTCATCGACGGTAAAAACCATTTCGATGGTTTGTGTGCGCATGGGTTTGAGCACTTCTGATAAGTTCATCTCTCGTGGAAACCACACTTTACGAACCACATCTTCTTGTTCTTCATTCGTCAAAGTTAATTCAAGCGAGGGAGTCCCCAAAAAATAAGGTGCTAGGTTCTTAATCGACACAGTAAATGAAAACCGGGTTACACCGAGTTGCTTGAAATTGGTGCTGTCAATGGCTACTTTATCGGTCTCTTTGGGCCAGTCCACACGACAACCCATATTTTGGCAAACCCAGTTGAATATAGGCGCGACGCTGACATTCATCGCCACCAATTTATCCCTGTGAAACAAAAAAATCTGCCCTGATAAAAACAAACTTGCAGCAACCGTAACAAAGACGGGGAGTAAAGCGCTGGGTTTGGGTGGAGGTTGCCATGAGGGCACAGACGTTATGGCGGGAGGTGTGGGAACAGGTATCACCAAAGGCTGGGCCGAAGGCGGTTCTACGGTTGCTGGGGCTTGCTCAGGTTGTCCAGGTTCAATCTCAAACAAATGTTGATCAACCTCAAATACATGGGCACATCGACCACACCGAACCCAAGCATCTGCTGCACTGTAATGCTCAGCTTGAATCGCAAAAGCGGTCTTGCACTGAGGACAAAGGGTCACAATCGACATAGGCGTCGATTTTAGGTTGTCATCAGCACCCAACCGTCCAAGGTATCAGCCACATGGAGTCGGGTGTAAGCGGCATAGGCCATTTGTATTTCTTCAACCTGACGACTCAAAATGCCCGCCAGTACCAAATGACCACCCTTATCGACGTGGCCACATAACAAAGGGGCAAGTACTTTCAGTGGTGCCGCCAATATATTGGCGACCACCAAACCATACATACCTTGCGCAACTTCAGGCAGCCCTGTATGGATTTGTACATGATTAGCTAATGCATTGGCTTGGGCAGCAGACACAGCATCGGGGTCAATGTCGACGGCATCGACTTGCGTCGCACCACACATGGCTGCACCTATCGCCAAGATACCTGATCCACAACCGTAATCCAGAACGCGACTGCCCTGCTTGAGGTGCTGCGCAATCCAGCGTAAACACATTCGAGTGGTAGGGTGTGTACCTGTACCAAACGCCAAACCAGGGTCTAAGCGAATCACTTTACGTGCTTGTGCTGGTGCCTCATGCCAAGTCGGAACCACCCAAAGATCAGAAGTGATTTCAACCGGTTCAAACTGCGACTGGGTTAAGCGAACCCAGTCTTGGCTAGGAACTTCAGCGATACGAACAACACTGGCTTGATCGAAAAAATCTTGTACCTGCAAAAGCTGTGCCGCTTGCTCGGCTGCAAGTTGATCTGTAAACAAGGCAATCAGATGGGACCGAAGCCAAGCTTGTTCTGGTACAGGCATGCCAGGCTCACCAAACAAAGCTTGCTCTTGATCGGTATGGGCGTCGGCATCTTCGACAGACACACTCAAGGCGTCCAAGGCCAATAGCGCTTCGCTGATTATTTCAACCTGCTCTTGTGCGCATAACAAAATCAATTCAAACATCAAGTGGCAGACGCCCTGACTGCTAACCACTCTTCCAAATAATGGATATTGGTTCCCCCAGCAATAAAACCTGGATCCATCATCAGTTCGCGATGCAATGCAATATTGGTTTGAATTCCCTCTACAACGGTCTCACCCAAGGCAGTACGCATACGCGCCAATGCATGTTCTCGGTTATCACCATAAACAATGATTTTTCCAATCATGGAGTCGTAATAAGGTGGCACGAAATAGTTGCTGTAAATGTGAGAATCGACACGCACGCCCGGGCCACCGGGTGGGTGCCACATGGTGATGCGCCCAGGCGAGGGTGTGAACTTGAATGGGTCTTCGGCATTCACACGGCATTCGATAGCGTGTCCTTTGATGGCCACTTGACGTTGACTGAAAGGCAGCTTTTGACCAGAGGCTGTCATGATCTGGGTTTTTACAATATCGATACCCGTAATGAACTCGGTCAC
>DAIQOH010000002.1:5289-37493 GCA_036787995.1 Limnohabitans sp. | reverse complement strand
CTTGGATTTTGTAAATATTTCTCAAGATAGACCGCCGCATTGCCAAATGCAGCACCGGCTTCAGCCTTGGTGGTTTGCACCGCATGGATTAAAGATGCTTCGTTGTGGACCACGCGCATCCCGCGTCCACCGCCACCACCAGCGGCTTTGACAATCACGGGGTAACCAATGGCTTTGGCAATACGGCGAATCTGCGCTGGATCGTCAGGCAATTCACCTTCTGATCCGGGTACGCAAGGCACACCAGCCTTGATCATGGCTTGTTTGGCCGAAACTTTGTCACCCATCATGCGTATAGACTCGGGCGTAGGGCCAATAAAAGTGAAGCCACTTTTTTCAACCCGCTCAGCAAAGTCTGCGTTCTCGCTCAAAAAACCATAGCCCGGGTGAATAGCCTCAGCATCGGTGACTTCGGCAGCCGAAATAATGGCTGGCATATTGAGGTAGCTCAGTGTGGAGGATGCTGGTCCAATGCAAACCGCCTCTTCGGCCAATTTCACATACTTGGCTTCGCGGTCGGCTTCGGAATAGACCACCACCGCTTCCACACCCAATTCACGACAAGCACGCTGAATTCGCAGCGCAATTTCGCCACGGTTGGCAATCAATATTTTTTTAAACATGCGCTGGCGTCACTCGATGTGGAACAAGGGCTGTCCGTACTCCACCGCTTGGCCGTTATTGACCAAAATACGGGTGATGGTGCCGCTTTTGTCTGCCTCGATTTCATTCAAAATCTTCATGGCTTCAATGATGCAAACCGTTTCACCTTCTTTGACCACGCTGCCCACTTGCACAAAGGGTTTGGCTTCAGGACTGGAAGATGTGTAAAAAGTACCAACCATAGGCGACTTGACCACATGACCAGTGACAGTCTCAAGTGCCGCAGTCTCAGCAGACGCTGCCGTGGCAACCGGGGCAGCCGCTGTCATTGCTACTGGTGCAACTGTTGCTGGTGCCGCTGCAGCTGCCATCACCGGCGCACCGACAGGCCCTTTGACGATACGAACTTTGCCTTCTGCCTCGGTGATTTCCAATTCAGACACATTGGATTCAGACACGAGGTCGATTAATGTTTTAAGTTTTCTTAAGTCCATAGAATTTGCAGTCTTCTTTCGTTAACAGCAGTTAAGTTAACACCATTGTAAGTATGGTGGGGTTTTCGTAAAGCACTCTAATTTACAGTATTTTACGCAATTCTTGATCAGATAGTTTTCCTAATTTTTGCATTACCACAGCACCCTGCGCATTCAAGACCAATGTAAAAGGTAAAGCACCTTCAGGATTACCTAATTTCTTTACCAATTCGGTGCCACCCAAACCGGCCAATCCTATGGAATAGTTGACCGGAAATTGTTTTAAAAAGCGTTTGACGGCGCTGGGCTGATCAATGGCCAATCCAACAACTTGCCAGCTTTTAGATTGGTTTTCTTGAAAAAAAGCCTCCAATAAAGGCATTTCTTCGACACATGGTGTGCACCAAGTGGCCCAAAAATTCAACACCAAAGGCTTGCCCTGGCATTGGGACAGACGCAAGACTTCACCGTTAGGTTGGTCAAATTCTGCTGCCCACAAGGCTTGGGTCGCTTCGGTATTCAAGGTACGAGGCTTGAGTCTGGCCCAATTAAAAACGGCACCCGCCACTGTGGCCATGAGTGCGGTACCCAAAAGGACGCGGCGGGAGGCACGGCGGGGAGATTCAGTCGGCAGGTCTTGCATCTTGAGAGTCTACCAACCGACGCACCGCTTCGGTATCCCCTCGCCAAGGCAGGCCATGGGCATCTGGCAACAAAGCACCCCGCAAGTCGTCATAGTCGTAAACCATGAGATGCACACCTATTTCTTCACCAAGCACCTCACAACGGCTTCTCACGCTCAAAGCATCCACTGATTCACCTTTGAAGCCACTGACCGCATGGATCTCGTAACGAATGCCCTTGTCTATCAATGCCAATTCAGCAGACTTGGCATCGTCACAAAACAATTGAATGTAGATGTCAGATAAGCGAGTCGCAGTACCGCGCCAAACCGCACCGCTTAAATGTGGGCGAAACTCAGACAGGTGTTGCATCCATTTAAGTGCCAGTTCACGCAAAGCGGCAAGTTCTGCCGGTTGTGTGTCAGCGCAAAAAATAGCGATGTACTCGCGTACTGCATGTTCAGTGAGATCGTTATTGGGCAAGGGTGTGCGGTTGCCAAGACCCAGTTCGCGCAAGGCGCGACGTTTGGCAGGGCCGTATTCCAAACCCTCCTCGACGATGAGTCGGGCTGCTGTAGCAGCTATTTCTTCAGCTTCGATGGAATTCATGGTGGGCGCATTGTGCCCTAGGCCTGACTTCTACAATCAACATCCATGCACATCCATATATTAGGTGTCTGCGGCACCTTCATGGGCGGTTTGGCCGCCCTCGCCCGCGAAGCCGGCCACCGCGTCACCGGCTGCGACAGCGGCGTCTACCCCCCCATGAGCGACCAATTGCGTGCTTTGGGCATCGAGCTGATCGAGGGCTACAGCGCGGACCAACTGGCCTTGAAGCCCGACATGTTTGTGGTGGGCAATGTGGTGTCTCGTGCGCGCTTGGCCGATGGCTCAGCCCGCTACCCCTTGATGGAAGCCATTTTGGAAGCCGGCCTGCCCTACACCAGCGGCCCGCAGTGGCTGAGCGACCATGTGTTGCATGCCCCGGGGCAAAGCCGCCATGTGCTGGCCATCGCCGGCACCCACGGCAAAACCACCACCTCCGCCATGCTCAGCTGGGTGCTGGAACAAGCTGGCTTGACCCCCGGTTTTTTGATTGGCGGCGTGCCTTTGAACTTTGGCGTGTCGGCCCGCTTGGGGTCTTTGGCCCCCAGCCAAAGCCGCCCACTTTTTGTCATCGAGGCCGACGAGTACGACACCGCGTTTTTTGACAAGCGCAGCAAGTTTGTGCATTACCGCCCCCGCACCGCGGTGCTCAACAACCTCGAGTTTGACCACGCCGACATCTTCCCCGACCTGGCCGCGATTGAGCGGCAGTTCCACCACCTGGTGCGCACCGTGCCCGCCAGCGGGCGTTTGGTGGTGAATGCCGAGCAAGACAGTTTGCAGCGGGTGCTGGACCTGGGCCAGTGGAGCGAGGTGGCGGGTTTTGGCAACGCCCCGCATGCCGCATGGCAGATGCGCGGCGAACCTTCAGACTTCGAGGTCTTGCACCACGGCGCGGTGAAAGGCCGGGTGCAATGGCGTTTGGGTGGGGTGCACAACCAAATGAACGCCTTGGCTGCCGTCATCTCAGCAGATCATGTGGGCGTGGCGGTTGCCGATGCTTGCCGAGCCTTGTCAAGTTTTGAAAATGTGCGCCGCCGCATGGAGGTGCGCGGCCACGTGGGCACGGGCACACAGGCCATCATGGTCTACGACGATTTCGCCCACCACCCCACCGCCATTCGCACCACGGTCGATGGCTTGCGCCGCCAAGTGGGCGCGGCGCGCATCTTGGCGGTGTTCGAGCCCCGCAGCAACACCATGAAACTCGGTGCAATGAAATCGCAACTGCCATGGAGCTTGGAACAAGCCGATTTGGCGTTTTGCCATACCGCTGGTTTGGACTGGGATGCTGCCGAAGCGTTGTCACCCATGGGCGTGCGCGCCAGCACAGCAGGCGACATCGACAGTTTGGTGGCACAAGTCAAAGCGGCTGCCCGACCTGGTGACCATGTGCTGTGCATGAGCAATGGCGGCTTTGGCGGGGTGCATGGCAAGTTGCTGGAAGCCTTGAAAGGGATTGCTTGGGCCTGATGACCTCGCAATGACGTTTTTGATGGCTTATTTTTTACCGCGACGCGCCTTCACACCTGAAGACAGCACCTCCAAGGCTTGCAAAGAGTCGTCCCAGGCTAAACAAGCATCGGTAATGCTTTGGCCGTAAGCCAATTCCTCGACTTTGTCTTTGCCGGGGGTGAACTTTTGCGCACCTGCTTTCAAATGGCTTTCGATCATCACGCCAAACACGCTGTGTGAACCTTGGGCCAACTGATCGGCGATGTCTTTCGCCACGACCAACTGGCGTTCGTGCTGTTTGCTGCTGTTGGCATGGCTGCAATCCACCATCAAGCTGGCAGGTAATTTGGCGGCTTCCAATTCTTTGCAGGCAGCGGCCACGCTGGCGGCGTCGTAATTGGGCGCTTTGCCACCCCGCAAAATCACATGACAATCGGGGTTGCCTTGGGTTTGCACAATCGCCACTTGGCCACCCTTGTGAACGGACAAGAAATGGTGGCCGCGTGCTGCTGCTTGGATGGCGTCGGTCGCTATCTTGATGTTGCCATCTGTGCCATTTTTAAAACCGATGGGAGCCGACAAACCTGAAGCCAATTCACGGTGTACCTGGCTCTCGGTGGTACGTGCGCCAATCGCGCCCCAGCTGATCAGGTCGCCGATGTACTGGGGTGAAATCACATCCAAAAACTCGCTGCCCGCAGGCACGCCGGCGCGGTTGATCTCGATCAGCAACTGGCGCGCTATGCGCAGACCCTCATCGATGCGAAAGCTCTCGTCCAAGTACGGATCATTGATCAAGCCCTTCCAACCCACAGTGGTTCGGGGCTTTTCAAAATAGACACGCATCACAATTTCCAGCGTATCGGCGTATTTCTCGCGCTCGGCCTTCAATCGATTGGCATAGTCCAGCGCAGCAGCAGGGTCGTGGATCGAGCAGGGGCCCATCACCACCAGCAAACGGTCGTCTTTGCCCGCCATGATTTTGTGGATGCGCTGACGGGTCTTGGCAATCAGGCTTTCAACCGCGGTGCCAGCAATGGGGAAGAAGCGAATCAAATGTTCGGGAGGCGGCAGCACGGTGATGTCCTTGATGCGTTGGTTATCGGTTTGGCTGGTTTGGTCATTGATCGGCGCATAAGCATCATGCTTGGGGGTTTTCATGGTGGCTCCTTGGAAGCGTTTCAAATTCGGGGGCAAAAAAAAACCGCCGTTGCCGGCGGTTGGTTTTGGAGTTCAGAGCGTTGTTTGCGTTCAGACCTCTCGACCGCCGTTGGAGCGTGAGAAGAAAAAGTACGCAAAGTAAAAATGCAATGAAGTCATGGGTTGAAATGTAGCACAAGGCCATGACAAGGCATGACAGCTGAACTCAGGCGGTTCCACCAACAGTCAAACCATCGATGCGCAAGGTGGGCTGACCCACACCCACGGGCACGCTTTGACCTTCTTTGCCGCAGGTGCCCACACCAGGGTCCAGCGCCATGTCATTGCCGATCATGCTGACACGGGTAAGCGCATCCGGGCCGTTGCCCACCAAGGTTGCGCCTTTGACGGGGTATTGAATTTTTCCGTTTTCCACCCAAAAGGCTTGGCTGGCCGAGAACACAAATTTGCCCGAGGTGATATCCACTTGACCGCCGCCAAAGTTGGTCGCGTACAAACCTTTTTTGATGCTAGCCACGATTTCCTCAGGCTGCACGTTGCCACCCAGCATATAAGTGTTGGTCATGCGGGGCATGGGCACATGAGCATAGCTTTCACGGCGGCCATTGCCAGTAGGTGGCACGCCCATGAGGCGGGCGTTGAGGCTGTCTTGTATGTAGCCTACCAAAATACCGTCTTCAATCAAGACGTTTTTCTGGCTGGCATGGCCTTCATCGTCCACATTCAAAGAGCCACGGCGATCGGCGATGGTGCCGTCGTCCAACACGGTGACGCCTTTGGCGGCCACGCGTTGACCGATGCGGCCACTGAAAGCGCTGGAGCCTTTGCGGTTGAAGTCGCCCTCCAAGCCGTGACCAATGGCTTCGTGCAACAAAATACCGGGCCAACCCGAGCCCAACACCACGGTCATTTCGCCGGCCGGTGCGGGGCGCGCTTCGAGGTTGGTGAGCGCTGAACCCACCGCTTCGTCGACATAACGGGTGAGGCATGCTGCATCGAAATGTCCCAAGCCAAAGCGACCACCGCCACCAGCCGAACCACTTTCGCGGCGGCCGTTTTGCTCGACGATGACAGACAAGGACAAACGCACCAAGGGACGCACATCGGCTGCCAAGGTGCCGTCAGCACGCGCCACCATGACCACATCGAATTCACTGGCTAAACCAGCCATGACTTGCACCACACGCGGGTCTTTGGCGCGGGCTTGCTTTTCCAAGCGTTCAAGTAACTGGACTTTAGCGGTGCTGTCTAAGCTACCGATTGGGTCCTCCCCATGGTAGAGCTGTCGGCTGGGTGCAATAACGCGATTGGGCACTTTGGTGCTGGCGTTCAAACCCGCTGTGGCGATGCTGCGAACTGTGAGCGCTGCATCCATGAGCGAAGCCATGGAAATATCGTCCGAATAGGCAAAAGCGGTTTTTTCGCCGCTGACTGCCCGAACGCCCACGCCTTGGTCGATGCTGAACGAACCGGTTTTCACAATACCCTCTTCCAAACTCCAGCCTTCGGAACGGGTGTACTGGAAGTACAAATCAGCGTCATCGACTTGGTGAGCACGAATAGCCGACAAAGCTTGGCTGAGATGAGATTCGTCTAAACCGTAAGGTTTGAGGAGCAGGTTTTGCGCGATGGTCAGTCGCTCGAGGGTGGGTTCACGTGTAATCATGTTTCGATTGTAGGAGTCCTCAAATAAGTCAACATAGCCGCATCGTCTAATCCCGCCAGTCCAGCGGTGCTTGCACTGGCAAACGCTTGGGCAGTTGCAGGCCCCAAAGGACCGCTAAAGCCAAGGGAACGGGCGGCTAGCACCGCCAGGCGTGTGTCTTTTTCCAGCAATGTCATGTGTGCCCTGGGGGCAAAGTCACCCAACAGGGCCCGCGGCATGCGATCGCTGGCAATCCAACTTTGTGCGCTGGAAGCTGCCATCACTTCTAATGTGCGCTTTGCATCTAGACCCATACGCTCCGCCAATGCCAAGGCCTCGGCTGCACCCACCAAGTTGATGCCTGCCAATAAGTTGTTGACCAATTTGGTGCGGGCCCCATCACCCACCCGTTCAGAGATACGAAACACAGGATTGGCCAGCACGTTCAACACAGCTTGGTAGCGCTCAAACACCGCATCTTCACCCGCCACCATCAAACTCATGGTGCCGTTCTCGGCGCGTTGAGGGCCGCCAGACATGGGCGCATCCAAAGTAGCCACGCCCTGCTCGGCCAAACGACTGGCCACGGCCTCGGCGTCTTCAGGGGAAATGGTGGGGCACAGCATCACGGTGTCGCCTGCTTGAAGTTGTGGAGCTAGCCCCTGATTCCCCCACAGCACATCTTTGATCTGATCAGCAGTGACCACACAAACAATATTGAAATGGGTAACACCGCCCAATTCTGCGGGTGAATACGCAACATTTGCACCTAAAGCGCCAAGCACTTGTGTTTTGTTGGCATCCACATCACACACATACACCTGAACACCGCGAGCAAGCAGGTTGCGCGCCATACCACCACCCATATTGCCCACGCCAATGATGGCAACTGAGGGCAAGGTCATGACTGCACCAACTGCTTGGCTTTGGCAATGGACAACAAAATACCGATACCAAACCCCAGGGTGACCATGGCAGTACCACCGTAGCTGATAAAAGGGAGCGGTACACCCACCACTGGCAAGATACCGCTGACCATACCCATATTGACAAAGGCATAGGTGAAAAAAATCAAGGTCACGCTGCCTGCCAGCAAACGTGCAAACAGCGTGGGACCTTCTAACGCAATGGCCAAACCTCTAAAGACCAAAACCAAAAATCCACCAATCAGCAACATATTACCTATCAACCCAAATTCTTCAGCGTATGCAGCAAACACAAAGTCCGTGGTGCGCTCAGGGATGAAATCCAGTTGCGCTTGTGTTCCTTGCATCAAACCCTTGCCCCAAAAACCGCCCGAGCCAATCGCAATCATGCCTTGTATGGTGTGAAAACCCTTGCCCAAGGGATCACGACCAGGGTCAAGCAATGTACAAATCCTTTGTTGCTGGTAATCACGCAGCAATGGCCAACTGAAACCTTGCGCGCACAGTGTGGGTTCAAATACCACCAACAGCACCACAGCAACCAAGCCCAACAACAGTGGCGGAATAATCAACCACCAACTCAAGCCAGCAAAGAAAATCACATACAGGCCAGCAGCCATCACCAAGATCGCCGTTCCCAAGTCGGGTTGCTTGACAATCAGGCCCACGGGAATCAGCAAAATCAAGCCGCCAACAAAAAAGTCCAAAGTGCGCAATTGGCCTTCACGTTTTTGGAACCACCAAGATAACATCAATGGCATGCCAATTTTCATAATTTCACTGGGCTGAATCACAATGCCGACATTAAGCCAGCGCTGTGCGCCCTTTTTGGTCAAGCCAAACAAGGCCACGGCCACCAACAAAGCCAAGCCCACGGTGTAAATGGGAACCGCCAAAGCCATCATGCGTTGCGGTGGAATTTGCGCAACGAAAAACATGATGCCGCAGGCAATCAACATATTGCGGCCGTGGTCAATAAAGCGCTGACCCTCAGCATAGCCCGACGAAAAAATAGTCAACAATCCCACAGCAGCCAGCAGCAAGACGGCAAAGCCAATGACATTGTCAAAACCCTTGACCAACGGCGTGATGCGCTGGAACACGCTGTATTTACCAATTTGAGTTCCCATGGCCAAAGTTTATCGGAGCGCCATGGGAGAATCTGACCCATGTATGCACTTTTTGAAGAAGGCGGAAAATTTCTGACCGGACGGGTCTTGTCCGAAGCTGAGGCATCCGCGCAAATTGAACTTGACAGCGGCAAGCGGGCCAAAGTCAAAGCCAACCAAATTCTGTTGAAATTCGACAAACCACAACCTTCTGAATTCATGCTGGCTGGACAAGCCGTAGCCCGCAGCATGGAGGTCGATATGGCCTGGGAGTTTGCGCCTGAGGACGAGTTTGGCTTCGCTGATCTGGCACGAGACTATTTCTCTAAAGATGCCACCCCGAGCCAACAATTAGGCACTTTGCTTTGCTTGTTTGAGGCGCCCCACTATTTTCGCCGTGCGGGCAAAGGACGCTTTCGTAAAGCCTCTGCTGAAGTGATTCAGCAAGCATTGGTGGCCATTGAAAAGAAAAAACAACTGCAATTGCAAATATCCGCATGGGCACAACAACTTATCAAGGGCACATGTCCTACCGAGGTGCAAGCCCAGCTCTACAAAATCCTTTTCAAGCCCGACAAAAACGCCCCCGAATACAAAGCGGTGGTCGAAGCCGCCCGTGAAAGCCAAACAGCCCCTTTGGTGTTGCTGCAAAAATCGGGCGCCATCCGATCAGCCTACGATTTTCACTGGCAACGTTTTTTGTTTGAGCACTTTCCTAAGGGCAAGGCATTTCCCAATCTGCAAGCACCCGCTGTGACCACCGACTTGCCGTTGGCCCCAGTTCAGGCCTATTCGATTGACGATTCCCAAACCACAGAGATAGACGACGCGCTTTCAGTTCAAGGCTTAGGCAGCAACTGTGTCACTGTTGGTATCCACATCGCAGCGCCTGCATTAGCGCTACAACCAGGCGATGCCATAGATATGTGTGGACGCGCCCGAATGTCAACCGTCTACATGCCTGGCCACAAAATCACCATGTTGCCCGAAACCGTGGTGCAAACCTATACATTGCAAGAAGGTCGGCTGTGTCCAGCATTGTCCTTGTATGTCAGCTTTGATGCGCAAAATTTATCGGTTTTAAAGTCCGAAACGCGTCTTGAACGGGTGCCTATTGCAGCCAATATGCGGCATGACCAACTTGATGCTGTCGTGACCGAGGCATGGTTAAGCGCAGATACGGGTGCTGCGAAAGACACGTCAAAAGTTGCCATGCCTCAACCTGAATTGGCTTTTCTGTTTCGACTCGCCAAACATCTAAAGTCTGCACGTGAAGTGGTTCGCGGTAAACCCGAAACATTTAACCGTCCGGACTACAACTTTCGGCTCGTCGACGTCGATCCGCTTGGCCCTGACGGCCATGAAATGGTCACCATCACGCCCCGTCTACGGGGTGCCCCACTTGATCTCATCGTGGCAGAAGCCATGATTTTGGCGAACAGCACTTGGGGGCAGTGGCTGGCCAGCTTAGGCGTGCCGGCCATTTACCGTAGCCAAGCCTCGTTAGCTCCCGGCATCAAGGTACGCATGGGCACCAAGGCTTTGCCACATGCAGGCATTGGCGTGCCCAGCTATGCATGGAGCACGTCACCGTTGCGGCGTTACACCGACTTGGTAAACCAGTGGCAGTTGATTGCTTGCGTACGCCATGGTGCAACCGCCGCCCTGGCCGCTCCCTTCAAGCCCAAAGACGCCGAATTGTTTGGCATCATCACCGCTTTTGAGTCGGCATACAGCGCCTACAACACCCACCAAGCCAGTATGGAGCGTTTTTGGACCTTGCAATACCTTCGCCAAAATACAACCCTTGAACTCGAGGCCTCTGTCATTAAATCTTTTCCTGGCGAACCCCCACTGGCCCGGGCCGAACACTTACCACTTGTTTTTTCAATCTCTGGTGCACCTTCGCTCGAACGCGGCAGTCGGGTCAAGGTGCGCTTAGGCGAAATGGATTTGATTGCTTTGGACATCCATGTGCAGTTCATTGAATCTTTAACACAAACACCTGAAACCTCTGAGGATGATGACGATGAAGATATGACCATTGGTTCAATCACCATTGCTGTTGATTTGAATGACGCCGAGGATCCCTCTCTACCTTTTCCCACTTAAATGCTTGCAGCTCTGTTTACCACTGACAAATTGATGCCCTGGGCATTAAGCATCTCTTTGACGGTGCATGCTGTGGTTTTGGCAGTTCGACTCAGTCCACCCGAGAACATCGATCGATTGGTTCGTGACAGTGGCTTAGAAGTGATCTTGGTCAATACGGAGTCTGATGAAAAAATACCGCCTAAACCTAAAGCCATTGCACAAACCAATTTGAGTGGTGGTGGCGAAACCACCTCTGAACGCTCGACTTCACCGCTGATCAATTCACCCACCACACGCTCAGGCCAAGCAGATAACCAAGTGCATCAAAAAATGACTGAAAAGGAGCGGGAACAAGCCGAATTGTTGACCCGTACCAAGCAGACCTTGGCCAAACTCAACCTAAACCACATCGATAACAAAGATCCCGCCATTGAACGCCAAAGGCAACAACTCGTCAATTTGCTTGCACAAATTGAAAAACGTATACAAGAAGAGAACGCCAGGCCTCGCAAACGCTATGTCAGCCCAAGCACCCAAGAGGCCTCATATGCACGCTATTACGATGTGATGCGTAGAAAAATTGAAGCCAAAGGAACCATCGACTTTCCACATTCGCAAGGCCAAAAACTTTACGGCAGCCTCATCATGGTCATCACTTTGGATACACGAGGTCAGGTTATCTCAACAGATATTTCCCAAAGCTCTGGCAACCCTTTGTTGGACTTTCATGCCAAACACATTGCGCGCGAAGCGGGTCCCTATGGGCCTTTCAATGAAAGCATGCGCAAAGAAATGGATCAACTCGCTTTGGTAACCCGTTTCAGTTTTGACCATAACAACACGCTGCAAACCACCTTGCAAGGTGAATGACTGTGACACGTCGTCGACATCCTTTTATACGGGCAATCTTTAGGTGGTTGTTATTTCTTTTTTGGTGCGGTATAGGTTTACAGGTTTTTTTCGTAAGTCGCATCGCCATGATGCGCTATGTAGACCCCAGCTCTACGGCGTTCCAACGGTCTGAGATTTGGCGCATTAGTCGAAAATTTCATGACTTACATTGGTCACAGCATTGGGTTGCGAATGACAAATTGCCTTTTCATGCGCAACGCGCTGTGATTGCTTCAGAGGATGATATTTTTGCAAGCCACACAGGAGTGCAGTGGGAAGCTTTAGAGCGTGCTTGGAATAAAAATGCTCGCGCCCAAGCAAAAGCACAAGCCAACAACCAAGCACCTAAGGTTGTAGGTGGTTCCACCATTACCCAGCAATTGGCCAAGAACCTGTTTCTCAGTGGTGAGCGTACATTGTTTCGTAAAGCCCAAGAACTCATCTTGACCATTGCACTGGAGCACTGCCTTGGCAAGCAGCGTATTTTGGAAATTTACCTTAACAGTGTGGAGTGGGGTGAAGGTGTCTTTGGTCTTGATGCTGCCGCTAAACATTACTTTAATCACCCTGCGGTTCAACTCAGTCCGTGGGAAGCTGCACGTTTGGCAGTCATGTTGCCGCGACCCAAATACTATGAAAAATTTCCGCGCTCACCTTACCTTCAGGAAAGAGCTTCTGTCATTTTGGCTCGTATGCCAGCTGTTGCTTTGCCATGAGTAAAGCAGTTCGAATTTTAGGCATTGATCCTGGCCTTCAATGCGTAGGTTTTGGTGTCATTGATTGTCTGGCAAGTGACTTAACTTATGTTGCCAGTGGAACAATCACCACCACCCACCTGCCACGCGATGATTTACCTGCACGGTTGCAAGTGATTTTTAATGGTATTGCTGAAGTGTCACAACGCTACCACCCTGAAGAATCTGCGGTTGAGATTGTTTTTGTGAACATGAATCCCCAAGCCAGTTTATTGTTAGGACAAGCGCGAGGGGCTTGTCTTACTGCCTTGGTTCACCAATCTTTACCGGTTGCTGAATACACAGCTTTGCAAATGAAAAAAGCCATTGCAGGACACGGCAAAGCTGCCAAAGCGCAAGTTCAGGAGATGGTGAAACGCTTGCTAAGGCTTCCTACTTTGCCCGGCTCTGATGCAGCTGATGCACTGGGTTTGGCTATTACCCATGCGCATGCAAGACAGAGTGTGTTGGTACGCAGCAGGGCGGCTACCAAGCAGGAGCCAGTTGTGCAAGCCCGCGAGGGGCGCGTCGCTCGTCATCGAAACTGACAAGTTCATAAGCTTGGGGATTGCTTAGCAACTCACGCAATAAGCGGTTATTCAATGCATGACCCGAGCGAAATGCACTGTATGCAGCGAGCAAAGGGCGGCCTATTAAATACAAATCACCCATGGCATCCAGAATTTTGTGTTTCACAAATTCATCGTCGTAACGCAAACCGTCACTGTTGAGAACTTTGTAATCATCCATGACGATGGCGTTGTCTAAACCGCCTCCCAAAGCCAAACCATTGGCGCGCATGTGTTCGATATCTTTAGAAAAACCAAAGGTGCGTGCACGGGCAATGTCTTTGATGTAGCTACCCGCCTCGGTATCAAACTCGACACGTTGACCTGTGGCATCAACTGCCGGGTGTTGAAAGTCAATCTCAAAACTCAACTTGAAGCCATGGTAGGGTGACAATTTGGCCCATTTTTTATTTTCTGCCTCTCCTTCAGCGACACTGATTTCACTCAAAAGCCGAATAAACCGCTTGGGGGCATCTTGCAAAGCAATACCTGCACTTTGCAGTAAAAAAACAAATGATGCAGAGGATCCATCCAAAATGGGAACTTCTTCTGCCGTGATGTCTACGTACAAATTGTCGATACCCAGCCCAGAACAGGCTGACATCAAATGCTCAACTGTATGAACCTTGACACCTTGTGAAGAAATGGTTGATGCCAAGCGGGTATCTGTCACAGCCGTCGCAGAAACGGGAATGTCTACTGGATGGCTTAAATCGATACGCCTGAAAACCACACCTGTGTCTGGCGGTGCAGGTCGCAGACACAGTTCCACGCGCTGGCCGCTGTGCAGGCCAACACCAACCGCACGGGTAATCGTTTGCAGGGTTCTTTGTTTCAGCACAGGTAGATTTTAATCGGCTTGCTTTCGCAAAAACGCGGGGATTTCATAGTTGTCCATGCCACCTGAAGACATAGCGTCAACCTTGGCAGCAGCCTGTGTGCGGTCACGTGTTCGCCATACGCTGGGCACATTGACATTGCCATAGTCTGCTGGTGTCGCCATAGCAGGCGTGCTAGCCAATGCCTGTGCATCCACCATGGCATTTCCAGGCATGATGGCTTGCGGTGCATAACCTACATTGTCTGTGCCTGTGCGTTGAATCACAGTCAGGGGAGGAGCAACACGTTTACCGGCTTGTGCCAATCCGGTGGCTACCACAGTCACACGAATTTGGTCACCCAAGGATTCGTCATAAGCCGTGCCGTAAATGACATGCGCTTCTGCAGAGGCAAAGGCACGGATGGTATTCATAGCTTCACGAGACTCAGCAAGCTTCAAACCACCTTTGGCAGCTGTGATGAGTACCAACACGCCTTTGGCGCCTGTCATGTCGACCCCTTCAAGCAATGGGCAAGCCACTGCTTGCTCAGCGGCAATGCGTGCACGGTCAGGGCCATTGGCTGTGGCCGTACCCATCATGGCCTTACCCTGCTCGCTCATGACTGTGCGTACGTCTTCAAAGTCCACATTTACCAAAGCCTCTACATTGATGATCTCAGCAATGCCACCTACAGAATTGCGCAGTACATCGTTGGCATAAGCAAAGGCTTGGTCTTGCGTGACATCGTCACCCAAAACGTCCAAAAGTTTTTCATTCAACACCACGATCAATGAATCAACATTGGCTTCAAGCTCAGCTAACCCAGCTTCTGCATTGGTCATACGGCGACCACCTTCCCAATCAAAAGGCTTGGTCACCACACCGACGGTAAGAATACCCATTTCACGGGCTACGCGTGCAACCACTGGGGCAGCACCTGTACCGGTACCACCGCCCATACCTGCGGTGATGAACACCATATTGGCACCTTCTAGTACCTCGCGAATCGTTTCAGTAGCTGCTTCGGCGGCAGACTGACCACGCTCAGGCTTGCTTCCAGCACCCAGTCCGTTGTCACCCAGTTGAATCACACGGTGCGCCGAGCTGGCACGCAAAGCTTGCGCATCGGTATTGGCGCAAATAAATTCCACACCACGCACGCCACTTTTGATCATGTGCTCCACAGCGTTACCGCCGCCACCGCCTACGCCAATCACACGGATTTGGGTGTCAGAGCTGAATTCGCTTTTTTCAATCATTTCAATGTTCATTTTTTTCTCCAAGTTCTGTATTTTTCAAATGCTGTTATGTGTTGAAGGTTTGACAAGCATCAGGCAATGGCGGCGCACCTCGAGCACAAGGTCGCCATCGCCGATGGTCGCCATAACCACAGGAATCTTGTTGACGTCGTTTGTAATAAGTGTTGTTGATCATCAGAAGTTCCCCACAAACCAGTCTTTAACCCTGCCCATGGCTGTTTTCATAGAACCATTTTTTTGAGCAACCCTAAAGCCCCGCAATCGTGCTAATCGGGCTTCTTCCAAAAGACCCATGACAGTGGCAGCACGCGGATGTGAAACCATGTCCGACAGTGCGCTGCTGTAACGCGGCACACCCCTGCGAACAGCTTTTAAAAAGATATCCTCACCCAGTTCGATCATGCCGGGCATCATGGCGCTTCCACCTGTGAGCACAATACCGGAGGAGAGCACTTCTTCATAACCCGATTCACGTAGCACCTGCTGTACCAAAGAAAATATTTCTTCAATGCGCGGCTCAATCACGCCTGCCAAGTTTTGACGGCTAAGCATTCTTGGGCCGCGGTCTCCTAAGCCTGGCACCTCGACTTGCACATTGGGATCGGCTAACAGCTGCTTGGCAAATCCAGACTCCACCTTGATGTCTTCTGCATCCTTGGTGGGCGTGCGAAGCGCCATGGCAATGTCACTGGTAATCAAGTCTCCGGCAATGGGTATAACGGCGGTGTGGCGAATTGCGCCATTGGTAAATATGGCTACATCGGTAGTGCCAGCACCAATATCTACCAAAGCCACGCCTAACTCTCGTTCATCGGCAGTTAACACCGAATGACTTGAAGCCAAGGGATTGAGCATGAGTTGTTCTACATCCAGTCCACAACGACGTACACATTTGATGATATTTTCTGCCGCACTTTGTGCGCCAGTAACGATATGGACCTTGGCTTCCAATCGAATACCACTCATCCCAATAGGCTCTTTCACATCGTGCCCATCGATCACAAACTCTTGTGGCTCTACTAACAGCAGTCGTTGGTCAGTGGATATATTGATGGCCTTCGCGGTTTCTACCACTCTGGCCACATCAGCTGCTGTGACTTCGTGGTCTTTCACGGCGACCATGCCGTGTGAATTCATGCCCCGTATATGACTTCCTGTGATACCCGTGTAGACACGGGTAATCTTGCAATCCGCCATCAACTCAGCTTCTTTCAATGCTTGCTGAATACTCTGAACTGTTGCATCGATATTGACGACCACACCGCGCTTAAGTCCATTGCTGGGTGCGATGCCAAACCCTGCTAATTTGAGCTCTGCACCGGGCAAAACTTCAGCCACCACCACCATGACCTTGCTGGTGCCGATATCTAAACCTACGACCAAATCTTTGTATTCTTTTGCCATGGATACCTCTGTGTACTTACCTTGTAGTTGATGTCAACGTACTTACCCCACGTAAGCGCAAGGCATAGCCGTTGACATGTCTTAAATCTGCTGCTTCAAGTGCTTGTGTTTGACGCCCAAATCGTTGTGCCACCTGCGCCAATGTGCGTGTCATGCGTTCAACCCTTGCCATCACTTCATCGCTGCTACCTCGACCTAGCTCAAGATGTGCACCACTTTTAAGTTCAGCCCGCCAACTGCCTCTGGCAGTGAGCTCCAAACCTTTGATCTGCAATTGAACTTTGCGAAGTTCTGGTTTCAAAACCTCATACATATGCAACACTTGTGCAGATTCGCTGTCAGGTCCACTCAGGTGCGGAAGGTTTTCATCATCAAGTTCACCAAAATTGGCACTGAAAACCTCGCCCTGCTGGTTGAGCAATCGTGATTCAGATTCATTACCCCAATAAGCCACAGGCTGATGTTCTTCAAGCTCAACACTGAGGCGATTCGGAAACTCTCTTCTCACCATGGCTTTACGCACCCAAGGCACGTTTTCAAATGCGACTTTCGCTTGCAGCAAATCCACTGTGAAAAAACCACCTTGTAATCTCGGCACCACATTCGCTCGAAGTGTGACCGCGTTGTTGTGATGCACGTCACCCTGAACAGAAATTGCAGACAAGGCAAAAACGGGATGACGCACCGCCCACCAGCACAAAGCGGCAAGCAACATCACCGCCAAGACAAATAGCAACAAGAAACTGGTCATGTTCATTAAACGAATATCCAATGCCATAGGCGTGACTTCGTTCAAGTGCATGGCGTCGCGTGCTTTCATGTAGCGACTGCCTTCCTGTGTGCATCTAAAGAGGCGCTGGATAAAATTTGCATACACAGTTGTGGGTATGAAATACCTGCCGCCAATGCTGACATGGGAACCAGCGAATGGCTTGTCATGCCAGGACTTGTGTTCATTTCAAGCAAAAATGCTTGGCGATCACTGGCGCGGATCATCACATCTGCCCTGCCCCAACCTCTGCAACCCAGGGCTTGGTAAGCCGCAACACTCATTTCTTGTATGGCTTTTTCTTCTTGCGCAGACAAACCACTGGGACAGTGGTAACGCACAGCATCCGTGAAGTATTTGTTCTGATAGTCATACGCCCCTTCGGGCGCAACAATTCTCACCACAGGTAAAGCTTTGGCATGGGCACCTTGACCAATCACAGGGCAAGTAACCTCTTCACCCTCGATAAACATTTCACACAATAAATCTGGGTCATACCGTGTGGCCAATGCGATGGCATCACCCAGTGCGTCCTGATTGTCTACTTTGGTGACCCCAATCGAAGAACCTTCATGGGGAGGCTTAACAATCAATGGCAAGCCTAACTTTTCAATGATGGCACGGATGCGATCAGGCGTTTGGTCTTGGGGTTGCAACCACACAGATGGCGGTGTCGATAAGTTCTCAGCGCGCCAAATGCGCTTGGTCATTTGCTTGTCCATGGCTATCGCAGATGCCATCACACCTGATCCGGTATATGGGATTCCCAATAGCTCTAATGCACCTTGAACTGTGCCATCTTCTCCATAACGCCCATGCAATGCGATAAATGCGTGGGTAAATTTGTTTTGCTTTAAAGTTTCCAAGGGCTGTTGTACTGGATCAAAAGCCGATGCATCAACACCCAAAGACTGCAAAGCTTGCAAAACGCCTTGTCCTGACAGCAGCGAGATTTCGCGCTCCGCCGAGCTTCCTCCCATCAATACAGCCACTTTGCTGACGCTGATATCCAAATAACTCATGCGCCCACCACTTTCAATAGCGCATGTTTCGCTAATCTTTGGATGACTTTAGTGGGTAAGCTGCCAATAGAGCCTGCCCCCATGCACATCACCACATCCCCATCCATTGCATTGTCAACAACACAATTTTCAAGCTCTTCCAAATGCTGGGCAAAAACCAGTTGTTTCTGCCCAGCCACTCGAACGGCATGTGCAAGCGTTCGCCCATCCGCAGCCACAATGGGTGCCTCACCTGCCGCATAGACCTCGGTTAACCACAGCACATCTACCGTTTGGAGCACCCTTACAAAATCCTCAAAGCAGTCGCGTGTTCGGCTATAGCGATGAGGCTGAAAAGCCAATACCAAACGGCGACCAGGAAAAGCACCACGTGCTGCTTCGATCGTGGCAGACAGCTCAACGGGGTGGTGGCCATAGTCTTCAATCAATGTGAAATGGCCACCATGCTTGGCAGCCACTTCACCATGTCGCTGAAAACGTCGGCCCACACCGCTGAAATTAGCCAAAGCTTTGATAACAGCTTCATCCGCAACATTGAGCTCAACTGCAACTGCAATCGCAGCAAGTGCATTGCGAACATTGTGTAAACCTGGCAAGTTCAAATCAATCTGCATATCTGGCAGAGTGACACCATTACTGCGCTTAACGGTGAAGTGCATATGGTCTCCCACAGCACGTACATCTATCGCACGCACTTGGGCTTTATCTGACAAACCATAGCTGGTGATAGGCCGAGAGACTTGAGCCAAGATTCCCGCAAGCACGGGATCGTCAATACACAAAACTGCGGCACCATAAAAGGGCATTCTGTGTAAAAAATCCAGGAAGGCTGCTTTCAATTGATTAAAGTCGTGACCATAAGTTTCCATATGGTCTGCATCAATATTGGTGACCACTGACATGATGGGATTGAGGTTCAAAAATGATGCATCCGATTCATCCGCTTCAACCACGATGTAATCACCCGAACCCAACTTGGCATTTGCACCCGCACTGTTGAGTTTTCCACCAATCACGAACGTAGGGTCTAAACCAGCTTGCGCCAATACACTGGCCACCAAACTGGTGGTTGTGGTTTTTCCATGGGTACCTGCTATGGCAATACCTTGCTTAAGACGCATCAACTCTGCCAGCATGACAGCTCGAGGCACCACAGGAATGAGTTTTTGGTGTGCAGCCACCACCTCTGGGTTGTCAGAATGAACAGCCGTTGAGATCACCACCGCATCTGCATTTACGATGTGCTTTGCATCATGCCCCACTTGGGTTTGAATACCCAATGCGCTCAAACGCTGTAATACGGGTCCATTCGACAAATCCGAACCAGAAACTTGGTAGCCGAGGTTGTGCAATATTTCAGCAATACCGCTCATACCAGCGCCGCCTATGCCTACAAAATGCACATGACTGATGGCGTGCTTCATGCAAGCACCTCTTTGCAAGCTTGGGCGACTTTTTCAGCTGCTTGTATTTGGCGCAAAGCATAGGCTTTCACTGCGACAGCTTGCAGCTTTGCTCTGTCCAAGGATTGCAACCACTGCGCCAATCCAGCTGGGGTTAATTCCTTTTCCGGCATCAACCAACCTGCACCTTGTTCTACCAAAAATTGTGCATTTCGGGTTTGGTGATCGTCCACAGCAAAAGGAAATGGCACCAGCAGTGCAGCTACCCCAACAGCGGCCAATTCACTGACAGTACTGGCGCCAGCCCTGCATATCACCACATCAGCCTGTGCCATGGTCTCTGCGGGGTTATGAATGAAAGCAATGGCTTCGGCCTGCACATCGGCAGCAACATAAGCATTTCTCAGTGTTTCCAAATGCTTTTCACCGCTTTGATGCAACACCTGTGGTCTGTTGTCAGGGTCTATCAAAGCGAGTGCTTGTGGCACGCATGCGTTAAGCGCTTGTGCACCCAAGCTTCCACCCATGACCATTACCCGCAACGGTCCACTTCGACCAGCGAACCTGCGTAATGGATCATCTTGCATGAGAAACTCTGAACGCAATGGGTTACCTACCCAAACAGATTCAGGCAATGCGCCAGGGAAGGTACTGAATACTTGGCGTGCAATTTTTGCCAAATATCTGTTAGCCATGCCAGCAATAGCGTTTTGCTCATGCAAGATCACTGGTTTCCCACATAAAAAACCTGCAACCCCACCAGGCACAGTGATGTATCCACCCATGCCTACCAATACATCGGGCTTGACATGTCGAATCAAGCGCAAACTTTGAACCATGGCTTGCATCAATGTAAGAGGCAACATCAAAGCAGTAGCCCAACCCTTACCACGTACCCCGCCAAACCGAACAGCCTCAAATGCAAACCCTTTGGTTTGCACAAGTTGTGATTCCATGCTGGGGGCTGGCGCACCCATCCAATGCACTTTCCAGCCTTGTCCGCGCAATACCTCAGCGATTGCAAGTCCTGGGAAAATATGCCCACCGGTTCCACCCGCCATGACCAAGGCGATGGGGTTCCTCATACCCGACCCCCATGCATCAAGAGCCGATTTTCATAATCCACTCGCAGCACCACCGCGAGTGCAATCAAGTTGAGCAATATGGCCGACCCCCCATAACTCATGAGTGGCAGGGTCAGCCCTTTGGTGGGTAGGGCGCCTAAGTTCACCCCCATGTTGATAAACGCTTGGAAGCCTATCCATATGCCAACGCCTTGAGCCACAAGCCCAGCAAACACGCGGTCCATGGCAATGGCTTGTCGTCCAATGAACATGATTCGCCGCGTCATCCACATAAAAACACCAATCAGAATGACAACGCCAACCAAGCCAAACTCTTCACCTATCACAGCCAATAAAAAATCGGTGTGTGCTTCTGGTAGCCAATGCAGTTTTTCAACACTGCCACCCAATCCAACCCCCAAAATCTCACCTCTGCCAAAGGCTATCAATGAATGCGATAACTGGTAACCCTTACCTAAAGCATATTTGGCACTCCATGGATCTAGGTAAGCAAAAATCCGCTCACGACGCCATTCTGATAAACCAATAATCAAACCGAACGCAACCAACAGCACCAACGCTATCAGCAAAAACATTCTGGCGTTCACACCCCCCAAAAACAAAATCCCCATGGCGATAACTGCGATCACCAAAAAAGCACCCATATCAGGTTCTGCCAGCAATAAAGATCCCACAATAGCGATAGCAACGCCCATAGGTGTGACAGCAGCAAAGAATTTTTCTTTGACGTCCATCTTTCGTACCATGTAATTGGCAGCATACAAAAGGGTGCCAAATTTCGCCAATTCTGAAGGCTGAAAATTCATAAAGCCCAAGCTGATCCAACGCCTTGCACCGTTGATGTTCTTGCCCATGAATGGTAAAAGCACCACTATTAATAAAACAATGGACACAATGAACACCCAAGGGGCTGCTTTTTCCCAAGCATCCATGGGAATTTGAAATACCAACAACGCTGCCACAAAGGCTATGCCCAATGCAGCGATATGTCGAATCAAATACTGAACTTGGGTAAACGGTGTGGACTGGGGTCCATCGTTGAGAGAAATGGAGGCCGAATACACCATCACCAAACCCCAGATCAACAAACTTCCTATGGCCCACACCAAGGATTGATCGAATGCCTTGATTCCAGCAGGCGCAGCACGTGTTCTTCCATATTCGCGCCCATGTACCCTTACAGGTAAGGCATCGGGTCCGTCTTTGGGCGTATTGCCCATCCAACGACCCAGTCGATCAGACCAGCTCAGAAGTGCGCCATCACTCATACATGGCCCTCTTCTAATGCCAATGCATCGACATATTCACAAAACAAGTTGCCGCGCTCTTCGTAGTTTTTGAACATATCAAGGCTTGAACAAGCAGGCGACAGCAACACAGCATCAGCAGCATGCGCCAACCCACTGGCTTGTTCAACAGCCTCTTGTAAATGCTTTGTCAGCACAACAGGGAATTCAACACCTGCTAGAAGCTGCTGTAGCTGAGGCGCATCTTTGCCCAACAACACCACAGCTCGCGCATACTGTTGAAGCGGTTTTAGCAAGGGTGTGAAGTCTTGACCTTTTCCATCTCCACCCAAAATAACCACCAACTTTTTATCAGCTCCTAAGCTGTTGATGGCTGCAAAGGTTGCGCCAACATTGGTACCCTTGCTGTCATCAATGTATTCAATATGGTTTATCACGCGAACAGATTGCATGCGGTGGGGTTCGCCACGGTAGTCACGCAAAGCATGCAACATGCCGGCCAAACCGACACCGCAGGTACTTGCCAGTGCAAGCGCTGCAAGTGCATTGAGTGCATTGTGTTGGCCACGCAATCGCAATGCATCTGCTGGCATCAAGCGCTGAATATGCAACGCTTCTTCCACCCTTTTCTTGCCCTCTGTTTCAGACGCATTGGCACGAACCAACCAGGTCATGCCATTGACATGCTCTAGCCCAAAGTCACCTGCAAGCTGAGGCATGTCAGCACCGAAACTCACCACTGTGCGCAATTCCGATTTTTTCTTTGCAGTGTCTTTTGGCAAAAGTGCACTCACTGCATCGTCATGCCGTGGCATGACGGCAATGGCTTGCTGACCATAAATATTTGCTTTGGCTTTGCCATAGCTTTGCATATCTGCGTGCCAATCCAAATGGTCTTGTGTGAGATTGAGCACACAAGCGGCTGAGGGTTCAAATGTTTTTTCTCCCTCGAGTTGAAAGCTAGATAACTCCACCACCCACACTTGGGGCAGATCGTTGAGTTGGGCACGCATGGTATCCAACAAACTGGGGCCAATATTTCCAGCAGTCGCTACTTTCAAACCACAGCGTTGAAGTAACAAACTGGTCAATGAAGTGACAGTTGTTTTTCCGTTGGTACCCGTGATGGCAAGTACATGCGGGTGGTATGCGCTATTTTTCGCCAGATGCGATAAAGCATGGACAAACAAACCTAATTCTGTTCCTTGCCAAAGCCCCTTTTGATTGGCTGCGTTCCATACCGACGCAACCTGTACTGGCGTTAATCCCGGACTTTTAAACACAGCTTTGATTGAAACATCTGTCAGCAGTTCAGCGTCAAATGAACCATATATGAATGCGGCTTGGCTGTTTTCTTGTTGCAGTTTCGCAAGACCTGGCGGGTTTTCACGGTTATCCACCACCGTCACCTTGGCACCTTGCAATTCACACCAACGAACCATGGCTAATCCTGAGTCACCTAAACCCAAAATCAAAACATGGAGATCAGCCAGTAGTTTCATGCTTATCTCAACTTCAATGTTGATAACCCGACCAAGCAAAGCAGCATGGTGATGATCCAGAACCGGACCACTACTTGCGTTTCTTTCCAGCCGGTTTTTTCGAAATGGTGGTGTAAGGGTGCCATTTTTAAAATTCGCCGACCTTCACCAAATTTTCTCTTGGTGTATTTGAAGTAACTGACTTGCAACATCACAGACAAAGCTTCTGCGACAAAGATACCGCCCATGATGGCCAGCACGATCTCTTGTCTCACGATGACAGCGATAGTGCCCAATGCAGCCCCCAATCCAAGTGCCCCAACATCGCCCATGAAAACTTGGGCTGGATAGGTGTTGAACCACAGAAATGCCAAACCCGAACCCGCCATGGCAGCACAAAAAATCAGTAACTCGCCTGAACCAGGTATGTGCGGAAAAAATAAATACTTGGAATACACAGCCGAACCCGTGACGTACGCAAACACACCCAAGGCAGATCCGACCATCACTACCGGCATGATGGCCAGTCCATCCAAGCCATCGGTTAAATTCACCGCATTGCTGGAGCCCACAATGACCACGTAAGTCAGGACCACGAAACCCAGCACACCTAAGGGATAGCTGATTTCTTTAAAGAAAGGCAATAGCAACCCCGCTTTGGGAGGCAGGTTCACATCAAAACCCGAACGCACCCAAGTGTAAAAAAGCTCCATCACACGCAAGTTACTGACTTCAGAAATACTGAATACCAAGTACAACGCAGCCAAAAAGCCTATGAGGGATTGCCAAATGTATTTTTCGCCAGAGGGCATGCCCTCTGGATCTTTACGGACGACTTTGCGCCAATCGTCTACCCATCCGATAACACCAAAACCCAAGGTCACCAGCAACACAATCCAAACAAAACGATTGGATAAATCTGCCCACAACAGTGTTGACAATGCGATTGACAGCAATATCAATACCCCCCCCATGGTGGGTGTACCCGATTTTGCAAGATGCGCTTCAACACCATAACCTCGAATGGGTTGACCAATTTTGAGTTCCGCCAGCTTCAATATCACTTTAGGACCTGCTATCAAACCTATGAGCAATGCAGTCATTGCCGCCATGACTGCACGAAAAGTGAGGTATTGAAATACCCTCAAATAGCCGTAGTCGGGTGACAGCGCCTGCAACCATTGCGCCAAACTCAAGAGCATGACACTTCCTTTGCATTTGAAGGCACTTTCTCAGCCCAAGCTTGAATAGATTGCACCACCCGCTCCATTTGCATGAAACGAGAACCTTTAACCAATACGGTAGCAACAGATGGCAATTTCATTTGTACTTGTGCATACGCTTCATCAATGGATTGACAATGCTTAGCACTTGCAAAAGCTTTCGCTGTATCACGGGACAGTTCCCCCAAGGTCACAAGGTGTTCAATACCACTGGCCTTTGCATACCGACCGACTTCTGCATGAAATTGCGGGCCCTGTGTACCCACCTCGCCCATGTCACCCAAGACCAATAACCTGGGTTGCGGTGACTGGGCTAATACATCGATGGCGGCTCGAACAGAATCTGGATTAGCGTTATAGGTGTCATCTATGAGCCAAAGATCACGGCCAGCGTATTGAAGTAACAATGAACGTGAGCGGCCTGCCACGGGCTGAAAGCTAGCCAACCCCTGCGCTATGTGTAAAACAGGAACTTCTAAAGCGATGGCGCATGCAATAGATGCAAGCGCATTGAGCACATTGTGTTGGCCTGCAACAGCCAAGCTGGTTTGAAGTAAACCTTTAGGCGTTTGAACTGAAAGTTGCCAGCGCTGATCCGCCCATCTGCTGCTCACTACATGAATATCTGCAGTTGACGACATACCAAACGTCAAAACAGATCTGCCATTTGCCATGGCTTGCCAAACATGGGTATGGGCATCACCTGCAGGAAAGACCGCTACACCATGCGAAGGTAATCCCGCTATCACTTGACCGTTTTCCTCGGCAACAGCTTGCACACTGTGCATAAACTCTTGGTGTTCACGCTGAGCGTTGTTCACCAATGCAACTGTGGGTTGCACCAAGGCTGCCAATTCAGCAATTTCACCTGGGTGATTCATACCCAGTTCCAATACCGCACATTGATGCTGTTGACGAAGACGTAACAAAGTTAGCGGCACACCTATGTCATTGTTGAAGTTTCCAAGTGTTGCCAGTGCTTTATCGCCTTGCCATGCCTTCAAGATATTGGCAATCATTTGGGTCACGGTGGTTTTGCCGTTGCTTCCAGTCACTGCCACCAGAGGCAAGACAAATTGTGAGCGCCATGCATGTGATAGCTGCGCCAAAGCTTTTCGCGTATCCGCCACTTCCAAACCCATCACACCCGCTTGCGCTAATCCATGGGTGGCAATGGCTGTGTGTACGCCTTGCTGGACTAACTGACTGAGATAATCATGCCCATCAAAGCGTTCACCTTTTAATGCAATGAATAAGTCCCCTGGCATGAGTGTTCGACTATCGGTATGTACTCTGGTGACCAATTGATTCGGATCGCCCACGAGCGAGCTGTGTGGCAGCCAAGCATGCAATTGCGCCAAGCTCAGTTGCTGTCCTTGACTCATACCAATCCTCGCAGCTTTAACGCAGACAGCGCATGTTGTGCATCTGAAAAGGGAATGCGATTTGAAGCAATTTCTTGGTAGCTTTCGTGACCTTTGCCTGCTATCAAAATGACGTCTTGTGATTTGGCTTGCGCAATGGCTTCTGCAATAGCGATTGCTCGGTCAAGACATACATGTGCATTCGCTTTTGTGGGTAATCCTTTGAGCATATCGTTAATGATGTGCTGTGGGTCTTCAGAGCGTGGGTTATCACTTGTTAAAACAATGGCATCAGCCCATTCGTCTGCAGTTTTAGCCATAGGAGATCGCTTACTGGCATCCCGATCACCTCCACAACCCAATACACATATCAATTGACCACCACGTTGCTTAGCCACTGGTTGCAAAGTCTTTAAAACCTGTTCGATCGCATCAGGCGTATGCGCATAATCAACTACGACATAAGGTGTATGCGAACTCCCTAAGCCTTGCATACGACCAGGAACAGATGGCAAGTCTTTGCATGCATCAACTGCTTGCGAAAGAGGTATGCCTACTGAACGCAAAGCAGCTATGACACCCATTAAATTCAATACATTGAAATTGCCCACCACCGATGTTGCCATTGCAAGGGTGTCGTCACTTTCTACAACATCAAACGTCAAACCTTTGGCATGTACAACGATGTTTTTGGCGATCAGACGTGCGTTCTTCTGCATTGAAACTGTCCAAATGTCCAACGACCCTGATGGGTTTTTCGCTTGTAACTGCTGGGCTAAAGCCTGTCCTTGTGCATCATCTGTATTGATCACAACGGATTGCAAACCTGGCCAATCAAACAGCTTTAATTTGGCTTGCCAATAAGCTTGCATATCGCCGTGGTAGTCAAGATGGTCTTGGGTGAAATTTGTGAACACAGCCACCTGTACATGTGAACCGTCTAAGCGACCCTCACTCAGTCCAATCGACGAAGCCTCCAACGCACAGGCCTGCACGCCGGCGTCCACCCATTGGCGCAACTTGGCTTGTAAATGCACAGGGTCTGGTGTGGTCATACCGGTTGCTTCTAGCTGATGCGCCTCACCCATACCTAAAGTACCCACCATGGCGCATCGCTTACCCAAGCGCGTTAATGCATGCGCCAGCCACCATGCAGTGGATGTTTTTCCGTTGGTACCTGTCACTGCCAACATTTGCAACTGTTGGCTAGGCGATTCGTAATAGGCATCTGCAATCGGTCCGCTGGCTTGCTTAAGCCCTTCATAGATACCAATTTTTTGCTTGTCTATGCTGGTAGGCCAAGGGTAATCTTGAAAACCTTCTGCTTCTACCAAGCAAGCGCTTGCACCTTGCGCAAGTGCAGCCGCAACATAGGCACGTGCGTCATGCGCCGAGCCAGGCCATGCCAAGAAACCATCACCTTGTTGTACTTTGCGACTGTCACTGTGCAATTGGCCGGTAACTGCGCCTCTCAACCACTGAGCAGCTTGGACGGGGGTTTGCAAAGCGTACATCAAAAGGACTCCGCTTCTACTTTGGCGACCACTTGTGGTTTGACGGCCCTGTCAGGTTGAATGCCCAACATTCTTAATGTTTGCTGCACGGTTTCGCTAAAGACTGGCGCAGCCACATCGCCACCAAAGTAGCGTCCATTACTGGGCTCATCTATCATCACGGCAACCACAATGCGCGGTTTTTCAATGGGGGCCATGCCGACAAAAAACCCTCGGTATTTTTTATCTGCGTAACCCTTACCTTCTTGCTTATGTGCTGTTCCGGTTTTTCCACCCACCGAATAACCCATGGTTTGCGCTTTCGGTGCGGTACCGCCAGGGCCAGTGACCATATTGAGCATGGTGCGAACTGCTACCGCATTTTGCGCACTGATGGCACGAACGCCCACGACTGTCTCTTCTCGTTTAAGCAAGCTCACAGGCACCACTTCGCCATCACGCGCAAATACGGTATAGGCCTGTGCCAACTGAAACAAACTGGTGGATAAACCATAGCCATAGCTCATGGTGGCCTGCTCCATGGGTCGCCATGTTTTGTAAGGGCGCAACCGTCCAGCCACAGCCCCAGGAAATGGCACTTGCGGTTTTTGCCCAAACCCCACTTGGGTATACATCTCCCACATATCTTTGGGTGGCATCTTCATAGCAATTTTCACTGTGCCGATATTGCTGGATTTTTGTATGACCTCTGACACACTCAAGACACCATGCGGATGTGCATCGGTGATGGTCATCCCATACATATTGAGTTTTCCAGGCGCCGTATCAATTTGCGTCTCTGGCTTGACCAAACCCTTTTCCATGGCAAGTGCAATGATGAAGGGTTTCATGGTGGAACCTGGTTCAAAGGTATCGGTTAATGCGCGGTTACGCATTTGTGTTGCATTGAAGTTGTTACGCTTTTCAGGCGAATAACTGGGGTAATTGGCAAGCGCCAAGACATCGCCCGATTGCGCATCTAACACCACCACACTGCCTGCCGCAGCCTTGTTTTCTATGACGGCATCACGCAGTTTTTGGTATGCAAAATATTGAACCTTGCTGTCGATGCTGAGTTGCAAATCACGTCCATCTTCAGGCGGAATTTCGTCGCCAATCCCCTCAACCACTTGCTTATGTCCGTTATTGATGACACGTCTGGATCCGCTTTTCCCTGCTAAGTGTTTGTTAAAAGCAAGTTCGACACCTTCTTGTCCAATATTTTCAATATTTGTAAACCCCACCACATGTGCTGCAGCTTCACCCTCGGGGTACATCCTCTTGTATTCCATGGTCGTGTAAACACCATGAATACCTAATTCCGCAACCTTTTTACCAACGACCATATCAGCTTGACGTTTGAGCCAAACATGCTTTCTTTTATCGTCTTTAAGTTTGTCTTGAATATCCGCAAAAGGGATTTCTAATAACTGCGCCAATTCTTTTAGCTTGGGATGAGCCGTATCAATTTCTTCTGGGCTGGCCCAAATACTGGGCATGGGCACACTCGATGCCAATATCAACCCATTTCTGTCCAATACACGGCCACGGTTGGCAGGGATCTCCAAGGTTCGCTCAAAGCGCACCTGTCCTTGTCGTTTAAAAAAGTTGTTATCAAGTACTTGCACATATGCGGCACGTGCTACCAAGCCCATAAAACCCAACGCAATGCCAGCCACAATGAATTGGCTGCGCCAAATGGGCGTTTTGCTGGCCAGCAATGGGTTGGTTGAGTATTGAACGCTACGGCTGCTCATGGTTGTGCTTTAGGTGTCGTGCTTGCAGACACGTTTTCACTGCTGTCGACGTGTGTAGACACATACTGCGTGATCGCAGGCGAGATGGTCTGCATATGCATTTGTTCACGCGCAAGTTTTTCTACCCGCAGTGGTGTCGCTTGCGCGCCGCGCTCGACATCCAGTCGGTCATGCTCTGTATCTAAGCGTTGTGCCAATGCTTTGGCTCTGTCTAATTCTGTGTACAGACGACGCGACTCGTATTGCGTACGAACCAAATAAAGCGCACTCAGCACTACCGCCATCAATAGCATTGCGCTCACCCTTGTCATACAGCCCCCTGTATGTCTAAGCGCTCAGCCACTCGCATGATGGCACTTCGACTTCGTGGATTGGCAGTAACTTCTTCAATGTGGGGACGATGCCGACCCAAATCCCTTAATTTCAGAGGTGCAGGCTTGGCAAATGGCTGCCGACGGTCATACACCTCTTTTGCATTCTGAGCGATGAATTGTTTAACCATGCGGTCTTCTAGCGAGTGAAAACTGATCACCACCAAGCGTCCTCCTGGTTGAAGAACATCCAGACTGGCATGGAGTGCTTGCTCCAACTCTTCCAATTCGCGATTGATGAATATTCGAAAGGCTTGGAATGTTCTTGTTGCAGGGTTTTGTCCTGCTTCACGTGTTTTGACAACGGTTGCAACCAATTCCGCCATCGACAAGGTAGTGTCTGGAAGCCTACCAAGCTCTCGCCTTGCGACGATAGCTTTGGCAATGCCATTGGCGAAACGCTCTTCTCCATAGTCACGTATCACCTGTGCTATCTGGTCGATGTTTGCCGCGACCAACCAATCGTGAACGCTTTGGCCCTGGCTTGTGTCCATTCGCATGTCCAACGGGCCGTCCTGACGGAAAGAAAATCCGCGCTCTGGGTTGTCGATTTGCGGAGAGCTCACTCCCAGATCCATCAGCACACCCGCGACGCTTTGGGGCGGCAATTGGTTCAGTGCCGCGAAGCCTTGATGGCGTATCTGTACTCTGTGGTCGTTCATCGATTGGGCTACCGCAATCGCCTGTGGGTCTTTGTCGAATACGATCAATCGACCCTTTGAGGAAAGTTGTTCCAAGATACGCTTTGCATGCCCGCCGCGGCCAAAGGTTGTGTCGACATAAGTGGCTTCGGCCTGGACGTCCAGCGCCTCGACCGCCTCCTTCAACATGACGGTGGTGTGTGCCCATTCAGTTGTTGCCATTCCACGTTAGAACGAAAAATCTCGAAACACATCGGGCATCTCGCCCTGCATGGCTTCTGCCTCAAGGCTGTCGTAGGTCGACTTGTCCCACAACTCAAAATGGGTACCCATGCCTAACAACATCACGTCCTTGCTGATGTGTGCAGCGCTGCGTAATTCAGGAGAAACAAGCACGCGCCCCGTGCCATCCATTTCCACATCCATCGCATTACCCAACAAAATGCGCTTCCACCATTGGGCAGTCATCGGCAAAGCAGCTACACGCTCACGAAATTTTTCCCACTCTGTTCGGGGAAAAAGCATTAAACAACCATGGGGATGACGGGTGATAGTGAGTTGCCCATTGGCTGTTGCACTGAGCACATCTCGGTGACGTGTGGGCACCGACAAGCGACCCTTGGCATCTAAATTCAGCGATGACGCACCTTGAAACACGACTCAAGACCCCTGGTTACACAAGCGTGGCCGGCAAATGCGAAGAATTTCACATTTTTCCACTTAATACCACTTATATGCACTTTAACAGGATTTTCAGTCTATGCAAGCCTTAAAATGAGGTTTTGTCAGCAAAATCAATAACTTAGACGATCTTTCGCAAACTTTCTAAATAAAAAATTCTTTGAAAATGAAGTACTTACGAAATATATCGAATGTGAAATATCAGAATTTGAAGGCGTAAAAAAAGCAGGCCATCAAGGCCTGCTTTGCTATGGGAAAAGGGCGATGTTTCAATCACCAAACATTTTTTGCTTCAATTCACGCCTTTGTTGGGCTTCCAAAGACAAAGTTGCTGTTGGTCGCGCCAACAAGCGGCCAACACCTATGGGCTCACCTGTTTCATCGCAATAGCCAT
Source organism: Limnohabitans sp. (assembly GCA_036787995.1). Lineage (GTDB taxonomy): Bacteria > Pseudomonadota > Gammaproteobacteria > Burkholderiales > Burkholderiaceae_C > Limnohabitans. The sequence continues at coordinate 6,189 of DAIQOH010000002.1, read as the reverse complement.
AGTCACCACTGTCTATACGCGCAATGGATTGCTCAATTTTCTTGAGTAATTTGCGCTCACGGTCTCGGGTACGCAACTCCAAAGCGTGTTCTTCTTCGATGGTTGCACGGTCAGCTGGGTCAGGAACAATCACAGTGTCTTCACGCAAATGTTCGGTGGTTTCACCGGCATTGGCCAAGATATCTGTTTTCAATTGAACCAGCTTCAACCTGAAAAATGCCATTTGCAAGGCATTCATGTACTCATCATCCGGCATGGCAAGCACTTCTTCATCCGAAATGCTGGCAGCGGATTTGGTTTTCCAGTTATTGGCCAGCTTGGGGTTTTTCACAGGGGTCATGGGAACAACAGCCGGTAGGGTGGGGATGGCGATAGGACCATAACTGGCTTTGGCCATGGTTGAAGCCACACTCAATCCAGGTGGCGGGGGCATCATGGACATGGCTTTGGCAGCACGGGGAGATTTTTTGGTTGTTTCAGTTGAATTGTCAACACGAGGTACGGATACAGGCGCCGATGCTTTGGTAGGGGGGGATTTGGCAGCAGATGTCACAGTTTTGGATACAGGTTTCAAAGGAACGGTTTTTTTCACAGGCAGGGGCTTTTTAGCCACTGGTTTTTTCTTGGCAGGAATGGCCTTTTTAGAGGTCGCCGGTTTTTTCACTGCAACCGGTTTTTTAATTGAGACAGCCTTTTTGGCGGGTACTGCTTTTTTGCTAATAAGTTTTTTTGCAACGGCTTTTTTACTGGCCACTTTTTTACTGGGTGCTTTTTTACTGACAGCTTTTGTGGTGACCACGGCTTTGTTTAAAGGCGTTGGCTTTTTAACTGCAGCCGCTTTTTTCGCAGCAACAACTTTCTTTGCTGGCGATTTCACAGCATTGGTTTTGGGCTTGCCCG
>DAIQOH010000002.1:0-5189 GCA_036787995.1 Limnohabitans sp. | reverse complement strand
GCAGCAACAACTTTCTTTGCTGGCGATTTCACAGCATTGGTTTTGGGCTTGCCCGCAGCCACAGCCTTGGTTTTACTCTTGGCTTTGCTGTTGCTCGAATGCTTGGTGGACTTCAATGCAAATCTCCTCACAGGGTGGCGTCGAGTGCATTAGCACCAAGCCCCATACTGCTTGTGGTTGTTGTCTGAAACTTCATGTGTGACCTGTGCCAAGGCTTGACGCAACATCTCTCCTCAGGCCAATGGCGCGCGGATTGTACTCAGCTTAAGCACTGTTCCAGGCCTTGCTGGAAGATATCTTTGGGTAAATCGATACCAATGAATACCATTTTGCTCGTTCGCTTCTCTCCTGGCGCCCAAGCTTGACCCAGATCACTGCCCATCAGTTGGTGAACCCCTTGGAAAATCACCTTGCGCTCCGTGCCTTTCATGTGTAGGACACCTTTGTAGCGCAACATCCTAGGGCCGTAAATATTCACAATAGCACCTAAAAAATCTTCCAATTTGGCAGGGTCTAAAGCGCGATCCGCTTTAAAAACAAAACTTTTCACATCGTCGTCATGGTGGTGGTGGTGGCCATGATGGTGGTGATCATGGTCATGGTGGGCATGGTCATGCTGGTGTGAAGGGTGGTCGCAATGCTGACCATGCACATGATCATGACCCTCATTGAGAAAGTCGGGGTCGATTTCCAATGTGGTGTTGAGGTTAAACCCACGCAAATCAAACACTTTGTCTATCGCAATTTCTCCAAAGTGCACGGTATGCTGCGGTGCGCGTGGGTTCATGTGCTTCAAGCGATGCTGCAACGCTTCCAATTCTTCGGGCGAAACCAGTTCGCTTTTGCTGATGAATATTTGGTCCGCAAAACCCACTTGTCTACGCGCTTCTTGGCGGTCATTCAAGGTTTGTGCCGCATGCTTGGCGTCAACCAAGGTAAGCACCGCGTCCAGCAAAAAACTTTCGGCAATTTCATCGTCCATGAAAAAGGTTTGGGCTACTGGCCCAGGATCTGCCAAACCTGTGGTCTCAATCACCACCCGTTCGAAATCCAATTCGCCTTTGCGCTTTTTTTCAGCCAAGTCTTGCAAGGTGGTACGCAAATCTTCTCGAATCGTGCAACACACACAGCCATTGCTCATCTGAACAATGTGCTCTTTGGTATCCGCAACCAATATTTCGTTATCGATATTTTCTTCACCGAATTCATTTTCGATAACAGCAATTTTGAGCCCATGCGACTCGGACAAGACGCGTTTAAGCAGCGTCGTTTTGCCTGCACCTAAAAAACCAGTCAATACGGTGGCGGGAATTAACATAAACATTCAACCTTGAAAACAAACAACAGAATATGTGCGGCAGTTTAGCCAGCATTCAAGCAGTGCGCCTTACTTCTTCATCAAAACCAAGCCTTTGAGGTACTCACCTTCAGGAAAATACACAGTCATGGGGTGATCGGGGGCTGCGTGAACGCGATCCAGAATATAAGCATCTACTTGCGCATCGGTACCAGCGGACGCAACGATTTTGTGGAATAACTCCGGAGAAATACCACCAGAGCAACTGTAGGTAAACAAAACCCCACCTGGCGACAACAGCTTAAACGCCCAACGATTGATGTCTTTGTATGCACGGGCAGCCCGCTCTGCATGGGCTGCACTGGGCGCAAACTTGGGTGGGTCCAAAACGATGCCATCGAAGCGACGCCCCTCTTTGTGCATGCTTCTCAAAGTGGCGTTGACATCCGCATCGAGAAAAGCAACATGGCGTCCATCAAAACCGTTGCGTTGAACATTGGCCTGGGCTTTGGCAATTGCCGGTGCAGAAGAATCCACGGTTGTCACCAAAGCTTCACTGCCCAGCATACCTGCTGATCGCATACCGCTTAAGGCGGCCACACTGAAGCCCCCTGTGTAGCCATAACAATTCAGCACCTGCTGCAGGCCTAAGCGCTGCGCATATTCAGCAAATTTCAAACGACTGTCGCGTTGATCAAGGTAAAAACCTGTTTTATGTCCCTCCAGGATGTCAAGTTCCAAAGACCAGTGGTGCTCTTGTATGACCATGGCAGTGCTGTCATTGGCACCTGACGCCCTGAATAACCATCCCGTTTTGGCCTCCAGCCCTTCTAAACCCCTCACGCCAGAGTCAGAGCGCTCAAAGACACGTGTCGCACCCGTGTGCAACACCAAGGCTTTGACAATATCGGCTTTGAAGCGCTCGGTACCAGCAGACAAAAACTGGGCCACCAACGTACCGTCGTAGCTGTCCACAATCAAACCAGGAATGCCATCCGCTTCGCCATGGATAAGCCGCACGCCATTAGAGGGCACTTGCAAACGAGAACGCATGGCCACTGCGGTGGTTACCTGACGCTCAAAAAACCCCGCATCAATGCGTTCTGATTCTTTGAACGACCAAATACGCGCCCTGATTTTGGAGGTGGGACTGAACGCAGCCCAACCCAAAAATTGTCCTGCCTCGGACTCCACACGCACGGTCTCACCCGCGTCTGCGCCACCTTTGGCGATGGCTGAATCAAACACCCATGGATGGCCACGCAAAGCAGAACGCTCCTTACCGGCTTTGAGCTTGACAGTTTTCATGAGGCTTTTTTTCGCGCACGTGGATGGGCTGCGTCATAGGTTTTTGCCAAATGCTGGTAATCCAAACGCGTATAAACCTGTGTGGTGCTGATGTTGGCATGGCCTAGCAACTCTTGCACACCGCGCAAGTCACCGCTGGACTGCAGCACATGGCTGGCAAATGAGTGCCTGAGCATGTGAGGGTGAACAGGGGAGGCAATACCTGCTTGCAGGCCTCGTAGGCGCAAGCGTTGCCAAACAGCTTGCGCACTCAATCTGGTCCCTCGTTGACCGACAAACATGGCATGGGGTTCTACCGCGCTTGCTGGCAAACCTGTTGCTCGAATAGCCAACCATGCTTGCAATGCAGACAAAGCTTGTTGTCCCACAGGAACACTTCGCCGCTTAGCGCCTTTGCCAAAAACATGGGCTTCACCAGAGGACACATCTATCCATCCCTTGGCATGAGAAGAGGCTTGCACATCTAAACCGATCAATTCGCCCACTCTTAAGCCACTGCTGTAGAGCAATTCGACCATCGCTGTATCTCGTGCTTGTAACCACGGGTCTGTATCCGCAGGTCGGTGTTGCGCAAGTTGTACAGCGTCATCCACATTCAAAGCTTTAGGCAATGGTTTGGAGGCTTTGGGTGCCCGCAAACCCGACAAGGGATTGGCTGTGATCAAACCCTCTTTGCCTAGCCAGTTAAAAAAACCTCGCCAACCCGACAAAATCAGTGCAATACCGCGTGGGCTTCTGCCACTGGCATGCATTTGCGCCATCCAGCGTCGAAGGTGGGGGGTATCGATGAGCGTCAAATCCGTCAGACCTGCCTTTTTTGCAAGCTCAGTCAATTTGTTTAAATCTTCTGTATAAAGCGCCACTGTTCGGGCCGCCAAGCGTTTCTCAAAACGCACATGCGACAAATACCGCTCAATCAATGCAGAGTCAGAAGTCATGACATGGCCAGGCTGATTACCGCAGCCGACTCAAAGCCGCACTGGCCAACTCTGAAATACGGCTGAGCAAATCGGTACCCATAGAGGAGTGAAATCTTTGGGGGTCGGGCGACGCCAACACCAATAAACCTAATGTGGCGTCTTGGCTGTGATCTACAGTCTCTGGCGTTTCAGGCGTGGTCCAGGGTGACTCGGTGCTACGCAAAGCCAGCAAAGCCACAGACTGGGCTTCGTGTGGATGTGCTAGCCACTCGACAGCCTCAAAATCGGCATTGGCACCGCAATAAGGTGCTCGCAAACCTTGCGCAAAAACCTTGATCTCATCACTGACGTCTTGCGCAAAGTCTTCTATCTGAAAAGCCTCGCTGACACGCCACACACGAATAGCCACCTGAGGCACCATGAAATGGTGCTGAATTTCATCCACAATAATGCTTGGCAAGTCTGCTGGGTGTTGGGTCATTAACAAACTTTGGGACCAGCGATGCAGGCGATCTGCCAAAACAGCGTTATCGCTGCCATTGCGGATCATTTCCATCATGCGTTGCTCTAGAGCGCGAATTTTTTCTCTGAGCATATCGGCTTGACGTTCTTGCAAACTCACAGCACGTTGGCCATGAGGGCTGACAAAGCGCACACTGGACAGTATCTGCGCATGGCGCAGAAAGAAGTCGGGTGTATTCACCAAAAAATTGGCGATGTCGTCTTCTGTGATCGGTGGAATAGCGTTCGTCATTCGGGAATCTCCATCTCGCCAGTGAATACGGTTGTGGCAGGGCCACTCATCATGACTGAAGAGCTTTCACCCTGCCATTCGATTGTGAGTACACCGCCAAGGGTGTGCACTTTGACTTTGTTATCTAACCAGCCTTGTCGAATGCCTGCCACGACTGCTGCACAGGCACCTGTACCACAGGCCAAAGTTTCGCCTGCCCCACGCTCAAATACACGCAGTTTCACCTCAGAGCGCGAAAGTACCTGCATAAAACCTGCATTGACACGCTTAGGAAATGCCGTATGGTTTTCAATCCAAGGCCCCCATATCGTCACAGGCGCTGTCGTCACATCGGATACACGCGTGACTGCATGGGGGTTACCCATAGACAGTACTGCCACATCCACCTGTTCATCTTGAGGCAAGGCAAGACGCCACAGCATATTCATTGGATCGGCCAATGAAGTGGCTTGAGATTTTTCAAAGGGAACCCGCGCCAAATCAAAAACAGGCGGTCCCATGTCTACCTTTACAGAGCCATCAGGCAGTTCATTCAAGGTAATGATGCCCCCATGTACTTGCACTTTGACTGTGGTTTTGTGTGTCAAACCTTGTGCCCGCACAAAACGAACAAAACACCTTGCGCCATTTCCACAATGCTCTACCTCTGCGCCATCGCTGTTGTGAATCACATAAGCAAAGTCAGCGTCTACGGAGGTAGACGGGCGAACAGAAAGGATTTGGTCAGCGCCCACACCAAAATGGCGATCCGCCATGAAACGGTAATCAGCGGGGCTTAAGCCTAATAAGCCCTGGGTTTCGTCAAGGACCACAAAATCGTTGCCAGCACCTTGCATTTTGGTAAATCGTATGCGCATGCGTGGATTATCGCCTTGTCATAATGGGGCCATGGTTCGCGCTCATTTACAAC
>DAIQOH010000001.1:113480-127205 GCA_036787995.1 Limnohabitans sp. | reverse complement strand
CGCAAGGCGTCAGGGGTACCGTCAAACACCATGCTGCCGTGTCCCATGACCAAGGCGCGGTCAGAGATTTGCATGGCGATGGTGAGTTTTTGTTCAATCAGCAAAACAGACACGCCTCGGTTGCGCAGTTCGCGCAAGAACTGGCCGACCAACTCCACGATTTTTGGGGCCAGACCCTCGGTGGGCTCGTCAATGATGATGAGTTCGGGGTCACCCATCAGCGAGCGACACAGGGTCAGCATTTGCTGCTCGCCCCCCGAAAGTACACCGGCCTCGGTGTGCTGACGCTCGCGCAAACGCGGAAACAAGGTGTACATGTCTTCAAAATCCCAGCGTCCTTGGGGCTTATCGCCCTTCAAACCCAGCAGCAGGTTTTGATGCACCGTGAGTTTGGGAAAGATGTCACGGTTTTCAGGAACGTAACCCAGGCCCAAATGGGCAATCTCGAAGGGCTTACGTCCTATGATTTGCTGGCCCAACCAATCGATGCTGCCTTGGGCATCGACCAAGCCCATGATGGCTTTGGCCGTGGTGGAACGTCCTGAACCGTTACGCCCCAACAGCGCAACGATTTCGCCTTTACCAACCGAAAAACTCACCCCATGCAAGACATGGCTTTTGCCGTAATAGGCGTGGAGGTCTTGGACTTGCAACATTCAGTGACCCTCTTGCAAACTGCCTAAATAGGCTTCTTGCACCAAGGCGTTGGCGCGGACTTTGTCGGGGGTATCAAACGCAATGATTTCGCCATAAACCAGCACGGCGATTTTGTCGGCCAAGCCAAACACCACGCCCATGTCGTGCTCCACCGCCAGCAAGGTTTTGCCTTGGGTCACTTCTTTGATGAGGCCAATAAAGCGCTCGGTCTCGCTGTTGTTCATGCCCGCGGTGGGTTCATCCAGCAAAACCACCTCAGCACCACCGGCCATGGTGATGCCGATTTCCAAAGCGCGTTGCTCGGCATAGGTGAGGTTCATGGCCAAGGTGTCACGCTTGGCGCTGAGGCGAATGCGCTGCATCCAGTCTTCGGCCAATTCGTTGGCGTCTTTCAAATGGCCCAAAAATGACCAAAAGCTGTAGCGGTGACCCAGGCTCCACAACACCGCACAGCGCAGGTTTTCAAACACGCTCAGCTTGGGAAAAATATTGGTGATTTGAAAGCTGCGCGACAAACCCATGCGGTTGATCTCAAAGGGTTTGAGACCATCAATACGCTGGCCCTTGAGGCTGATGGTTCCGCCGCTGGGTGCAAAGCGACCACTGATAAGGTTGAACAGGGTTGACTTGCCAGCGCCATTGGGACCAATGATGGCCACGCGCTCGCCAGCAGTCACTTGCAAATGGACACCACGGATGATTTCCGTCTTGCCGAATTGCTTGGTCAGACCTTGAATCTCTAAGGAGTAGGCGCTCATGCGGCCTCCTTGGCTTGCTGGGCAGCGGCAATATCGGTTTGTATATCACCCCAAATCAAAGCAAAGCGGCGGCGCACGGCCTCAAAAACAGCCAAGCCTGAAAACAACAAAGCCAGCGATACCACCCATGTGCTGCTGCTGTCGGTATTGAGCACCCAGCCAGCGAAGGCAAGCTCGGGGCCGTTGGCCGCATTCAGCTGAAGGTGGTAAATCATTTCTACCAAGGCGCCTGCCCCAGCCAGCATCAAGCCCATGGCCAAAGCCAAGCCCATGTAAGAGGGGAACAAGCGCTTGAATGCGCCCGCTTTGAACACGTTCAGGTTCATCATGATCAAACCAGCCAAGCCGCCAGGCGCGTAAACCACCATGAACAGAAAGACCAAACCCAGATAGAGCAACCAGGCTTTGGTGATTTCTGACAACAGCACAAAAGCCAGCACCATCAAGATGCCGCCCAACACAGGGCCAAAGAAAAATGTCGCGCCGCCTAAAAAAGTGAACAACAAATAAGAACCCGAACGGGCGGGTCCCACGACTTCGGCGGTGACGATTTCAAAATTGATCGCACCCAAGCCGCCAGCAATACCCGCAAAAAAACCTGCAATGATGAAGGCGCGGTAGCGAACCTGCTGGGTGTTGTAGCCCACGAATTCGACACGCTCGGGATTGTCACGAACGGCATTCAAGATGCGCCCCAAAGGGGTTTGCGTAAGTGCATACAACAAGACCACCGAAACGAAAGTGTAGAAAGCAATCAGGTAATACACCTGACGCTGCGGGCCAAACGTGATGCCCATGAAGGCCTCACCCACCACACGGTTGGCAGACACCCCCGCTTCACCACCGAAAAACTCGGAGAACATCAGCGACATGGCAAACACCAATTCAGCCATGCCCAGCGTGATCATGGAAAAGGTGGTGCCCGATTTTTTGGTGGTCACATAGCCCAACAAAATGGCAAAGCCCATGCCAGCCAATCCCCCCACCAAAGGCAATAGCACCACGGGTAAATGCAAGCGCCCCTGCCCGATGGCATTCAAAGCATGGATAGCGACATAGCTACCCATGCCGCTGTAGACCGCATGCCCAAAGCTGAGCATGCCTCCTTGCCCCAGCAGCAGGTTGTAGGACAGGCAAGCGATGATGGCAATGCCCATTTGGGACAACATGGTTTGCGATAAATTGCTGGTGAATAACCAAGGTGCCGCCAACAGCACCAAAGCAAAACCCAGCCAAACACCATAGCGCGACAAAAAGTGATTCATGCTTATGTATCTCGCTTACCCAATAAACCACGTGGGCGAAAAATCAAAATCAGCACCAACAAGAGGTAAGGCAAGATGGGTGCGACTTGTGAGACAGTGAGTTTGATCACGCTGTTGTTTTTCCAATCTGCAGACAGAGGCAGGCCAGCGTCTTTGAATAACTGCAAGAGCGAATAGTCAATGGCCACAGCAAACGTTTGCACAACACCAATGACCACAGAGGCCAAGAAAGCACCGCTAAGAGACCCCATGCCACCTACGACTACCACCACAAAAATCACTGAACCCACCGTAGCGGCCATGGCTGGTTCGGTGATAAAAGTAAAACCACCGATCACGCCCGCCAAGCCCGCCAAACCTGTACCCATGGCAAACACCAGCATAAAGACGCGGGGCACGTTATGTCCCAAGGTCTCCACCGTCTCGGGGTGGGTTAGCGCGGCTTGAATAATGAGGCCCGCACGGGTGCGGGTCAGCACCCACCACAGGCTGATCACCATGGCCACCGCCGTACCCATGATGAAAGCCCGGGTTGCTGGAAACGGTGTGCAAACCACACGCACCGCGGTATCGGCAGATTGACACATCTCCCCCCCAGCACCAGAGACCAAGGATAAACCCAACTGACCGTGGTTGATCAGGGTGAACACTGGTCCTTGCAAAAACACAGGTGGATTGAACTCGACGGCCACCCTGCCCCACAACAGCTGCACCAATTCCAAGACGATGTACGAAAGACCAAATGTCACCAGCAATTCAGACACATGGCCTAGCTTGTGAACTTTGCGCAGCACTTTGCTCTCGAACAAAGCACCTGCAGCACCGGTTAACGCAGGCGCCAAAACCAAAGCCGGCCAAAAACCGATACGACTCTCCAAGGTGTAGCCGAAATAAGCGCCCAACATATAAAAGCTGGCGTGCGCAAAATTGAGCACACCCATCATGCTGAAGATCAGCGTCAGTCCTGAACTGAGCATGAACAGCAACAAGCCGTAGCTCAGCCCGTTGAGCGAGGAGATGAGGAAAAATTCCATGTCAGATCATGGCCCCGCAATGCCATGTACGAGCCATGACAGTGCGATCAGGCCAAAGCCACAGTCAGGAAGGCAGTTTCATTTGGCAGCTGGTCGGTGTGCTCGAGATATAAGGCTCGAAAGTTTTCACAGGTGCCAGCGTCATGCCCGTGTTTTCAGGGCTGTAGGGGTATTTTTTATCGGCTTTTTGCCACACCGTCATAAACAAGGTTTGTTGCATTTGGTGATCAAGTTTGCGCATTTCCATATCGCCGTTGTAGCCCTTGAATTTGTGACCATGCATCGCGGCGGCCACTTTGACAGGGTCGGTGGAACCGGCTTTGGCCATGGCTTGGGTGAGCAAATCAAAAATGCCGATCATGGAGCCGGTGTACAGATCGTCGTTGTACTTGGCTTTGAAGCCTGCCCCGTACTGGCCCATGCGTCCGCCCATGTTGTAGTGGGCGTAGGCAATTTGGTAAACGCGGCCAGCACCGCCTTGGCCCAATGCGGTGGGCGTGCCGGTCACACCGGCGTAATAGGTGAAGAATTTGCCGTTGTAGCCGCCCTCATTGGCCGCCTTGACCAGCAGTGCCAAGTCTGAACCCCAGTTCCCAGTGATGACCGTGTCAGCACCAGAGGCTTTGATTTTGGCGATGTAGGGTGCGAAGTCACGCACTTGCGCCAAAGGATGCAGGTCTTCACCGACGATTTCAATATCGGGACGCTTGCGGCTCAGGTTTTCCTTGGCGTACTTGACCACTTGCTGACCATGCGAGTAGTTTTGGTTGAGCAAAAAGACTTTCTTGACCTCGGGCATGTCCTTGATGAAGGTGGTCATGGCTTCCATCTTCATAGAGGTGTCAGCGTCAAAGCGGAAGTGCCAATAGCTGCATTTGCTGTTGGTGAAATCGGGGTCCACCGCAGAGTGGTTGAGGAAAATGATTTCCTTGCCAGGGTTGCGTTCATTGTGTTTGTTCACCGCGTCGAGCAGCGCACCTGCAACTGAGGAGCCATTGCCTTGGGTGATGTAGCGAACACCTTGGTCCATGGCGGACTTGAGTTGGTTCAGACTTTCCGCAGGGCTGAGCTTGTTGTCCAAGCCGATGATTTCAAACTTCACACCAGCGGGGTTGCTTTTGTTGGTTTCCTCGGCCAAATATTGAAGGGTTTTTAGCTGGTTTGAGCCCACAGGCGCCATCAGGCCAGACAAGGGGTCAATCCAAGCGATCTTGACGGTTTCGCCTTTTTGCGCCCAAGCGCTGAGTGACAACATACTGGTCAGTGCCAGCGCCAGCCAAGTTTTACGCGATGCCATTCAAATCTCCTAGATTGCAATACTGCCAAGCCTACTGGCAATTGGGGGTTTACACGGCTAGGGAATGTCCTAGGCAGGTAATTGGTAATCGCTGAGCATTTCACGCAATTTGGTCTTCAGCATTTTCCCTGTGGCGCCTATGGGTATAGCCTCCACAAAGACCGCGTCATCGGGAATTTGCCACTTGGCAATCTTTCCTTCGTAAAACTTCAGCAGTTCTTCGCGTGCCACCGTTTTGCCAGGCTTGGGCACCACCACCACGATGGGTCGCTCGTCCCATTTGGGATGGGGCATGCCTATGCAGGCGGCCATCAACACATCGGGGTGGGCCATGGCAATGTTTTCCACATCGATAGAGCTGATCCACTCGCCCCCCGACTTGATGACGTCTTTGCTGCGGTCGGTGATTTGCATATAGCCATCGGCGTCAACGGTTGCCACGTCGCCGGTCGGGAACCAACCGTCCACCAAAGGTGAGGCGCCCTCTTGTTTGAAATACGCTTGAATCACCCATGGCCCTTTGACCAGTAAATCGCCATAAGCCTTGCCATCGTGGACTTGCTCTTTGCCGCTGTCGTCCACGATTTTGAAGTCGATGCCAAAAATCGCGCGCCCTTGCTTAAGACGAATTTTCATTTTTTCGTCTTCGGGCAAATCAAGGTGCTTGTTTTTCAGGGTACACAAGGTACCCAGTGGGCTGAGTTCAGTCATGCCCCAAGCGTGCAGTACTTCCACACCGTATTGGTCGTTGAAGGCGTGAATCATGGCTGGTGGACAGGCCGAGCCGCCAATCACAGTGCGCTTTAAATGATGGAAACGCAAGTTGTTGGCCCCCAAGTGGCCCAACAGCATTTGCCATACTGTGGGCACACCCGCGGCCAAAGTGACTTTTTCGGTTTCTAACAACTCATAAATGGACTTACCGTCCAGCGCCGCACCAGGAAAGACCAACTTGGCCCCCACCATGGCAGCGCTGTAAGGCAAACCCCAAGCACTGACGTGGAACATGGGCACCACTGGCAGTATCGAATCCCGCGCAGACAAACACATCACATCGGGCAAGGCACAGGCATACGCATGCAAGACCGTTGAGCGGTGGCTGTACAGCGCCGCTTTGGGGTTGCCCGTGGTGCCACTGGTGTAGCACATGCAAGAAGCCGAGTTTTCATCCAGCGCAGGCCATGCATACTCTGTGGACTGTTGGCTCATCCACGTTTCATAGCTGATCAAACCAGGGATGCCGCTGTCGGCCGGCAGTTTGTCGGCATCACACATGGCCACCCAATGCTTTACCGTGCTGCATCGGGCATGGATTTGCTGGGCTATGGGCAAAAACGTCATGTCAAAGCACATGACCTCGTCTTCGGCATGGTTGGCAATCCACACAATTTGGTCAGGATGCAACCGGGGGTTCAAGGTATGGATGACGCGGCCACTGCTGCTGACGCCAAAGTACAACTCCAAATGGCGGTAACCATTCCAAGCCAAAGTCGCCACACGTGCGCCTTTGCCAATCTTCCATTGGTCCAAGGCATTGGCCACTTGGCGAGAACGGCTGGCGATACGGGCCCAGGTGCTGCGGTGAATATCACCTTCAATACGGCGCGAAATGATTTCCACATCGCCATGGTGTTTTTCAGCAAAATCGATCAAGGATGAAACCGATAAATGTTGTTGTTGCATCAGTCCTAGCATGGACAGTCTCCTAGGGTCATCGCCCTGTGCGGTTTAAGGTTGAGGCGTATTGTGCACAATCCGACCATGCAATCTTTGGCCGATCCCGTATTCACCCTTGCTTGGCGCAACCGCTTTGCCACCTTAGGCACTGCTTTTTACACGCCGGTTAATGCCAGCCCTTTGCGTGATGTGCACTGGGTGGCTCGCAATGAGACCTTGGCCCATCGTTTGGGTCTACCGACAGATTGGTGGCAATCCCATGCAGCTTTGCAAGCCCTGGCGGGCAACGCCGTCATCCCGGGTAGCCAAACCTTGGCCAGTGTTTACAGCGGCCACCAATTTGGTGTGTGGGCGGGTCAGTTGGGTGATGGGCGGGCCTTGTCTTTGGGCGACTTGGACACCCCCATGGGTGTTCAAGAGCTTCAACTCAAAGGCGCAGGCTTGACACCTTATTCGCGCATGGGCGATGGGCGGGCGGTGTTGCGCTCAAGCATTCGTGAGTTTTTGTGCAGCGAAGCCATGCATGGTTTGGGCATTCCCACCACCCGCGCCTTGGCCATAGTGGGGTCACCCGATCAGGTGTTACGTGAAGAGGTGGAAACCGCGGCTGTGGTCACCCGTGTGGCCCCCAGTTTTTTGCGCTTTGGCCATTTCGAGCATTTCGCAGCGCTTGGACGGCATGAGGAGTTAAAGCAACTGGCCGACTTTGCCATCGCGCACTATTTTCCAAATCTCATGGACTTGCCTGCAGGCGCGCAGCGCTATCTGGCCCTGTTGCAAACGGTGGTGCAACGCACAGCCGTTTTATTGGCACAGTGGCAATCGGTGGGCTTTTGCCATGGGGTGATGAACACCGACAACATGAGTTTGTTGGGCTTGACCATCGATTACGGTCCTTTTCAATTTTTAGATGGCTTTGACCCTGCGCATATTTGCAACCATTCCGACCACCAAGGGCGTTACGCCTACGCGCGGCAACCGCAAATCGCTTTTTGGAATGTGTATTGCTTGGGTCAAGCTTTGTTGCCGCTGATTCAAGACCAAGATGCAGTGGTCGAGGTGCTTGACGCTTACAAAATCGCTTACCCAGCGGCATTGGACAGGCACATGGCTCGCAAATTGGGCTTGGCCGATGTCAAAGCTGGCGACCACGCATTGATCGATGCCGTCTTTCGGTTGTTGTCGACCGAGCGCACGGACTACACCATTTTTTGGCGACGACTCAGCCTTGCAATGGCTGTCTACGCACAAACAAAACAGCCCACTGCGTTTGATGGTGTGGGCGACATGTTCATCGAAGTAACCGCCTGGCAAACATGGCTGGCACTTTACTTGTCGCGCCTAAGCCACGAGCATGTGTCCCACAGCGCTCAAACCATGCTGTCTTGCAACCCCAAATTTGTGTTGCGCAACCATTTGGGCGAGCAAGCTATTCAACAAGCGAAAATAGGCGACTTTTCAGGTGTAAGCACCTTGCTGACGTTGCTCAGCGCACCATTTGACGAACACCCAGGCTTTGAGAGTTACGCCGCTTTTCCACCCGATTGGGCTTCCACCATTTCCATCAGTTGCTCCTCATGACAGATTTACCCCAAACACCCGAACAATGGCGAGCGTTTTTGGCCAGCAAAGGGGCTGAACCCTTGGCCTATGAAGTCACACGCCAGGCTGCTACAGAGCGCGCATTCACCGGTCGCTATGAAGACCATTGGGCACTGGGTAAATACCACTGCGTATGTTGCGACGCCCTGCTGTTTGATGGCAGTACCAAATTTGACGCGGGCTGTGGTTGGCCCAGCTTCTATCAAACTGCTGTCGCTGGTGCCATAGAAGAACGTGTCGACCGCGCACATGGCATGGTGCGCACAGAAACCGTTTGCGCACAGTGTGGTGCGCATTTAGGCCATGTGTTTCCCGACGGTCCTGCGCCCACCGGCTTACGTTACTGCATGAACTCGGCGGCTTTGCAGTTTGAACCCCAAGACAAGAACTGATATGAAACTGTTGACCGATTTTTTTCCTATTGCCCTTTTCTTCATCACCTTCAAGTTGGCAGGTATTTACGCAGCAACTGGGGTGGCGATAGGCGCTACTTTGCTGCAAATTGGCTGGTTGCACTTTCGCCATGGCAAGGTCGAGGCCATGCAGTGGGTCAGCCTCGGCATCATTGTGTTGTTTGGCGGCGCTACCTTGGTGTTTCACGATGACACCTTCATCAAATGGAAGCCGACGGTGTTGTATTGGTTGATGGGCGGGGCCTTGGTTTTGGGTCATGTGTTGCTGAAGCGAAATTTTTTGCAAACGCTGATGGGTGCCCAACTTGAGTTACCAGATGCTGTGTGGTTGCGTTTGTTGTGGGCATGGAGTGGTTTTTTTGTCCTCATGGGCGTGGTCAACCTGTGGGTGGCTTTCAACTTTGATCTGGATACTTGGGTGAACTACAAACTGTTTGGCGGCATGGGTTTGATGCTGGTGTTTGTGGTGATTCAAGCTTTTTACCTCAGTCGCTTCATCAAGCCTGAAGAGGCAGCGCCAGAAGAATCACCATGAATATCACCGCTTCACAACTGCAGCAGGCTTTAGAAGAAACCTTCAGCCCTTTTGTGCTGGAAATCTGGGACGAAAGTGCTGCGCATGCAGGCCACAGCGGTTCGGATGGCACAGGCCAAGGCACACACTTTCGGGTGCGTATCGGTTGTGATGCTTTTAATGGCCTCACCCGCGTGGGTAAACATAGGCTTGTGTATGATGCGTTGCAGGCATTTATTGCACAGGGTTTGCACGCTCTGGCCATAGAAATTGTCGATTCTGCAATTTAATACTTCGAAAGCCCCCTTCATGAGATTTTCTTTTTTCCCCACCGTCATTGCTGCGGCGGTATTAAGCCTGTCCAGCGCCGCTTTGCAAGCCCAAAACGTTGCCATCGTGAACGGCAAAGCCGTACCTAAAACACGTTTGAATATGTTGGCGGCACAACTCGAGCGCTCGGGTCGCAACATCACGCCCGACATGGAGCAACAACTGCGTGAAGAGGTCGTGATGCGCGAAATTTTCATGCAAGAAGCCGAAAAGCAAGGTCTGGACGCGTCGGATGATTACAAAATTCAAGTGGAAATTGCCAAACAAAGCATTTTGATTCGCGAGCTCTTTACCCAATACCAAAAAGCCAATCCCATCAGCGATGCAGATGTCAAAGCCGAGTACGACAAATTTGTGGCAGCCAATGGCGGTAAAGAGTACCGTGCCCGCCATATCTTGGTAGAAAAAGAAGAACAAGCCAAAGCCATTATTGCCGGCTTGAAAAAAGGCGCTAAGTTTGAAGAGATCGCCAAAAAGCAATCCAAAGACCCTGGCTCTGGCGCCAACGGTGGCGACCTGGACTGGGCCAATCCCAACAGCTTTGTGAAAGAGTTTTCTCAAGCCATGGTGGCCTTGAAAAAAGGCCAAATCACAGAGACGGCCGTGAAAACCCAGTTTGGTTTTCACATCATTCGCCTTGACGATGTGCGCGAAACACCTGTGCCCAAGTTTGAGGATGTCAAAGCACAAATCGTTCAGCAAATGCAGCAAGGTAAGTTGGCGGAGTATCAACAAAGCTTGCGAGACAAAGCCAAAATCGAATAAATGCCTCTTTAACAACACGTAAAAAAACCCTCTTGCGAGGGTTTTTTTATTTCACTTTGTCTTTCAATATGTGCGCCAAACTGAAGGTTTCACTGGTGAGAAGTTTGGTGGTGCGTATTTTTTCAAACTCGTTCAAGATGCTGGCAGCGTCCGTGTGGTTGAGCAACAGCAGTTTGATCACCGACTCTATCTTTTTCTGAACCAAGTGGGTTTTTTCCAAAGCTTTGTTGGCGTGATCGGTGTTGGCCGCATGGTCAGCCATGCGTTTCTCATGGGCAGGATCGTGCTGGTCATGCGCCACTTCGTGGCTGGTTTTGCCCCCTGCCACGGTTAAACCCGTTTCCGAGTGGTGCATCTCTTGCAAGCCGTGAATCAGTAAATTGAGGTCGAGTTTGAGGTGCTCGGCCAAATCCACCAAGGCATACAAGGTATCAGCTAATTCTCGGTCGCGGGTCACTGCAGACTTAGAAGTTACGGGTACGTGACTTGATGTCTTCTTCGGACAGCAATTCAATCTCGTTCGCACGCTGCTGGCTGATCCATCCGCGGGTGACCATCATGCCGAGAATGTTTTCGCGGGTGGCTTTAACCTTATCGTCTTCGGTGATTTGCTCACCAAACAGCATGACCATGATGGTTTTGCCAACGATATTCAACAAAATACCAAACAAAACCAAGCCCATCAACATGGTGCAACCAGCAATGACCCTGCCCCAGAAAGTCACGGGGAACATGTCGCCATAGCCTGTGGTGGTCAAGGTCACGATACACCACCACATGGCAGCAGGAATAGAGGTGTAAAAACGTTTGTCAGGAGGAATGGGGTTACCACTCACGGGGTCAACCGGCGTAAACAACGCAGCCTCGGGAGGTGAGCCTTCAGGCAGGGGATTGACTTTGAGTTGGGCATCAAAAGCCGCTTGACCAATCGCCATGTTTTCAGCGGAGTACAAATTGCCTTCGGCGTAGTACATCAAGGTGCTGGAGATCATGATGACTGAAAACAAAGCGATGAAATAGATCTTGAGGTTGGTGACAATCGGGTTGCTGCTCTCCAAGGTGTTTTGGATTTGCTGCAGGGCAATACGTGCCATTTTCAGCACCCGTAAGACCCGAACCACACGCAACACCCGCAATACCTTGCTGCCTTGCAAGGCAGTCAGGTTCATGATCATCAAGTAGGTGGGAACAATGGAAATCAGGTCAACCAATCCCCAAAAACTGAAGAAATACTTGACACGGTCTTTGGCGAAATAAAGGTTGCCCAGGTAATCAATGGTGAAAAACAACACCGCTGCATACTCAACTAATTTGAATATCCCACCATGTTCACTGGCATAAGGCTCAACCGTTTCACCCGCCAAGGTCAAGCAGGAAATGAAGATCCAAAAATTAACAATGGACACCCAAGCCTGAAAATTTCTGGCCAAAGGGTTGGTGAACATGGATCTGAAAAAGCCTTCGTTGGAGTCCGTTTCAAATTGTGAGGAAGTAGACATGTCAAAACCTATTAAATCAACAATATTCTCAATATCCTACATTAATTTTGTTGAATTTCAATTCAACCAAACCCGGGCATTGCGCCACAAACGCATCCAAGGGCTGAATTCAGAAGTAGTTTCATTTCCGCTTGTGGGGTAGTGGCTGAACTGCAGCCTTCTGAACACCCGCTCCGGGTGAGGCATCATGGCCGTGAACCGTCCGTTAGCGGTAGTCACTGCCGTTATTCCGCCCGGACTACCGTTCGGGTTGTAAGGATAGGCCTCGGTTGGCTGACCGTGGTTGTCCACAAAGCGCATGGCTGAGTGCACCAAAGAGGCATCGCCTTGGCAGGAGAAATTGGCAAAACCCTCACCGTGTGCCACAGCAATAGGCGCTCTGAGGCCCGCCATGCCCTTGAAAAACACACTGGGCGAATCGACAACCTCGACCATGGACAAACGGGCTTCGAAACGTTCGCTTTGGTTGTGGGTAAAGCGCGGCCAGTGATCGGCACCAGGAATGATGCTGGCGAGTTCGGCAAACATTTGGCAACCATTGCACACGCCCAAAGCAAAAGTGTCATGGCGCTGGAAAAACGTTTGAAATTGGTCGCTTAATCCGGGGTTGAAAAGAATGCTGCGTGCCCATCCCACGCCTGCGCCCAAGGTGTCGCCATAGCTGAAACCGCCGCAGGCTACCAAGCCTTGAAAGTCTTTCAGGTTGGCTCTGCCTTGCTGCAAATCCGTCATGTGAACGTCATAGGCTTCAAAACCTGCCTCCGTAAAGGCGTAGGCCATTTCAACATGTGAGTTCACGCCTTGCTCGCGCAACACCGCCACCCGCGGGCGTGCGCTGTGTACAAAGGGCGCGGCCGGGTTGTCAAGTACGCCGCTGGGCAAATGAAGGTGTAAACCGGGGTCGCTGGGATCGCCCGCTGCGGCATGCTCTTGGTCGGCAGCCAAAGGGTTGTCACGCTGCATAGCGATCTTCCAACTGACGCTGTCCCACACCTGTTGCAAGTCTTGCAGTGAAGCGGAAAAAACCTCTTTGGCGTCTCGCCAGACCGTGACCAGTGGTGTGGCGCTGACGCGGGTTTTGCCAATCACGTGGCTGTGGGCGCTCAAACCATGTTGACGCAGCACTTGCATCAGCTTATCGCGTTGTGCCGTGGCCACTTGCACCACCACGCCCAGTTCTTCATTGAAAAGGGCTTGCAGCGTGAGGGCTTCACGGCGAGGACCTACTTGTTGCGCCCAATTTTTGCTGTCGCCATGGTCGGCACGGCTGTCACTGAGTCCATCACCCTCTGTGACCAGCAAGTCCACATTGAGATCAACGCCAACGCGGCCTGCAAACGCCATTTCGCACACTGTCGCCCACAGGCCACCATCGCTTTTGTCGTGGTAAGCCAAAAGCAAGCCTTGTTGTCGCAAATCATGGATGGCATGCACCAGATGCAGCAAGTCTTGGGGGTCGTCAAGGTCGGGGGTGTCGCCGCCTGCTTGATCCAAAATTTGCGCCAACATACTGGCACCCATGCGCTTTTGGCCGCGCCCTAAATCGATCAAGACCAAGCTGCTGTCTTGGGTGGCGTCCAGTTGGGGTGTGAGATTGCCACGGACATCATCCAAAGCAACAAAGGCAGTGACGATCAAACTCACAGGCGATGTCACTTGGCGTTGAGCGCCTTCTTCGCTCCAACGGGTGCGCATGGACAAGCTGTCTTTGCCCACAGGAATGGAAATACCCAAAGCCGGACAGAGTTCCATTCCCACCGCTTTCACAGTGTCATACAAGGCCGCGTCTTCACCCACCTCGCCGCAAGCGGCCATCCAGTTGGCAGACAGCTTCACCTTGTCCAAGGTGATGGGTGCAGCCAAAAGATTGGTGATGGCCTCTGCCACGGCCATGCGCCCAGATGCTGCGGGGTT
>DAIQOH010000001.1:21154-113380 GCA_036787995.1 Limnohabitans sp. | reverse complement strand
GCGTTGAACACGAACCACCTCGCGGTGCATCTTGGGCGGTTTGCCGAGCAACACCTCTAGCGGCATATCGACGGGCGCAACGCTGCCACCGTCTTTCACCACCAACCGTGGCTTGGCCAAAGCCTTGCCCACCACCGAGAACGGGCAACGCTCACGCTCGCAAAAGAACGCAAACTGCGGCAAGGAGTCGGGGTCGATGGCCAGCACATAGCGCTCTTGGCTCTCGTTGCTCCAAATTTCCCGCGCCGACATACCCGACTCTTCCAAATGCACTTGGCGCAAATCAAATCGGGCGCCGCGCCCTGCGTCATTGACCAATTCGGGAAAGGCGTTGGACAAACCACCCGCACCCACATCGTGGATGGCCAAAATAGGCGTCATGGCACCCAAGGCGTTGCAATGGTTGATGACCTCTTGGGCACGGCGCTGAATTTCGGGGTTACCGCGCTGCACGGAGTCAAAGTCCAAAGCCACGTTGTTGCTGCCGCTGGCCAAAGAGCTGGCGGCACCCCCACCCATGCCAATGCGCATACCCGGCCCGCCCAGTTGTATCAGCAAAGTGCCCGGGGGAAATTCAATTTTGCGGGTCAACTCCCGTTGAACCACACCCAAGCCTCCCGCAATCATGATGGGCTTGTGGTAGCCGCGTTGCACGCCATCGACCACTTGTTCGTACTCGCGGAAATAGCCCAGCAAATTCGGGCGTCCGAATTCATTGTTGAATGCAGCGCTACCCAAGGGACCCTCGGTCATGATGGCCAAGGCACTGGCCATGTGCGCAGGTTGCCCCAAACGGCTACCCCACAGTTTGGAAACGCTGAACCCCGTTAAGCCTGCCTTGGGTTTAGCACCGCGCCCGGTTGCGCCCTCGTCACGGATTTCACCACCCGCCCCGGTTGCTGCACCTGGAAACGGCGAGATGGCTGTGGGGTGGTTGTGGGTTTCCACCTTCATCAAGATGTGCTGAACGCCTTGCGACTTGTCGTAGCGGGGCATAAAGCCAGTCAAGGGCGCAGCAAACTTTTCCACCGCGTGGCCCTTCATGATGGCCGCATTGTCCGAATAAGCCACCACTGTGTGCTGTGGCGAGGTGGCGTGGGTGTGGCGAATCATGCCAAACAGACTGTGGCTTTGGGCCTGCCCATCAATGCTGAAAGTGGCGTTGAAAATTTTGTGCCGGCAATGTTCGCTGTTGGCCTGCGCAAACATCATCAGTTCGGTATCACTGGGGTTGCGTCCCAGTTTGGTAAAGGCGTCTAGCAAATAATCGATTTCATCGTCTGCCAAGGCCAAACCGCCATCGGTATTGGCCTGCTCCAAGGCGGCTCGGCCTTGGGTTTGAAGATCCACGAAATGCAGGTCTTGTGCAGGCAAAGCCTGAAACAAAGCCTGCGCTTGATGCAACTCGAGGAAAACCGTCTCGGTCATGCGGTCATGCAACTGGGCTTGCAAGGCTTGGACTTGTTGCTGGCTCAGTGGTTGAGAAGTCGCTATCCTGTATTCGATCAGACGCTCTATGCGTTGCACCGCAAAACCGCAATTGCGGGCAATGTCGCTGGCTTTGGAGGCCCAAGGAGAAACCGTGCCTAAGCGGGGGGACACCCACCAGGCCACTTCATGGGCGGCAGGCGTTGGTGGTGCAGAGGCTGTGGCGTCCAGCAAGCGCGACATGCGTTGGGTATCGGTTTTGGACAGGGGCTTGGCGGTAGCCACACAAAACACTGGGCGGGTTGTGAGTCCGCTGATGCAAGGCGCTGTTTCTTGCAGAGATTGCAGTAAACGCTGTAACTTAAAGGGGCTAAAGGCTTCACCGCCTTGGAAAGTGCTGATCTGAACGGTCACGGGGCGGGCCTGGTTAGGGGGCAATGGGTGGGAAACAGCTGTGTTTCACTTGATTTTACTGGCTTACATAGGGCGTCAAAGCGTCAACGGTAGAGCCTGAGATAATTTGGGCATGACCATCACCATCAAAGACGAGCAAGGTATACAAGGTATGCGCTTAGCGGGGCGTTTAGCCTCGGAAGTGCTGGATTTCCTCACGCCCCATGTGCAAGCCGGTATCACCACCAATACTTTGGACAAACTGGCGCACGACTACATCACCCAAGTGCAGCAAGCCATCCCAGCGCCTCTGAACTACGCGCCCAACGGCTACAACCCCTACCCCAAGTCGATTTGTACCTCGATCAACCACCAAGTTTGTCATGGCATTCCCAACGACAAGGCCTTGAAAAAAGGCGATATCGTCAACATCGACATCACTGTCATCAAAAATGGCTGGCACGGCGACACCAGCCGCATGTTTGTGGTGGGTGAAGGCTCTATTGCTGCCAAGCGTTTGTGCGCCATGACTTATGAAGCCATGTGGCATGGCATTGTCAAGGTCAAACCGGGTGCCAGGCTTGGCGATATTGGCCACGCCATTCAACTGTTTTCAGAAGGCCTGGGCTTTTCGGTGGTGCGAGAGTTTTGTGGACACGGCATCGGTCAAGTGTTCCATGAGGAGCCTCAGGTTCTTCACTACGGTAAGCCGGGTACTTTGGAAGAGCTGCGCCCCGGCATGACCTTCACCATCGAACCCATGATCAACGCCGGAAAAAAAGACATACGTGAAACGGGCGATGGCTGGACCATCGTGACCCGTGACCACTCTTTGTCAGCGCAGTGGGAGCACACCATCTTGGTCACCCCTACAGGCTATGAGGTACTGACCTTGTCCGAGGGCAGCCCGCCCTTGCCTTCCTTTGTGACCACCACTTCCTGCTAAAGCGCGGTGAGCCAGCCCTCGCCCGACTTCAAACAACGCAAGCAAGCCTTGTTGTTGGATTGTGCCCAAGAGCAAAGCCTGCGACAGGCTTCTCGTGTTCGAAAACACTTGCGCCAACTCAGCCAGTTGTGCGACGAGAGTTTGCTGCAGCTATGGCAATCGGCCTGTTTGCCTGAACAGGCGTGCTTGTTAGCGGTCGGTGGCTATGGCCGACAAGCTTTGTTTCCTTATTCGGATGTGGATGTGCTGGTGTTATTGCCTGACGGTTTGTCACCGCAGCAAGACCCCTTATTGCAATCCGCCATAGAGCGCTTCATTGGCAGTTGCTGGGATGCGGGTCTGGAAATAGGCTCTAGCGTTCGCAATTTACACGAGTGCATTGACGAGGCGGCTGGCGATATCACCGTTCAAACCTCTATGCTCGAGGCCAGACTTTTGGTCGGTGATGTGGCCTTGTTTCATGCCTTTAGCCAAGGCTTTCAGCAGAACTTGGACCCCCGCGCCTTTTTCACCGGCAAGACCTTGGAAATGCACCAACGCCATACCAAGTTTGCCAACACCCCTTATTCGCTGGAGCCCAATTGCAAAGAGTCGCCAGGGGGGCTGCGCGATTTGCAAATGTTGTTGTGGCTGGCCAAAGCCAGTGGTTTAGGGGAATCGTGGAAGGCCTTGTCTCAGCACCGCATGGTCACGCCCTTGGAATTGCGGCAGTTGCAACGCAACGAAGACGTGCTGTCCTTGGTTAGATGGCGTTTGCATTACATCGCCCACAGGCGTGAAGACCGCTTGGTTTTTGATTTACAAACCGCCGTGTCACAAGACCTGGGACTGGCCCCGCCTGAGGGGGAGCAACGCCATGCCAGACGTGCCAGCGAAGCGCTGATGAAGCACTATTACTGGGCGGCCAAGGCGGTCACGCAACTGAACCAAATCGTGCATCTGAATATGCAAGAGTGGCTGTTCGAGGAGGCCACGGTTCATCCGCCGCGACCGCTTAATGCGTACTTTGTGGACAAATCGGGCATGCTGGATGTAGTGGATGACGATGTCTACCAACGCCACCCTGAAGCGATATTGCACACCTTTTTGCTCTACCAAGAAACGGTGGGTATCAAAGGGTTTTCGGCCAGAACACTGCGTGCGCTTTACAACGCCCGAGGTTTGATGGATGCGGCGTTTCGCCGCGACCCGGCCAACCGCGCCATGTTCATGCGTATTTTGAAGTCCCCACAAGGCATTACACATGCCATGCGCTTGATGAACCAGACCTCGGTGTTGGGGAGGTATTTGTGGGTGTTCAGGCGCATCGTTGGCCAAATGCAGCATGACTTGTTCCATGTCTACACCGTCGACCAACACATTTTGATGGTGCTGCGCAATGTCAGGCGCTTTTTTATCGTCGAGCATGCCCATGAGTACCCGTTTTGCTCGCAACTGGCCGCAGGTTGGGAGCAACCGTGGATTTTGTATGTGGCCGCGCTGTTTCACGATATCGCCAAGGGCCGAGGCGGCGATCACTCAGATTTAGGCGAACACGATGTGCGTGTGTTTTGCCGCCAACATGGTGTGGCCAAAGACGATATGCAACTGATTGCCTTCTTGGTGCGTGAACACCTGACCATGAGTCGCGTTGCCCAAAAAGAAGACTTGAGCGACCCCGAGGTCATCCACGCTTTTGCCAAGCGGGTAGGCAATGAGCGCTACCTCAGAGCGCTGTATTTGCTGACAGTCGCCGATATACGCGGGACCAGCCCCAAGGTGTGGAATGCATGGAAGGGTAAGTTGCTCGAAGACCTGTACCGTGCCAGCGCAGCGGTGTTGGGCGGTCAAACCCACGATCCCGATGCCGTTGTTGAGACCCGCAAGCGACAAGCTTTGGAAACCCTCAACCTGTACGCCATGCCCTTTGAGTCGCATAAAGATTTATGGGACACCTTGGATGTGGGTTATTTCATGCGCCACGATGCTCCCGACATTGCATGGCACACCCGACAGCTTTCGCGTCCACTGGCACTGGCCAAAGCATCAGGCACAGCATCGGGTGTCACAGTGAAAGCACGTTTGTCACCCTTGGGGGAAGGCTTGCAAGTGATGGTCTACACCCCAGACCAAACCGATTTGTTTGCGCGTATCTGCGGGTATTTCGATCAGGCTGGCTTTAGCATTTTGGATGCCAAGGTTCATACCGCTCGCAATGGCTACGCGCTTGACACCTTTCAAGTGGTCACAGAGATGTTGGACACGCATTACCGTGAATTGACGGTGATGGTGGAAAACGATTTGAAACACGCCATTGAAACAGCGGCACCCTTGCCTCAAGCTTCACGTGGCAGGGTGTCTAGGCGGGTGAAAAGTTTCCCTGTCGCACCGAGGGTGAGTTTGCAACCCGATGAAAAAGCCCAACGCTGGTTGTTGTCTATTTCGGCCAGTGACCGCGTGGGCTTGCTGTATGGGGTAGCACAGGTGTTGGCACATCACCATATCAATGTGTTGCTGGCCAAGGTCACTACCTTGGGTGAGCGTGTAGAAGACACTTTCTTGATTGACGGCGCAGCCTTACAGCACAACCGACAGCAACTGGATTTGGAAACCGAGTTGCTGGGAGTGATCGGTCCCAATTAGTTGTCATTGCGATAGCCAAGCCGCGCCACGCACACCGGAGGAGTCGCCGTGCAAAGCCTTTCGCACGGGTGTTCGCACAGTTTTGCTAAAGGTGTAGCGCAACATCTGCGCTTGAATGGCCGGGTAAATTTCGTCGACATTGCTCATGCCGCCGCCCAACACAATGCAATCAGGGTCAAGCAAGTTCACAACCTGCGCCAAAGCGCGGCCCAAACGGTTCAGGTAGTGATCGAAACTTTGTAAGGCATTCTTGTCGCCACGCCGCATGTTTTCAATGATTTGCAAAGCGGTGAATTGTTCGCCCCAAACATGTGCATGGTCACGCGCAAAACCCGTGCCGCTGATCCAAGTCTCTAAGCATCCCGATAGTCCGCACCAACAAGAAGGTGCTTGCACTTCACCAAGGTTAGGCCAAGGCAAAGGGTTGTGCCCCCATTCGCCAGCTATCGCATGCATGCCTTGCCATGCATGACCTTGGAAAAAAATACCGCCTCCACAGCCTGTACCCAAAATCGCGGCGAACACCAAACGACTGCCCTGCCCTGCACCGTCCATGCCTTCGCTGACGGCTAAACAGTTGGCGTCGTTTTGCACTTCTATGCGACAACCTAGCAATTCAGCCATATCGCTAGCAAACGGTTTGCCATTCAACACCAAGGTGCTGGCCCCTCTGACCAAAGCTGTATCGGGATCTACGCATCCGGGGATACCGCAACCTATGGCTGCGGGGCTTGGCATGCCAGTGGTTGCCAAAGCCTGGTTTACCAAAGCTAGGATGGTGTTCAAAACAGCTTTGTAGTCATTGCGTGGAGTAGGCCGTCGTTGCCTGAACAGAAATTGACCATCACCTCCTATCACCGCCACCTCGGTCTTGGTGCCGCCTAGGTCGATGCCGATCAAAGGCGTCATGAAACTGGCTTCACCAAGGCCAACAGACCTGCCTCATCCATGACAGGAATACCCAAGGCATTGGCTTTATCTAATTTGCTTCCTGCCGCATCCCCCGCAACCACGGCCGTGGTTTTCTTACTGACGCTACCAGCGACTTTGGCACCCGCTTCTTCTAACAAGGCCTGAGCCTGTTCACGCGATAGCGTTGGCAAGGTACCGGTGATGACGTAGGTATGACCGCTCAGCGGTAAATCGAGCCTGCCTTGCGGATCGGTCTCAGGCCAATCAACGCCACACGCTCGTAGTTGCTCAACCACCTCGCGGTTATGGGATTGGTCGAAAAAAGTACGCAGGCTTTGGGCGACCACAGGACCCACATCTCTGACTTGGAGCAATTGCTCAACACTGGCATTCATGATGGCATCCATACCACCAAAATGTCTGGCCAAGTCTTTGGCAGTGGACTCACCCACATGGCGTATGCCCAGACCAAACAAAAACCGTGGCAAGGTGGTGGATTTGGATTTTTCTAAACTGGCCAATACGTTATTGGCTGATTTCTCTGCCATGCGGTCCAAAGCTGCCAAATGGCTAAAGCCCAGTTTGTACACATCGGCCAAGGTTTTGACCAAGCCAGCGTCTACCAATTGATCGACGAGTTTTTCACCCAGATCTTCAATGTCTACCGCTCTTCGATGTGCAAAATGCAAAATAGCTTGCTTTTGCTGTGCACTGCAAAACAAACCGCCTGTACAACGGTAGTCGGCTTCGCCCTCTTCCCGCACGGCTTGACTGCCACACACAGGGCAAACACGCGGCATGCTGAAAACAGCAGCTTCATGCAGGCGTTTTTCAACCACCACAGACACCACTTCAGGAATGACATCGCCCGCCCGGCGAACCACCACGGTATCTCCGACACGCACATCTTTGCGCCTTGCTTCATCCTCATTGTGCAAGGTGGCGTTGGTGACGGTCACACCCCCAACGAATACAGGCGCCAACTTGGCCACAGGTGTGAGCTTGCCGGTACGCCCCACTTGCACATCAATCTCCAACACGGTGGTCAGTTCCTCTTGCGCAGGAAATTTATGCGCCACGGCCCAGCGTGGCTCTCGGCTGACCATGCCCATCTGGGCTTGCTGCTCGATACGGTTGACTTTGTACACAACACCATCTATGTCGTAGGGTAATTGGTCGCGCAAAGCGGCGATGCGGTCATGAAATTGCACCAAGCCCTGAGAGCCTTGCACCACCTGGGTTTGCTCAGCCACCGCAAAACCCCATGCTTTGAGTTTCCCTAAAACCTCTGCGTGTGTGCCAAACGCTTGCAGCCCCCACAAAGTGGCTTCCAATGGCGACAGGCTTTGCAACTCAGTGGGGTGAAAGTGCAAAGCATAGGCAAAAAAACTCAAAGGCCGTTGTGCAGCAATTTGAGGGTCAAGTTGACGAACTGCGCCTGCTGCTGCGTTACGCGGGTTAACAAAGGTTTTCTCATTTTTGGCACCGGCTGCAATGCGCGATCTTTGACGTGTATTCAAAGCTTCAAAATCGTCTCGACGCATATAGACTTCGCCACGTACTTCGAGCTTGGCAGGTGCTTCGGCGGCTAGCCTCAAAGGAATTTGCCCAATGGTGCGAATGTTGTGGGTGACATCTTCACCGGTTTCGCCATCGCCTCGGGTCGCTGCTTGTACCAAAACATGGTCTTCATAGCGAAGGCTGATGGCCAAGCCGTCAAATTTCAATTCCGCCACATAGACCACGGGCGGATCGCTGTCATTGAGTTGCAATTGCTTGCGAACACGCTGATCAAAAGCCACTGCACCCAGGTCTGAAATATCGGTTTCGGTGTGTATGCTCAACATGGGCACGCGATGGCGCACACTGGCGAAAGCTTCTACAGGCGCTCCACCCACTCGCTGGGTAGGCGAATCAGGGCTTATGAGTTCAGGGTGCGCTGCTTCAATGGCTTGAAGCTCTTTGAACAGCCTGTCGTACTCTGCGTCTGGAATACTGGGGTCGTCCAGCACGTAATAGCGATGTGCATGCTGATTCAACAATTGCCGCAGTTGGGCTGCGCGTTCTTGCATAGAGGATTTAGCTGAACAAGCGACGTGCTTGCAAAGAGCCTGCCGCCAAGTCTCTGCCCGCTAAAGCCTGGTAAAGGCTTTTCAAATCGTTATCAATGATTTGAATGCTGGCATCAGACAGCACTTGACCATTGTCATCTGTGATTAGACCGTCCATTGCTTGCGCCAAGGCTTGGGCAGACTCACACAGCCTAGAAAATGCTTGCTCGGAAGGCGAAACTTGTGGAACATCCAAGCTGATAGAAATACTTCGCAAAGCAGATTGGTTGGGATCTTCTGCCATGGCTGCACGTGCATCAAAACTCAGCACCAATACGGGGGGCAATCCAGGGGTAGAGGCTGCGATCACCATGCGCCCTGGAATGACCCCAGGCACAAACCCCAAGCGTGCAGCCTGTTGTTGTACATAGCCAGGGCTCCAAGCGGCTTTACGCGAAGCAATCGTGAAACTGAGTTGGGCATCGTGTGAAGCGGCAAATTGGTCCAGTTCACGCGCATGTGCGATGGCCTCTGTCATGTCTGGAAGTTCAGGGGTCACACCAAAAGTATCTGCGTAGTTTTGCGCCTTCACCACAAACTCAGAGAACTCGATATCGTTTAATGCGCCTTGCCGATTGGCAACTTGGATACCCGCTTGAAAAGCACTGTAAAACAAACCCGCTTGCAAGTTCTCCCATTCACCGGTGTCTGCATTCAATCCCTCAACAATAAAGAGTTTGCTACCCACACGGCGAACAGGAGGTAAAGCGGCCAATGCGGCCTCACCCGAAACGGGGGTTTCCAATTCCATAGTGGCCATCACATCGATCAACGGGTCTAGTTGGCCGCGCTGGTTAGGTTGGGGCAAGTCATCCGCCATACCGGTAAAGACATCGTCAATACCGCTGTCAAGAGGTGGAGATCCATTTTCAGGCAACTGGTTATGGGTTAAGGCGTCAAGTTCCTCTGGTGTGATCAGAGGTTCGGCTTGTTTGGGTTGGTTTTGGCGAGAGGTCCACGTGTTGTAGGCTACCAAGATCACCAACACCACGCCACCCACGATGGCTAACCACATTTGTAAGCTACTCATGGATTGACCGCTGGTTCAACCATGTTGACCGCAGACTCCATGTCTACTGCCACGATACGCGAGACACCTTGCTCTTGCATGGTGACACCGATGAGTTGTTCAGCCATTTCCATGGCGATTTTGTTGTGAGAGATATATAAAAACTGTGTTTCACCCGACATGCGCGTGACAAGTTTGGCATAGCGGTCGGTATTGGCGTCATCCAAAGGCGCATCCACCTCGTCCAACAAACAAAATGGCGCAGGGTTGAGCTGAAAAATTGCAAACACCAAGGCAATGGCGGTAAGCGCTTTCTCTCCCCCTGAAAGCAAATAAATGGTTTGGTTTTTCTTGCCAGGCGGTTGCGCCATGACTTGCACGCCAGAGTCCAGAATTTCATCTCCAGTCATGACCAATTTGGCATTGCCGCCGCCGAACAACTCGGGGAACATGCGTCCGAAATGTTGGTTCACCGTCTCAAAAGTATCGCCTAGCAATTGACGTGTTTCAACGTCAATTTTTCGGATGGCATCTTCTAAGGTGGTGATGGCTTCGTTCAAGTCGGCTGATTGCGAATCAAGAAAAGTCTTGCGTTCACGCGCCGTACCCAGTTCTTCCAAGGCTGCCAAGTTCACCGCGCCAAGAGATTGAATTTCGCGCTGCAAATGGTCAATCTCAGTAGACAGTCCTGTCAACTTCACGGTTTCTTGTTCGATAGTCGCTGCCAGCGCTTCTAGGTCGGTTTGGGCTTCTTGCAAGAGTTGGTCGTATTGCTCAAAGCCAAGACGAGCCGCCTGCGCCTTGAGTTGGGTATCCACAATCCTTTGGCGCAAAGGTTCGAGTTGATGCTCAATTTTGAGCCGCTGTTCGTTAGAGGTACGCAAACGGTTGGTTAAATCGTCGTATTCGCTGCGCTTGGAAGTCAACAAGGTTTCCCGCTCTGATTGCAAGGCTAACGCGTCTTGTAACCCAGCACGCGCCGTGGTGTCGCTCAACAGATTGAGTTCTTCTTGCTGCTTGACTTGTTCGCCCTGAAGGTTGGCCATTTGCAGTGACGCCGTGTCCTGGGTTCGTTGCAATTCTTGCTGGCGAGCTTGCAAGCCGCGAACTTGAAATTCAGCCTCTTGGCACTCTTTATCAGTTTGCTGTAGCGTTTCGCGTAAGTGGTGGAATTCTTTTTCTTTGGCCAAAGAAACATCTTGCAATTGGGCCTGGCGTTCTTGGGTTTGTGCTAACTGTAAATCCAGCTCCTCAAATGTGGCTTGCGCGGCTTGTTGCCTTTGAGCAAGCATTGCCGATTGGTTTTGCAGCTCGCTGACCTCTGAGGCCAATTGACCTTGACGCTCACGAACTTGCTGTGCTTGTTGCTGCAAGCGCAAGACATCTACATTCAAGGCGTGGGCTTTGGCCTGCGCCTCTGAGGACTGCTGACGCAACAGCGTGCGTTGGCTAGCGGCTTGGCTTGCAGCAGATTCAGCTCGCGCTAATTGATTGCGAGCCTCTTCAGCCATTAAAGATTGGGCACGGATTTGCTTGTCCAGATTTTCAATTTCTTGGGCGCGAGCCAACAGGCCTGCTTGCTCAGAGTCGGGGGCATAAAAATGCACACTGTGCAAACCCACGGCATGGCCTTGAGGAATAAACAACTGCTCGCCGGGCTGCAATTTGTCGCGCATGGATAAGGCGGCGTCTAAATGGGGCGCGCTGTAACAGCCGGACAGCCATTCGGACAGCAATCCTTTCAAGGCGACGTCATCTACTTTCAACTGGTCTAACAGGGGCGACAAAGCGCCTGACTTGGTTGAGGGCGCATTGACCGCGGGGCTGTAAAAACTCAGCTTGGCCAGAGGAACATCCGATGCAAAGGCTTTGACGCTGTCGAGTTTGCTGACCTCAAGGGCTGCCAAGCGCTCGCGCAAAGCTGCTTCAAACGCTTGCTCCCAGCCCGGCGTGACGTGCACGCGATTCCACAAAGGCTTTAAATTTTGCAAACCGTGCTTGGCCAGCCATGGCACCAACCGTTCGTCTGTACGCAACTTTTCTTGCAAAGCCGTCAATGCTTGATGACGGGCTTGCAATTCCACCAGTTTGGCGGATTGTTGGTTGCTGTTGTCTTGCGCAGATTTGCGATCCTCTTCCAAACTGGGCGTTTGCGCTTCTAAATTTTGCAAATCCAGTGACAACTGTTGAGCAGAGGTCTGTGCTTGAAGCAACTGAATCTCTAGACGCTCAACATGATGGCTGTCGGGGGCAGCCAAAGCGTGTTGATCCAGTTGCAAACGGTTTTGACGCAGCTCCAGTTGTTGCATCTGGTCTTGTAAACCACGTTGTTCTGCTGCCAAAACCTGAATTTGTTGCTGCACTTGTGTCACCAAAACCGCTTGGTCTTGGGACTGTTTGAGGGCATCGCGCCAAAGCTGCTCAGCTTGCGGCTGTTGCGCCGCTTGCGTTTCGCGTTGAGCTTGCTTGCTGTGCAACAAGGCTTGGGCTTGTTCTTTCGCTTGAACCAAAGACAGCGTTTCATCAGCAGCATGGCTGGCCTGCTCTGTCCAATGTGCAATTTGTGTTTGTATTTGTTGCAAGCGCTCTTGGGCACGCTGGCGACCTTCAACCACAAAACGAATTTCAGCTTCCAAGCGCCCTACCTCAGCGGTGGCTTGGTACAACTGTCCTTGCGCTTGGTTGACCTGTTCACCTGCGTCGTAATGGGCTTGACGCAGGGTTTCGATCTGGGTTTCCGTATGACGCAAATCAGCGGTTTTGGCCTCGAGGGCGTTATGGGCTTCTTCGGTCAGTTGCTGCAGTTGGGCTTGGTTGACCTGGGCTTCAGTGCGTTTCAAAAACCACAACTGGTGTTGCTTAAGAGTGGACTGGCTTTGCAAGTCTTTGAAGCGCTGAGCCACCTCGGCTTGGCGTTCAAGCTTTTCCAAATTGGCGTTGAGTTCTCGCAGAATGTCTTCCACACGCGTGAGGTTTTCACGTGTATCGCCAAGTCGATTTTCCGTTTCGCGGCGACGCTCTTTGTATTTAGAAACACCGGCTGCTTCTTCCAAAAACAATCGCAACTCTTCTGGCTTGGATTCAATGATGCGGCTGATCGTGCCTTGACCGATGATGGCGTAAGCACGCGGCCCCAAGCCTGTGCCCAAAAACACGTCTTGTACATCACGGCGACGTACGGGCTGGTTATTGATGTAATAACTGCTGGTGCCGTCACGGGTCAGTACCCGCTTGACGGCGATTTCCGCAAACTGATTCCATTGACCGCCTGCACGGTGGGTGGCGTTGTCAAACACCAGTTCAACGCTGGCGCGGCTGGCGGGTTTGCGACTGGTTGTTCCATTGAAAATCACGTCTTGCATGGACTCGCCACGCAACTCGCTTGCACGGCTTTCACCCAGAACCCAACGTACCGCGTCAATGATGTTGGATTTTCCACAGCCATTGGGCCCGACGACGCCTACCAATTGGCCAGGGAGCAAAAAATTCGTCGGGTCAGCGAATGATTTGAAACCAGAGAGCTTGATTGAATTAAGACGCACCTAAAACCCTTTGCAAGGTGGATTTGATAAAGAAAAATCAGCCGGCCGCACGCAAGTCTTTGTTTATCCAGAGCTGAATTTCAGACAACAGACTTTGCAAAGAAGGCGTGATTTTGGCAATCTCATCTGCCAATTCGCTCAAGCTTTTGCTTCGACTCATGGCTTCGAGGTGAATCATTTGTTGGCTAAGGTCTGGCCCACACAAAAAAGTGACATAGCCTTTGAGCGAATGCAACAGGCGTTGAACCGGTTCAGATTCATGCTGGGTCAAAGCTGCGTGCAAGGATTGCAGGTCTTTTTCCAAGCTTTCGTGGAAGGTTTGCGCCAAATTCAGCATCTGTGCATGGTCCATGGCGAATTCATACGCTTTGCTGGGATCGAGGTGGCTGTACATAGCCCCCGATAATATCAGCCATGAATCCCCATCTTGCTCATCTTCAGCCCTATCCATTTGAGCGCTTACGCCATTTGTTTACAGGCGTGACGCCACAACCAAACTTATCCGCTATCAGTCTGGGTATCGGTGAACCTCGCCACCCCGCACCCAGCTTGGTTTTACAAGCTTTAACGGCAAATATGGAGGCTTTATCCGCCTACCCGGCCACCGCAGGCAGTTTGGACTTGCGCCAAGCTTGTGCCAATTGGGTTCAGCGTCGTTACCAAGTCACGCTAGACCCAAGTCATCAGGTTTTACCGGTGAATGGTTCACGCGAAGCTTTGTTTGCTTTTGCGCAAACAGTCATGGACGGTACCCCGGGCTCGTTGGTGGTTTGTCCCAACCCTTTCTACCAAATCTATGAGGGTGCGGCCTTGCTGGCAGGTGCGCAACCGTATTTCGTGGCCAGTCGCCCAAAAAATAATTTTGCAGTGGACTGGGACAGCGTGCCAGACGCGGTTTGGGCTAAAACGCAGTTGGTTTTTGTGTGCTCGCCTGGTAACCCCACAGGCGCTGTCATGCCTTTGACTGAGTGGCAAAAACTGTTTGCTTTGTCTGACAAGTACGGTTTTGTGCTGGCCAGCGATGAGTGCTATAGCGAAATCTATTTTGGCGATGCCCCACCTTTAGGTGGTCTGGAGGCGGCCCAATTGTCTGGTCGAACAGGATTTCCTCGTTTGGTTAGCTTTACCAGTTTGTCCAAACGCAGCAATGTACCGGGCATGCGCAGTGGTTTTGTCGCTGGGGATGCCCAGTTAATTGAGGCATTCTTACGTTACCGCACTTACCATGGCAGCGCCATGAGTGGCATGGTGCAAGCGGCCAGTATTGCGGCATGGAATGATGAAAACCATGTTGAAGCAAACCGTGCTTTGTACCGTGAAAAATTTGCCCTAATCACACCCTTGCTAGCCAAGGTGCTGGATGTGGCTTTGCCTGATGCAGGTTTTTATCTCTGGGCCGGTGTTCCAGACGGTGACGATGAGGCTTTTGCAACCCAATTACTGGCTCAATACAATGTCACCGTGTTACCAGGGCGGTATTTGGCGCGTGAAGTCCAAGGTGTCAACCCAGGTCAAGGCCGAATTCGCATGGCTTTGGTGGCACAACCTCAGGAATGTCTTGAGGCTGCGCAACG
This sequence comes from Limnohabitans sp., assembly GCA_036787995.1. Taxonomy (GTDB): domain Bacteria; phylum Pseudomonadota; class Gammaproteobacteria; order Burkholderiales; family Burkholderiaceae_C; genus Limnohabitans. Next base: position 98,843 of record DAIQOH010000001.1, on the reverse strand, counting down.
TATCGTTCAATTTGTTCAATCCCACTATCCATCATCCTCATGAGCCAACAACTGCAATCCATCATTGATACCGCTTGGGAAAACCGTACCCAATACAGCCCCTCCTCCGCGCCTAAAGAGTTGAGCGATGCGGTTGAACACGTTATTGCCGAATTGAATGCAGGTCGCGTGCGGGTTGCCACCCGTGAAGCGGTGGGGCAATGGACCACGCACCAATGGATCAAAAAAGCGGTGTTGCTTTCATTTCGTTTGAAAGACAACGCTGTTGTTAAAGCAGGTGAATTGGGCTTTTACGACAAAGTTCAAACCAAGTTCTCCAACATGGACGAGGCGCATATGAAAGCCAGCGGTGTGCGGGTGGTGCCACCTGCGGTTGCACGTCGTGGCAGCTACATTGCCAAAGGAGCTATCTTGATGCCCAGCTATGTGAATATTGGCGCTTATGTCGACGAAAACACCATGGTCGACACTTGGGCGACTGTGGGCTCATGCGCACAGATTGGCAAGAACGTACACCTGTCTGGTGGTGTTGGCATTGGTGGCGTTTTAGAACCTGTGCAAGCCAATCCCACCATCATCGAGGACAATTGTTTTATTGGTGCGCGTTCTGAAGTGGTGGAAGGCGTCATCATTGAAGAAAACTCGGTCATTTCTATGGGGGTGTACATTGGTCAAAGCACCAAAATTTACGACCGTTCAACGGGTGAAGTCACATACGGTCGCGTACCGGCGGGATCGGTTGTTGTGTCTGGCAACCTGCCCAGTGCAGACGGTAAGTACAGCCTTTACTGCGCCGTGATTGTCAAAAGGGTGGATGCCCAAACACGTGCCAAAACCAGCTTGAACGACCTGTTGCGCGACTGAGATGTCAGCCACCCTCGCATTGACCGAGCAACTGATCGCTCGCCCCTCTGTGACCCCAGATGATGCGGGTTGCCTAGAGATTTTGGGTAAACGCCTAGGCGCTTTGCAATTCGAATTGCATCATCTGAATTTTGGGCCAGACCATTTCCGAGTGAGTAATTTGTGGGCTGTCAAACGCATACCGATGCAGGTGCCTACGCTGGTGTTTGCTGGCCACACCGATGTGGTTCCTACAGGCCCCTTAAACCAATGGGTATCCGACCCTTTCACTCCCAGTCACCGAGATGGCAAATTGTTTGGTCGTGGTGCCAGCGACATGAAAACCTCTTTGGCCGCCATGGTGGTGGCCACTGAAGAGTTTTTGCAGCAGGAAAAACAACCAGGCTTTTCCATTGCTTTTTTGCTCACCAGTGATGAAGAAGGTCCCTCTGTCGATGGCACGGCAAAGGTAGTCGAGTGGCTCAAAGCGCGAGAAGAAAAACTCAACTGGTGTATCGTCGGTGAGCCTACCGCAGTCCAACGAACAGGCGACATGGTGAAAAATGGTCGCCGAGGGACTCTCAGCGGCAAACTCACCATCAAAGGTGTGCAAGGGCATATTGCCTACCCGCAATTGGCACGTAACCCCATTCATTTGTTTGCACCTGCATTGGCTGAATTGACCACCATTCACTGGGACCACGGTAACGATTTTTTTCAACCAACCAGCTGGCAAGTGAGCAATATCCACGCGGGAACCGGTGCAAACAATGTGATCCCTGGCGAGGTGGTGATTGATTTCAATTTTCGATTCAGTACTGAATCCACGGCGGAGTCACTCAAGCAACGCTTGGAAGCTGTGTTGAGTCATCACCAATTGGATTTCAGCTTGCATTGGACCTTGGGTGGCTTACCTTTTCTAACGACCCCAGGGGATTTGCTGGGTGTGGTTCAAAATGCAATTCATACCGAAACGGGCATACACACAGAGTTGTCCACCTCTGGGGGGACCAGTGATGCTCGCTTTATTGCACAGTTATGTCCTCAGGTCATTGAAGTGGGCCCCCCCAATGACAGCATTCATAAAATCAACGAGTATGTTCGCGTCAGCGATATCGATACTTTGAAAAACATATACCTTCGCATTTTGCAAGGCTTGCAGCGCCACACCAGCGCATGACACCTGCTGCTTTGATTGAACTTTGCACAAAGGCTTTAGAAGATGCGCAAGTAAGTTTTGGGCAAGGCACTTTGCAAGCTTCAGATGAGGCTGCTTGGCTGGTTTTATGGAAACTGGGTCTGCCATTGGATGTTGACACCCATACCTTGAGAGATGACCTGCCTGAAACTGCTGTTCAAGCCGTATGTAAATTGCTTGACCAACGTATTCAGACACGCAAACCCTTGGCCTACTTGACCCAAGAGGCTTGGCTTCAAGGCGTGTCTTTTTATGTAGATGAACGCTGTTTGATTCCGCGCAGTTTGATTGCCGAAGTCTTGGCCGATGGCAGCATAGACCCATGGCTTAACCCCGAAGCAAGCCATGCTTTGGATTTGTGCACAGGAGGCGGCAGTTTGGCGGTGTTGGTCGCCCTTGCCTACCCCCAATTAGATGTGCAGGCTTTAGATATTTCTGAAGAGGCTTTGGCCGTTGCTGCTGTCAACCTCGAGCGACATGGGTTGCAAAAGCGTGTGCAACTGGTGGCTTCAGATGGCTTATCACAGGCGCAAGGGCGTTTTGATCTGATGGTTTGCAACCCACCCTACGTGAACGCCCACAGCATGTCTCTGCTACCGCTTGAGTTTCAAGCCGAACCCTTCTTGGCCTTGGCTGGAGGCACAGATGGCATGGACTTTATTCGCCAGTTACTTCGCCTGGCGCCCTCATACATGAAAGAAGATGGGATTTTGGTGCTTGAAATTGGCAATGAATATGCGCACTTCATAGCGGCATTCCCGCATTTGGAATTCACCGGCCTGTCCACCAGTGCAGGCGATACACAGGTACTGCTGATCACACGATCGGCATTGTTGGCATGATCACACTTAAAAATATCAGCTTGCGTCGCGGCGCCAAAGTTTTGCTCGACCAAGCGTCGGTCAGTTTGAACCCAGGTGAAAAAGTGGGCTTGGTGGGCCGCAATGGTGCTGGCAAATCGTCTTTGTTCGCCTTGCTCAATCGCAGCCTGACAGAGGATTCTGGCGAATTCGATATTCCCCACCAATGGCGTATGGGGCAGGTAGCCCAAGACATGCCCGAGACCAATGCCAGTGCAACCGACTTTGTGATTGAAGGCGATACCGAATTGGTGGCGGCCCGCGCAGAAGTGGCAGCAGCAGAGGCTACGGAGGACGGCGAACGCATGGCCAATGCTTACATGGCTTTGCATGATGCGGGTGAACATGATTCGGCTTCTCGTGCCCAGGCCTTGATCCAAGGTTTGGGCTTTAAAACTTCTGAATTGAACAATCCTGTCAACAGTTTTTCCGGTGGGTGGCGTATGCGCTTGCAATTGGCCCGTGCACTCATGTGTCCAACCGAATTGTTGCTGCTTGACGAACCCACCAATCATTTGGATTTGGATGCACTGGTGTGGCTTGAATCTTGGTTGAAACGCTATGAAGGCACTTTGCTGGTCATCAGCCATGACCGGGAATTTTTAGATGCGGTAACCAATGTCACCTTGCATATTGACGCGGGCAAACTGGTTCGCTATGGGGGTAATTACAGCAAGTTTGAGGACATGCGTGCCGAGCAAATGACCTTGCAGCAAAATGCGTTTGCCAAACAACAAGACAAGATTGCACATCTACAAAAATTCATTGCACGCTTTAAAGCTAAAGCCAGCAAGGCCAAGCAAGCACAAAGCCGTGTCAAAGCTTTAGACCGCATGGAGAAAATTGCACCCTTGATGTCGGAAGCAGATTTTCAGTTTGAATTCAAAGAACCAGCCAATCTACCCAATCCCATGTTGTCTATGCAACATGTGGACTTTGGTTATCCTGCGGCCCAAGATGCCCCTAACGGCACTTCCTCCACCATCATTGTTCGCGACGTCAGCAAATCGGTCTTGGCGGGCCAGCGTATTGGTATTTTGGGTGCCAACGGACAAGGTAAATCTACGGTGGTGAAAACCATTGCGCGTGACTTAAATGCTATTAACGGTGAAATCACGGAAGGCAAAGGGCTCCATATTGGGTATTTTGCGCAACAAGAATTGGATGTACTGCGACCTGCGGACAACCCACTTGATCACATGATTGCCTTAGCCAAAAAAGTGGCTGCTGAGGGAAAGCTCGCCGGACAAGCCTCACGCGAACAAGACTTGCGTAGCTTTTTAGGACAGTTCAATTTTGGTGGCGACATGGTCAAGCAAAGTGTAGGCAGCATGAGCGGCGGCGAAAAAGCACGCTTGGTGCTGTGCATGATGGTCTGGCAGCGCCCCAATCTGCTGTTGTTGGATGAGCCAACCAACCATCTAGACCTGACCACCCGAGAGGCTTTGTCCATGGCCTTAAACGAGTTTGAGGGAACGGTGATGTTGGTCAGCCATGACCGCGCTTTGTTGCGTGCGGTTTGTGATGAATTTTGGCTGGTCTCTAAAGGCGGTATCGCTCCCTTTGAAGGCGACTTGGACGATTACCAGCAATTTTTGCTCGACGAGGCCAAGCGCTTGAAAACAGCGGCACAAGCTGAAGTCGCCAAACCCAATACCCAACCTGCTTCTCAAGCCTTAAAAACTGTATCAAAAAAATCAACATCGCCGGGACTGCAAAAAAAGCAACAGCGCCTAGAGTCAGATATTCAAAGCTTGGAAGAAGAAAAACAACGCTTGTTGCAAGCCCTGTCATCTACCCAAATTCCCACAGAATTAGCGACGTTTGGAAGCGAACTGAAAGCAGCCGAAGAAAAATTACAGCTGCTCGAATCTGAATGGCTTGAATTGATAGATTTAACCGAAACCTGAACAGAAAGCATCCATAAAAAAAGCCAGTGGGTAACTGGCTTTTGTTTGTACCGAATGTGGGTGGTAGGACGTGCTGGATTCGAACCAGCGACCAACGGATTAAAAGTCCGCTGCTCTACCAACTGAGCTAACGTCCCATCTTGTTGCTTATCTGCTTTTGACAGCGTTGCAAAGCCGCAAAGTATAACTGGTTTTTGATGATTTTTGCGACCTCATAAAGCAGATTTTTTCGACAAGCCATCCAGTACCCATGCGGCTGCACAATTACCAAACGTTGCGGTAACGGTAACCACCGATCCATACCCATGGCAGTTCAAAGAATTGTCTGTTTGGGTATCGCAAACTTGTGAAGAAACGATGTTTTCTTTGCTAAATACTGCTGCAATACCCATGGGCTTTCCTGCAGGTGGAGCGGCATGCAGTTTGCGAAGGCGCTGTCGTAATTGCGATAGCAAAGGATCGTGGGTTACCTCAGACAAATCAGCAACATCCACTTTGTTTGGAAAGCGTTTACCACCTGCAGCACCTACGGTGATAAAAGGCGTGTCTGTATGCAAAGCCCATTGCGACATGGCTAGCTTGGCGGACATTTGGTCACATGCATCAATAACGGCATCGGCGCCAACAGACAACAAGGCGCTGCAGTTTTCAGGTGTGATGAAATCTTCAACCACATAGACATTGCAATCCGGATGAATCAATGCAATTCTTTGCTGGAGAGCCGTTACTTTGGACATACCCAAAGTCGTTGTGAGCGCAGGCAACTGGCGATTGATATTGGATTCCGACAAGTGATCCATATCAATCAAGGTAAGCGCCTTGACACCGCTGCGTGCCAAACATTCCACGGTCCAAGAGCCTACCCCTCCCACACCCACTACCACCACGTGGCTTTGGCGAATCTGGGTTGCACCCACAAGACCATACAAGCGAGACAAACCGCCGAAACGCCTGTCTGCATCAACGCTGGCATCATTTTCTGAATCCGTGACGACCTGATTCACACTATTTAAGTTGAGCTAAGCGGTCTTTGGCCGCCGCAGCAGCTTCTGTGGTGGGATATAGCTTGAGCAAATCATTGAAGGTCTTACGTGCTTCTTTGGACTGCTTAATCTCTATTTGGGCATTGCCAATGGTTAGCATGGCTTCAGGGGTTCTGGCGTGATTGGGGTAATCAGTCACCAAGCTGCGCAACTGGGCAATCGCCTCATTGAAATCACGACGTGCGAAACGCGAACTGCCTAACCAATACAAAGCGCTGGGTTTATAACCCGATGCTGTGTAAGTGCGGACAAAATTACCGAAAGCGGTGGCTGATGCATTGAAATCACCCTTGCGAAATAAGACAAAGGCTGACTCAAAGTCGCGTTTTTCATCGGGGTCAGCCAAGAACTCAAAGCCATCTACCTGCACGGTTAACTTCGCAGGTTTAAGGGTTTCTTCTTTGTCTTTTTCTTTGGCCGTGGAGTCGCTTTTGGCTAGTCGTTCATACAGTTTTTGAAAACGCTCTTCTACATCTGCAGTTGCTTCTTTTTGAGCACGCTGAAGTAAATGGATTTCTCGCAACAATTGTTCACGCTCACCACGCAGGTTGGCAATGTCTTGCTTCAAAGTCTCAATCTGGTTTTGTAACTGCAAAGAGGCTTGGCGACTGTCCAACTTGGATTGACTGCTGTCCGACTTGAGTTGCGCACTGTCTGCTTCCATTTGCTTGCGAAGCGCATCAATTTGTTTTTGAGATAGATCCAGCGCTTTTTGCAAAATTTGTTCTGAAGCTTGTGCTTGATTTTGGCGCTGGGTTTCAAGTCGTTGCCGTAAATCCAAGATGGCTCTGCGAGCTTCTTCGTCTTCAAAAAGCGCTGCGTGCGCCTGGGAACCCACGGCAGCTAAACACAACAGCGCAACGCTAAGCCAAGATTTCATCGGTAGAAGAATTCAGCACGACGATTTTTTGCAAATGCGCTTTCGTCTGCCCCTTGAACAGCAGGTTTTTCTTTGCCAAAACTGACGGACTCTACCTGTGACTCTTGTACGCCTAATAAGCTAAGGCTTTGACGCACTGCATCCGCACGTTTTTGGCCCAAAGCCAAGTTGTATTCACGACCGCCACGCTCGTCGGTATGCCCTTCCAGAGATACCTTGGCTCTGGGGTTGGCTTTTAAAAATTGGGCATGGGCATCAATGGTGGATTGGAATTCTGGTTTAACCACATAGCTGTCATAGTCAAAAAAGATGACCTTGGCCACATTACCGCTTGGACCAGCACTCAAATTCGTACTGGAAGTTGAGTCCACGGGAACAACCGCAGATTTGGCGTCTGAGCCGGCTGCAGCTGCAGGAACAGCTGCAATGGGAGGTGGCAAAACAGGATCGGGGGCGACAGAGACACCAGTACCCGCCTTATCCTCAACAGGAACATCATTGAGCTTGACGCCTGAGGCACAAGCAGCCAATAACAAAACCAGTCCCAAAGACAGAGCAATCTTTTTCATGAAGTCTCCAAAGTTATCAAGGATTGAGGAAAGGGCCCCAGTGAGGCTCTCGCATATTGGCTGATTGACCAGCGAGTCTGGCGCGTATTTTGCCATCTAAAGTGGTGGTCATCAGGGATTCCTTGCCTCCCGCTTGAGTGGAATACATAATTAGTTTGCCATTGGGTGCAAAGCTTGGACGTTCATCTGCGTTGGTGTCTGTCAGCGCCCATGTTTTGTCATTGCTTAAATCCATGACATGCAGTTTATAAGCCTGCCCCACACGCGATACGAAAGCAAGCCATCGACCATCGGGGCTGATGCTGGGAGAAATGTTGTAAGTGCCCGAAAAAGTGACTCTTTGTACCGGGCCACCCATGGCGGGTGTTCGGTAAATTTGCGGCGATCCACCGCGGTCACTGACAAAGTAAATCGCAGAACCATCGGCGCTGAAAACAGGCTCAGTATCGATGCCATTGGACTGGGTTAAGCGCTTAGGCTCACCTCCTTTGGCGTCAATCAAAAACAACTGAGAGCCACCGTCTCGGCTCAAAGTAATGGCCAAGGATTTGCCATCGGGAGACCAAGCAGGCGCGCTGTTAGAGCCTTTGAAATTGGCCAGTACGCGACGTTTGCCTGAAGCTATATCGTGGATGTAGACAACGGGTTTGCGAGATTCAAACGAGACATAAGCCAACTCATTGCCACTGGGTGACCAACTGGGAGAAATTATGGGCTCTTGACTGGTCAGTGCTGCTTGGGGATTTTCTCCATCAGCATCGGCGACCCACAGCAAATGTTTGCGGTCTTGTTTGGTAATGTATGCAATACGGGTAGAAAAAATACCTTTGTCGCCCGTGAGTTTTTCATAAACTTGGTCCGCTATGCGATGAGACACCAAGCGCAAATCGTTAGGTACCACCACATAACTTTGGCCCCCAAGGTCTTGCCCTTTGACCGCATCCCACAATCGGAAACGAACATCAAAACGCCCGTCCGCCATTCGCGAAATACTGCCGGTGAGCAAAGCATCGGCTGGTTTTTGGCGAATGGGGGCAAAGTCTGGGCGACTGACCTCATCAATCACTGTGCCCGCAGGGGTACTACGAAACTGGCCACTGCGTTCAAGATCCGCTGCCACGATTTGGGTGATTTTTTGAGGCGCATTGTCTTCACCCCGGAAATTGGCCATGGCAATAGGAATTTGCGTGATACCTATGCCAGAAATTTCAACCCTGAACTGTGCTGTCGCGGGTAAAGCGAAACAACAGCTTAAAAGAACCATCCCAAAAGAGGCTATGCGCATGGTTATTTTTTTCCTTGGTTCAAACAGTACAACGTAAAGTATTTTCCATAAGCGGCTTGACCCTGCAATATACAAACCGCCAAGCCCATGGCGCCATCTAAAAACCCCAATCTGAAAAAATAGCTTTTGACAAATGCGGCCAAGCCTGAGCCAATCGCACGGCCCATGCTGGTGGTTTGACCTTGTTCGTATTTTTGCTCAGCCCATGCCATGCTGTAGACCTGCAATTTTCGCCAATAGGCATTTGCATCAGGGTAGCTGTAGTGCAGCAATGAATGCTCAAGTTTGCCAATGGCGGTATTGTGAAGCGGCAGCAGTTTTTCATGAACCACATCATCGCTAAAACGGGCTGCGCTTTTTTTGAACAGACGGGTTACCCGATCTGGCCGCCAACCGCAGTGATGAATCCATTGGCCACAAAAATTGGTAAGCCTAGGTATGTCGAAAAGTGATGGGGTGTCATTGTTCAAGACTTGCTGGATTTCTTTGGCTAACGCTGGGGATACGCGCTCATCCGCATCCAAAGACAAAACCCATTCATGATGAGCATAAGACAAGGCTTTGTTTTTTTGGCGGCCAAATCCTTCCCAACTGTCGGCCAAAAATACCTTGGCACCATGCTGACGGGCTATCTCGGCGGTGTTATCAACACTTTGACCATCGAGGACAATCACTTCATCAGCAAAAGCCACACTTTCAAGGCAAGCTGCAATGTTGGCACTTTCATTGCGTGTGATGATGATGACACTCAAGGGCATGTCTTTATTCTAACCAAGCAGTCCTTGGCGGTTCGTCATAATCCGAAAAACAGATGTAGAACCCATGAGCCCTCAACCCCGTATTCGGCACCGTCTCCTTCGTGCTTTTAAACACTTCACTCACCCCATTAGCGCGTGGGTGTTAACAGCAGTGTGCGTGATCATCGTATCTGTTTCTGAGCCCTTGATACCCGCTTTACTTAAACCTTTGCTGGACAGAGGTTTTGCCCAATCTGACTTTCCGGTTTGGCAAGTACCCGTGGCATTGATAGGTTTATTTGGGTTGCGAGGACTGGGCGTGTTCCTCAGCCAAGTGGCCATGGCCAAGGCAACCAATCAAGGTCTTTTCGAACTTCGCATGCAAATGTTTACCCGCTTGCAAGACGCTGACCTAGCGTTGTTCAAACAGCAATCGGCAAGCGCTTTAGGCAATACCTTGGTTTTTGAAGTGCAAAACGGTGCTTTATTGATGGTCAGCTCCGTCATGAGTTTGGTGCGAGACAGTTTGACCCTGCTGGCTTTGGTGGGCTATTTGTTGTATCTCAATTGGCAACTCAGTCTTATCGTTGCTTTACTTTTCCCAGCTGTTGCTTGGTTAATGAAAGTCTTAAGTAAACGTTTGTACCAAATCACCCGCGATACCCAAAGCGCCACCGATGAATTGGCTTATGTGGTGGAAGAAACCTCGCTTGCCTACCGTGAAATTCGATTGCATCACGCACAGCCCAAGCAAATCCAAAGATTTGAGCAATTAGCGACACGCTTGCAACGATTGGCCATGAAAACGTCGATTGCAAGTTCTGGCATGACCCCGATGACGCAAATTTTGTCTGCGGTTGCCTTGTCCGGTGTGATCAGCGTCGCTTTAATGCAAAGCCATGTTTCTGCGATGACGGTAGGTGGGTTTGCAGCGTTTGTCACCGCCATGTTGATGCTGATTGCGCCTATCAAACATCTTTCTGAAGTCATTGGTCCGCTTACCAGAGGCTTGGCCGCACTCGAAAGAGGCTTTGAGTTGATTGAAAACACCCCTACTGAAAAGGGTGGACGTCATCAATCACCCAAAGCACTGGGACATGTGGTTTTAGAGAATGTTTTTGTCAAGTACGAACCCGATATGCCTTGGGCTTTGCAGGGCATCAACTTAGATATTCAACCCGGTGAAACCGTTGCTTTGGTGGGTTCGTCGGGCTCAGGCAAGACGACATTGGCTAATTTACTCTTGCGCTTTGTAGATACCCATCAAGGTAAAGTTTCTCTTGATGGTGTACCTGTCAATGAATGGGATTTGCTTTCTCTTCGACAACAATTTGCATTGGTTAGTCAAAATGTGGTGGTACTCAATGACACACTTGCTGCCAACGTGGCACTGGGTCAAACACCTAACGAACAAAGAGTGATCGAGTGTCTGAAAGCTGCGCACTTAAGCGATTACCTGGCCACCCTACCCGACCATATTCATTCAATGGTGGGACACAATGCGTCCACCTTGTCAGGTGGTCAAAGACAACGTCTAGCGATAGCCAGGGCTTTGTACAAAGATGCACCCGTACTGATTTTGGACGAGGCGACATCAGCACTGGATAACGAATCAGAGCGCTTGGTTCAAGATGCGTTGCAAATCTTGCAACGCAACCGAACCACATTGGTGATTGCCCACAGATTAACCACCATTGAAAAAGCTGATCGTATTGTGGTTATGGCGCAAGGACGTATTGCAGAACAAGGTACTCACCAGCAATTGCTGCAAGCCCAAGGTGCTTATGCCGCCATGTTCAAGCTAAGCCAATCAAGCGCCTAGACTTAAACGCAATAAGTCTTTGACTTCCAAGACAAAATTTTCAACTGAAGGTTGGATTAAGCGGCGACACCAAGGGTGATTGTGAAAGGAAGTCACTTCAGCATAGGTAAACCAAACCAAGGTAGGTTTGCGAAGTGCGACAGCCATATGGTAGGGTCCTGAATCTGTGGATATGAAAATATTGCAAGCATCAATAAGCCCCGAAGAACTGCTAAGCGTGGTTTGACCGGCCGCATCAAAGATGACTGTATCAGGACGAAGTTGATGCAACAACCCTATGAATGTTTGGTTTACATCCTTTTCAAATGGTGCGCCACTGACCACGATGTTCGCAGGTTGCTCTCCCAATAATTGATGAAAACACTGGGCCAGATGCGTTAAATCAGGTCGCTTCACCATCGCATCTGGTGTGCCACAACCGATATTCAAACCAATAAGTGGCAATCCATTTTGAAAACGTGTCCGATGAATAGCTTGCCAATCACGCCCCTCTTTCGTGACCTGCATTTCAATAGGCGTATTACCTCTTTCCAATCCCAGGGCACTGAGCACGACAAAATCACGCAATGTGTAGTCCATAGGCAAGCTTAAGCCGTGGTATTTTGCAAAACTTTGAACGCTAGGTGAAGCGCATTTGTAAAAAATAGAGCGGCCTGGAAACTGGGCAATACCCAAAGTAGTTACGCCATAAGTTTGTCCTGATAACCATGTCAATAAAGAAGTCTTAAGGCCATGCGGTTCGAAGTCAATCACCGTATCGGCATTTACCGCTTTAAGTACCTTTTGCACAGACAACCAAATGGTCCAAAAGTCAACTTGTTTTCCATCAGCTTGTGATGGGTCTTTGTCACGTACCGTGATGAAATGTGCACTGCTTAGCAAAGGATGTTGCTCAATCAAACCCTGCGTTGGGTAACCTGGGTGTTTACTCAAAAAAACCAAATGCAATTGCACATGTGGCCACTGGTTTTTCAAAACACGCCAAGCTGCAGAACTGCGCAACAAGTCACCAACCCCCAAACTGTGGGACTTGATCATCACAATCGATCTCGGATCATTCATTGCGTTTGCGTCAATTTTTCAAATAAGACTTCGTAGGCAGCCGCCACTTCAGACCAGACATGTTGATGGGCAAACTCGAAGGCCTTGGCTGCATGATTTTCGTAGGCCAAAGGCAGAGATAAATCTACAACTGCATGGGCTATCGCTTGGGCATTTAAGGGGTTTTCTACTATGAAGGCATTCACGCCGTGTTGAAGATCAGCAGCAATGCCGCAATAATTCGCTTTGCTTACGACCACAGCCAAGCCATGTCTCATGGCTTCCAACACCACCATGCCATACGTGTCTTCTAAGCTGGGATGAAGCAAAATATCAGCAGACGCATAAACCTGCGACATTTGGCTGACCACGCCTAAATAGCTTACCCTTTGCTCTAAACCCCATTTTTTCACTGTATCTTGCCAAAGCTGCAAGGGTAGCGCACTGCCAACTACCTGCAATGTGTATGAAGTATCGAGCAATGTCAAGGCTTGAAGAACCGTGAGTAAGTTTTTTTTCTGTGCGTCGTTACCCACCCATAGAAGCCTGTTGTGCTTGGCGTGCAACAGATTCAAGTCTTTTTTAACATCGCTGGATGAAGGATAAATGCCAGGTGAAATACTGTGAAGTTGCGCACTAGGCAGTGCAGGCCACATGCTTTCCAAGCGAACTTGTAAAGGTTTTGAAACCGCCACCCACTGGCGATTAGAACGATTTCGAAAACGAGACCACTCGAGACCTGTATAAGTCAATAAACGCAGACTGGTCAATATTTTCAGTATCAAACCTACTCGCCTCAAGAGTCCAAGTGGCCTTGAGTGTTTGAAAAGCATAGGCAAGACATGTACTGTCTGAACCTGACCGTGCCAAGTATTTTCATGCGAATGCACAATATCAAAACCTTCACGGGTTTTCCACCAACTTGCCAATGCATACCAAACTTGATTTAACCAGCGCGGTTTTTTGAAATAAAGCGCAATAGGATGAAAGGTCACACCTTGCAAAGAAGTGTCTATATTTTGAGAAAATACATGAACATCGTGACGCTTGGCCAATTCCAAGGCGATAGCAACAGCATAAGCCTCAGCGCCACCGGCGTCGGTTCTGAAAGTACGGTGCAAAACTGCAATTTTTAAGCGACGATGCAATTCAATCATGAAAGGCTATTGCGTTCTTTTGCTGTCTTCATAGCGCGTCAATATTTTCAAAAGAAATTGCGCAGTATGCGTTGATCTGACTATGGGAATACGCGGAAGAGCAGTCAAAGTATCGGTGTGACATGCTCTGCCACGTGCTGTGGTGGTTGCAGCCACATAACCAGCTTCGCTAACCAGGGCTTCATGTGGGGTCAAAAAATGGCCATAGGGGTAACAAAATTGCGTTACAGCTTGTTGCAAAATATTTTCTAATTCTGCTTTGCTTTGCACCAACTCTTTTTGAACCTCATCCAAAGATAACAGAGTTAAATCGGCATGATGGTGTGTATGTGATCCAATTTCCATGCCTGCATCTACCCAAGTTTTGAGATCTTGCGAACTCATCAAGCTGGATTTGACAATACCAAGTGCTTCATCCCACTGGTTGTGTTGACCTAACAAACCACTGACGGCGTAACAAGTGGCACTGAATCCCAAACGCTTGAGAACCGGAAGTGCATGGGTCAAATTGCTAAGGTAACCATCGTCTAAGGTGATGCCTACAACTTTTCCTTTTTTTTCACCTCTCAAGTAAGGCATCAAGGCACTCATATGCAGTCCTTGGTAGCCGATGCGGTGAAGCCATTGCATCTGAGACGCGAAAGAAGTCGGTGACACCCACAAACTGCGCATCGGCGAGCCTTTTGAAGGCGGTTCTTCCGTGTGATGGTAGGTCAAGATAGGAACGCTGTATGGCACGCTCATAACAACACGATGTTGTAGTCTTCGGGACCCATACCCAATTCGATCTTCAGAGAAATAGGTTTGCCAATGAAGTCGCTCAATCCAGCCAAATGGTGGTTTTCTTCTTCTTGCAGCAACTCAATCACAGGGGGGGACGCTAAAACACGAAACTCTTGGGGATTGAATTGTCTGGCTTCACGCAAAATTTCGCGTAATATGTTGTAAGCCACGCTTCTGGCTGTGTTCACAATGCCGCGACCATGACAACTTTCACAGGGTTGACACAGCAAATGCGCCAATGATTCGCGAGTGCGTTTTCGTGTCATCTCAACCAAGCCCAAGGCCGAGAAACCACTGACCGACGTTTTTACCCTGTCTTTGGCGAGTTGTTTAGCAAACTCACCCAATACCGCTGATTGGTGATCGGACTTTTGCATGTCAATAAAGTCGATCACGATCATGCCGCCTAAATTACGCAGTCGCAATTGACGCGCTATGGCGCCTGCTGCTTCAAGGTTGGTTTTGAAAATCGTTTCATCAAAATTTCGAGCACCAACAAACCCACCCGTGTTGACATCCACGGTGGTCATAGCTTCGGTTTGATCAATGATCAAATAGCCACCCGATTTCAGCTCAACGCGTCGGCCTAGCGCGAGTTGAATATCTTCATCGATATTGAACAAATCAAAAATCGGTCGTTCACCTTTGTAATGAATCAATTTACTGACAGACGAGGGCATAAACTCTTGACCAAATGCCATCAACATTTCAAATTGTTCGCGCGAATCGATACGAATAGTCTGGGTTTCTTCAGTAACAAAATCTCGCAGTACGCGTTGCAACAGATTTAAATCTTGGTGTAGCAAGGTCTTGGCAGACTGGGTGGAACTGGCAGTGCGAATTCGTTCCCACGTTTTTCTCAAGTAAGAAATGTCTTCAGACAACTCTTGGTCGGTGGCCTCTTCGCCATTGGTGCGAAGAATAAAACCACCTTTGGCTTCGCTTTGATGCGCCAATGCTGAAAGCCTTTGTCGCAGAACCTGTCTTTGTTCCAGCGCAATTTTTTGCGACACACCAATATGGTCGTCTTGAGGTAAAAAAACCAATAATCGACCAGCGATACTGATTTGGGCAGACAAGCGCGCACCTTTGGACCCCAGAGGGTCTTTGATGACCTGCACCAAAATTGATTGACCCTCAAAAACTTGCTTCTCAATAGGTAGCAAAGGTGAAGGGCTTGCATCTGGATCTGCATGCTTGGCATGGACACTGCTCATCAGATCGGCCACATGGAGAAAAGCTGATCGCTCAAGCCCAATGTCCACAAATGCAGACTGCATCCCAGGCAATACCCTGACCACTTTGCCAAGGTACACATTACCAACCAACCCTCGCTCAAGTGAGCGTTCAATATGGACTTCCTGCACTGCGCCGTTTTCCACCACGGCAACTCGGCTTTCATGGGGAGCCCAGTTGATTAAGATGTCTTGTTGCATGAAATACTCTGTATTTTTTTCAGCAGTTGACTGGTTTCATAAAGCGGTAAACCCATGATGCCAGAATAACTGCCTGAAATTTTTTGAATAAATGCACTGGCCAAACCTTGAACTGCATAAGCACCCGCTTTACCCATGGGTTCTTGGCTGTCGACATAGCAGTGAATATCTTCAGATGTCATTGGTGCAAATTGAACGCTAGAGCGGCTTAAAGCGGTGTATACCTTTCCATTGTGACCGATAGCCACAGCAGTGAGTACATGATGGGTTTTACCCGCAAGCATCTGCAGCATATGAACTGCATGTTGCTCATCGCGGGGTTTACCCAAAATCTCTTGGTCAATCACAACCGTGGTATCCGCACAAAGCACGGGTTCTTTACTATGTGAACCAAGACTTAATTGATGAAGCGCAGCTGTCAATTTCAAACGGGTAACACGTTTGACATAACGCAAAGCAGTTTCATTGGGTAATACCTCCTCCAAGGCCTCTGCTTTTGCAGCGTCATGCGGAAGTAAGACTTTGAACGAGACACCAATTTGCGACAGCAAAGCCTGCCTTCTTGGGCTTTGTGATGCCAAATAAACAAAGGTGGTGCTATTCATTCGCGGTGGTAGGGATGATTTGTCATGATAGACCAGCATCGGTAAAGTTGTTCTATCAATAACACCCGGACCATGGCATGCGGCAAGGTCATATCCGACAATCGCAACAGTGTGCTGCCATCTTGGCGAATATGTGGGTCGAATCCATCCGCGCCGCCGATGATGAATGCGACGTCCTGCCCTTGCGTTTGCCAAGTTTGCCAACGCTGTGACAAGGCCATGGTGGTGGTCTGTTGGCCATGTTCATCTAGCCACACTTTATGACAGTCTTTGGGTAGAACCTCATCGATACGTTTTTTTTCTGCTGCCCAAATTTGCGCCTTGGTTCGCGATGCACGTGGCTCTGCTTTGACCGTTTTAAGTCCAACACAGGCTTCCGCAGGGAATCGTTTGTAATAGTCATCCCAGGCCACTTGAGCCCAGTCAGGCAGACGCTGTCCTACGGCAACCACCCACAGTTTCATTTTTTGTTGGAAGAAGCGGTACTTTTTTTGGCAGGCGAGGTTTTTTTTGCAGGAATTTTCTTGGCAGCAGGCTTTGCCACAGCCACAGATTTTTCAGCCACAGGTTTAGGAGAACCAAGTTTGATGCGTACAGGTTTTTCGCCCCAAATTTCCTCTAGATGGTAGTAAGTGCGAATGGCGGGTTGCATGATGTGAACCACCACAGCACCACAATCAACAATGATCCATTCGCCGTTATCTTCGCCTTCAATGCGGGGTTTGGCAAAACCCGCTTCGCGCACACCATCACGCACACTGGCTGCCAAGGCTTTGGTTTGCCGATTAGAGGTGCCACTGGCAATCACCACGCGCTCGAATAAAGAAGATAAATGTTCTGTATTGAAGACCACAATGTCTTGCGCCTTGACGTCTTCTAAGCTGTCGACAATGCTGCGTTGCAGTTTTTGAACGTCTTTTTTTTCAGCGGCTTCGGTCATGAGGTTCCAAATAAAGTTGGTTTTGTTGAATGTAATTGTCAACATGAGGGCTGACAAATGCAGATGCTGGATTACCCAATGCATAAGACGCACGAAGCAATGAAGAGCTGATATTCATCAATGGCATGTTGATACGCAACACCCTGTCTGAGGGCAGATTGTGCCACTCGTCAGTAGCTTTAGGGATTTCAGAGGCAGTGGGTCTTGGCACCACAACCAGTCTGGCCAAATCCAAAATCATTTCCCATTGGTGCCATTGGGTGAAATTTGCAGCTTGATCAGCGCCAATCAAGACATAAAAGAGCGAATGGGGGTGGCGCTTGTTCAACTCCAGCAAAGTATCTACGGTGTAACTCGGCCCTGTTCGCTGTGTTTCCAAATCGTCAACAACTGTCAAAGGCAAAGCTTCAAAAGCCAATCGAGCCATTGCTGTTCGGTGTTCAGCATCCGATAGCGATCGTGTTTTATGCCAGGCTTGTCCCGTAGGAACAATGTAGAGAAGATCTAGCTGAAGTTGGGTAATAGCCGCTTGGGCTATGGCTTGGTGTGCCAGATGCGGCGGATCAAAAGCTCCGCCAAACATGCCAATGTGCTGTGATCGAGTCAAGCGCTTTGCGCCCAATCTTGCGGAACCAAAAAGTGGGTGTACAGCTTTTCTTCTGCCGATCCAGGTTCTGGTTTTTGCTGGTAAGACCAACTCACCATGGGTGGCATGGACATCAGAATGGATTCTGTACGCCCACCAGATTGAAGACCAAAGTGGGTTCCTCTGTCCCATACCAAATTGAATTCAACATAGCGCCCACGACGGTAGAGCTGGTGGTTGCGCTCTCGCTCGCCATATGGTGTATCCATGCGCTGGGTCACGATGGGTAAATACGCTTGGTTAAAAGCATTGCCCACGCTTTGCATCATGGCAAAGCTTTGCTCAAACCCCAGTTCTTCAAAATCATCAAAGAAAATGCCACCTACGCCACGCGGCTCATTACGGTGTTTCAAAAAGAAATATTCATCGCACCATTTTTTAAACCGTGGATAGTATGAAATATCAAAAACATCAAGAGATTTTTTGCATTCCGTATGGAAATGTCGAGCATCTTCGTCAAAACCATAGTAAGGCGTTAAGTCCATACCGCCACCAAACCACGCAATCGCAGGGCCAGAAACAGGCTTAGCGAGCAAAGCCCGTACATTCAAATGAACGGTAGGAACATAGGGGTTGCGAGGATGAAAAACCAAAGACACCCCCATGGCTTCAAATGCAGAACCACTGAGCTCGGGACGATGCTGGGTTGCTGAAGGTGGCAATTTCGGGCCGCGAACATGCGAAAAACCACAACCAGCCCTTTCAAACACACGTCCGTTTTCCAAAATTTGGGTGATCCCGTCACCTTGCAAGGTTTCACCTGAAGGTTTTTCCCATTTGTCCCTCAGAAAAGTTTGACCATCTATTTCGCTGATGGCAGACGTGATTCGCTTTTGCAAGCCAAGTAAATAGTTTCGGATCGGCTCAAAAGAGGGGTTCATATGGGTATTGCGAAGTAAGAACTGGGGTAAGCATCAACGACGAATGGCGCGAAAGCCAATATCGCGTCGCATTTGCATGCCTTTGAAATGCAGTTTATCGGCAAGGATATAAGCATTGGATTGTGCTTGTTTAACAGTATCACCAAGCGCAGTGACACAGAGCACACGGCCTCCGCTGGTCAACACCTTGCCATCTTTCATCACTGTGCCTGCATGAAACACCATGGCTTCATCGCTGTCATGAGATAGGCCATGGATTTCTTGTCCTGTTTCTGGGGTGTTTGGGTAATTTGCAGCCGCGATAACTACACCCAAGGCACAACGCCTGTCCCATTGCAAATCGATGTTTGCCAGGGTTTGTGTATTGGCATCGGTAGCGGCCCATAACAATTCAACCAAATCACTTTTCAATCGCATCATGATGGGTTGGGTTTCGGGGTCACCCATTCGGCAATTGAACTCAAGCACCTTGAGTTTGCCATCACGACCAATCATCAAACCAGCATACAAAAAACCAGAATAAGGAATGCCTTCTTGTTGCATGCCTTTCAAAGTGGGGTGAATCACTTCGCGCATCACTTTGGCGTGAATTTCAGGCGTGACCACGGGCGCCGGTGAATAAGCACCCATGCCGCCAGTATTGGGACCTAGATCAGCGTCTAGCAAACGTTTGTGGTCTTGTGAGGTGGCTAAAGTCACGGCGGTTAAACCATGGGCAACCACCATGAAGCTGGCTTCTTCACCATCTAAAAATTCTTCAATCACAACACGGGCAACGCCGTGGTTGTGTTGAAAACCGGCAGCACTGGCCAATATGTGGTCAATCGCTTCATGGGCTTGCTGCAGGTCCATGGCAACCACAACCCCTTTGCCAGCAGCCAAACCGTCCGCTTTGATTACGATGGGAGCACCTTTGGCGTTCACATAGGTGTGCGCTGATTCGGTATCTTCAAACACTTGGTAGTCGGCAGTGGGAATACCATGTTTAAGCATGAAAGCTTTGGAAAAAGCCTTAGAGCTTTCAAGTTGCGCAGCGGCTTGCGTTGGACCAAAAATGCGTAAACCATGATGTCGAAACTCATCAACCAATCCAACAGCCAATGGCGCTTCTGGGCCCACCACAGTTAAATCAATACTGTTCGCTTGAGCCCATTCGCGCAAAGCGACTTTATCTGTCAGGGGTAAGTTATCAAAATCTTTGTGTGCTGCGGTACCGCCATTGCCCGGTGCCACATAAATGCGTTGAACAAGTGGCGATTGGTTAAGTTTCCATGCAAGCGCATGTTCACGACCGCCACCACCAACCATCAGTATTTTCATAATGTAGCGTTATGAAAAACCTCTTGAACATCGTCAAGTTCTTCAAGGGCATCAATGATTTTTTGCATTTTTAATCGGTCATCATCACTCAAATCGATAGTCACCTCTGGCCGATAAGTGACCTCAGCCATGCCTGCCTGAAGGCCTGCCGCGTCAAGCGCCGCTTTGACAGACTCAAAAGCGGTGGGAGGGGTTAAGACCTCAACCGCACCATCTTCATCGACCAAGACGTCTTCGGCACCCGCATCTAATGCAGCTTCCATGACGGCGTCTTCCGAAGTACCAGGGGCCAAAATCAATTGGCCACAATGCTTGAATTGAAAAGCCACAGAGCCCTCGGTTCCTAAGTTGCCGCCGTGTTTGCTCAAAGCATGTCGAACCTCGGCGACTGTGCGAACTTTGTTATCTGTCATGGTGTCAACAATCAAAGCCACGCCCCCTACACCATAGCCTTCATAACGAATTTCTTCGTAATGCACACCTTCTAAGTTGCCAGTGGCCTTGTCGATATTGCGTTTAATGGTGTCAGCAGGCATATTGGCAGCCTTGGCCTTTTCAATAGCCAAACGCAAACGGGGGTTGGCACTCAGGTCAGCACCACCCGTACGGGCAGCCACCATGATTTCACGAATGACACGGGTCCAAACTTTGCCGCGTTTTTCATCCTGCCGACCCTTGCGGTGCTGTATGTTGGCCCACTTGCTATGTCCAGCCACGGTTTAACCTGCCTCAGCTTCTTCGGGCTCAGCTGGCTCAGATTTGGAGGCGCGGCTTTCCTTTTTAGGAAGAGGCTGGATATCGAGCAAGACTTCTTCTTTATCGTCGAGGTCAACGGTCAAGCGTCCACCGTCTGTTAAGCGTCCAAACAACAACTCATCTGCCAAAGCACGGCGAATCATGTCTTGGATCAAGCGCTGCATGGGACGCGCGCCCATGAGCGGATCAAAACCTTTTTTAGCCAAAAATTTGCGCAGTACATCCGTGAAGGTGACATCGACTTTCTTCTCTGCCAATTGGGTTTCAAGTTGAAGCAAGAATTTATCAACGACACGCATGATGACAACTTCATCGAGTGCTTTGAAGCTCACCGTCGCATCCAAGCGGTTACGGAATTCAGGTGTGAACAAACGCTTGATGTCTGCCAACTCATCACCCGCTTCACGTGCATTGGTAAAACCGATGGTAGATTTGTTCATGGTTTCAGCACCCGCATTGGTTGTCATGATGATGATGACGTTGCGGAAGTCGGCCTTACGGCCATTGTTATCTGTCAAGGTGCCATGGTCCATCACTTGGAGAAGCACATTAAAGATATCAGGATGCGCCTTTTCAATTTCGTCTAACAGAAGCACTGAATGGGGTTTTTTGGTAACTGCTTCTGTTAGCAAGCCGCCTTGGTCAAAGCCCACGTAACCTGGAGGGGCGCCAATCAGGCGACTCACTGCGTGACGCTCCATGTACTCAGACATATCGAAACGGATTAACTCGATGCCCAAGATGTACGCAAGTTGTTTAGCTGCTTCCGTTTTACCAACGCCGGTCGGACCGCTGAACAAGAAGGAGCCAATGGGCTTGTCTGCTTTGCCTAGGCCTGAACGCGCCATTTTGACGGCTGAGGCCAAAACTTCCAAAGCCTTGTCTTGTCCGAAAACCACGCTTTTCAAATCACGTTCCAATGTTTGAAGCTTACCCCGGTCATCGTTGGAAACACTGGCAGGTGGAATACGCGCGATCTTGGCAACAATGTCTTCAATTTCCGTTTTGCTGATGGTCTTTTTACGCTTGGACACGGGCAAGATGCGTTGTGCAGCACCGGCTTCATCGATGACATCAATGGCTTTGTCAGGCAAATGGCGATCATTGATGTATTTGGCGCTGAGTTCTGCGGCCGCTTGCAATGCCGCAACCGCATACTTGACACTGTGGTGCTCTTCAAAGCGGGACTTCAAGCCTTTGAGAATATCCACGGTTTGCTCGACAGTGGGTTCAACCACATCCACTTTTTGGAAGCGGCGAGAGAGGGCCGCATCTTTCTCAAAGATACCGCGGTACTCGGTAAACGTCGTTGCTCCTATGCACTTGAGTTGCCCAGAACTGAGCGCAGGTTTGAGTAAATTGGAAGCGTCCAAAGTGCCACCGGAAGCCGCACCAGCGCCGATTAACGTATGAATTTCATCGATGAACAACACGGCATTGGGTTTGTCTTTCAAAGACTTCAAAACACCTTTGAGGCGTTGCTCAAAGTCACCACGGTATTTTGTGCCTGCAAGCAAAGCGCCCATGTCCAATGAATAGACCTGCGATTCAGCCAAGATTTCAGGCACATCTTTTTGCGTGATACGCCAAGCCAAACCCTCGGCAATCGCCGTTTTACCTACGCCCGCCTCGCCTACTAAAAGCGGGTTGTTTTTCCGACGACGACACAAAATTTGAATGACGCGCTCGACTTCATACTCTCGACCAATCAAAGGATCAATCTTTCCATCCTTGGCCAATTGGTTCAAGTTTTGTGTGAACTGCTCAAGCGGTGATGCTTTGTCCGATTTTTCACTGGACTCTTCGTTTTCAGTGGGTGAAGATTCGGCACTCTTGGTGGGTTCTTGCGGGTCGTTTTTCTTGATGCCATGCGCAATGAAATTGACCACATCTAAACGAGTCACACCTTGCTGGTGGAGGTAATACACCGCATGAGAGTCTTTTTCACCGAAGATGGCCACCAATACATTGGCACCCGTCACCTCTTTTTTACCATTGCCTGTAGATTGAACATGCATGATGGCGCGCTGTATGACCCGCTGGAAACCCAGAGTGGGTTGTGTATCAACCTCGTCGGTACCCGCCACTTGAGGTGTGTTGTCTTTGATGAAGTTGGAGAGTGATTTACGCAAATCATCTATGTTGGCAGAACAAGCCCTCAGCACTTCTGCTGCGCTGGGGTTGTCAAGCAAGGCCAACAAAAGATGTTCGACCGTGATGAATTCATGCCGTTGTTGCCTGGCCTCAACAAAGGCCATGTGTAAGCTGACTTCAAGTTCTTGGGCAATCATGGGAATTCCTTGTGCGGTCTTTGTGTAGGTTCAACTGTATATGGAAACGTTCGGCCATTATTCAACGGGTTCAAGCAAAGCTTGCAGGGGGTGTCCGGCTTGATGCGCAGCGTCTTGCACCTGATCCACTTTGCTGGCAGCCACATCTTTGGAATAAACACCGCAGACGCCTTTGCCATCCAAATGAATTTTGAGCATGATTTGGGTTGCCGCTTCGCGGTCTTTCCCAAAAAACTCCTGCAAAACCCTAACAACAAATTCCATGGGGGTGAAATCGTCATTGAGCATGACAACTTGGTACATCTGTGGGGGTTGGGTACGCTGGGTGCGACGTTCTAAGACAACGGAATCACCGTCCGCAGGGTTTGTTAAAGGGATAGCCGGTTTGGGAGGTGCTGTAGACATGCGCTTATTCTATCGATGCTGTCTAGGCTGCCTATAGATATAAAAAAGGGCCCAGAACCGAGACAAAAAGAATTCATATAAATTACTTTACAAAGCCAATAAACTGTATACTAATTTTAAAGTATTCATTTAGAAATATGTCACGTGATGAAAAGGGAGCACGCCATGGCTTTTGGCATTGTCAAATGGTTTAACAACCACAAGGGATTTGGTTTTATTGAATCTTCAGAAATTGGGCAAGACGTTTTTGCCCATTTCAGCCAGGTAGACATGGTGGGGTTCAAAACACTGCAGCAAGGTGCCAGCGTCATGTACGAACCCATCCAAGGCCCACGAGGATGGATGGCGAAAAACATCAAAGTGATTGCCGCACCTGCCGATACAGACAATAAGCGAGTACCTGAGATCAGCGCCCGGCCTTCTCGTCTCAGAACCCCTCAATTCAGAGCCAATTTGATAAGCCAAAACGCCTGAATGAGGGGGTTGATACCCTTTACATGTGGTCAATCATCACTTGACCAAAGCCTGAGCAACTGACTTGGGTAGCACCATCCATCAAGCGAGCAAAGTCATAGGTAACTTTTTTGCTAAGAATAGATTTTTCCATCGATGAGATGATCAGGTCTGCAGCTTCGACCCAACCCATGTGGCGAAGCATCATTTCTGCAGACAATATTTCCGAGCCAGGATTGACATAGTCTTTGCCCGCGTATTTGGGTGCGGTGCCGTGGGTTGCTTCAAAGCAGGCCACGGAATCCGACAAATTGGCGCCAGGCGCAATGCCAATACCCCCTACTTGGGCGGCCAAGGCGTCAGACACGTAGTCACCGTTCAAGTTCAGGGTGGCAATCACGCTGTACTCTGCAGGGCGCAACAAAATTTGCTGCAAAAACGCGTCTGCAATGCTGTCCTTGACAATGATTTCTTTCCCAGTTTTGGGGTTTTTAAATTTGCACCAGGGCCCGCCGTCAATGAGTTGCGCGCCAAATTCTTTTTGAGCCAGAGCGTAAGCCCAATCACGGAAACCACCTTCGGTGTACTTCATGATGTTGCCTTTGTGAACAATGGTCACGTTGGGCTTGTCGTTGTCGATGGCGTATTGAATGGCTTTTCGCACCAAACGCTCGGTACCTTCACGCGAAACAGGCTTGATACCAATACCCGAGGTGTTGGGGAAGCGGATTTTGGTGACGCCCATTTCATCAATCAAAAATTTGATGAGTTTTTTGGCCTTGTCGCTTTCGGCTTCGTACTCAATGCCAGCGTAAATGTCTTCGGAGTTCTCGCGGAAGATGACCATGTTGGTCTTCTCGGGCTCTTTCAAGGGAGAAGGTACGCCTTTGAAATACTGAACGGGGCGCAGACAAACGTACAGGTCGAGTTCTTGGCGCAGCGCCACGTTGAGCGAGCGAATGCCACCGCCCACGGGGGTGGTGAGCGGACCTTTGATAGAAACCACATATTCTTTCAAAACTGCCAAAGTTTCCTCGGGAAGCCACACATCAGGACCGTAAATTTGAGTGGATTTTTCACCCGCGTACACCTCCATCCAATGGATTTGTCGCTTGCCGCCATAAGCTTTGGCAACAGCAGCATCGACCACTTTCAACATGACAGGCGTGATATCCAACCCAGTTCCGTCACCCTCAATGTAAGGAATGATGGGATGCAAAGGGACATTTAAGGACATGTCTTTATTGACGGTGATTTTTTCGCCCTGGGCGGGCAGCTTGATATGCTGATACAAGAGAATGTCTCCAGAAAGTGAACAACCAGCGGCAGCCGTTCGCCGCTGGTCAGTGGATAAAACTTGAAATCATTCTAACCATGCAGACCATGAACAAACTTACTGTTTTCCTCATACCCCGCCTCAGGCTTTGGCTAGAGCGTACCGTTCTGTCTGTCATGCTCATGGCAATGGCGGCGGGCACTTGGGCCCAAGAACCACAAACAGGTTTACCAAGAACCCTCATCCAAGCAGGCATGTATCAAATAGACGCCCAACTGGCGACCACGCCTGGGCAAAGACAAATAGGCCTGATGAACCGCAAAGACATGGCAACCCATGAAGGCATGCTTTTCATTTTTGAAGAACCGCAAACACAGTGTTTTTGGATGAAAAACACCCTGCTACCTTTGACGGCTGCCTTCATAGCCGACAACGGCGAGATTGTGAATTTGGTAGATATGCAGCCCCAAACCACTGATTCGCATTGCTCAGACAAACCCGTTCGTTTTGTTTTGGAAATGCACCAAGGCTGGTTTGAGAAAAAGAAAATAGGCAAAGGCTACAAACTTAAAGCGTCCATTTTTGTTGGCAAATAATTGGATTTCATGGCAGTTGACGGATTTGTAGCACCTGCAAATCGGCTGAGCCATCGGCTAAACGTGCCTGAACGACTTGGCCATTTTCCATTTCGTTAACCGAAGCAATGGCTTGGCCCTGGGCGTTTTCTAGCCATGCATACCCCCGTTGCAATACCAGAGCGGGATCCATGGACCCCAATAGCAAAGCCGCACGCGATAACCTTTCTTGCATTTTGGCAGGCCAGTCATGGACAGCGCGCCCAAGCCGCAATGACTTGGGCTGCAATGTCATGGCTTGGCGGTTAAGAACTTGTTGGGCTGCTCTACCTAACCGTGAAGAGAGTACCGACAAACCATGCTGCTGCTTGTGCGCCCAAGTTGAAGGCCGTGCCAAGACAGCCTGTACGCGGTCCAAGCGCTGGGCGCGGTCATCAATGTGTTGAATTATTTGGGTATTTAAAACGGAGGCCAATGATTGCAAATCCAGCCACAAACTGTCGCGGGTTGTGGCACACAACTCTGCCGCAGCAGTAGGCGTGGGCGCCCGCAAATCCGCACAAAAATCCGCAATGGTGAAATCCGTTTCGTGACCCACGCCAGAGATGATGGGCACGGGACTGTTCACTATGGCATGAGCCAAGGCCTCATCATTGAAAGCCCATAAGTCTTCCAGAGATCCACCACCTCGAACCAAAAGAATCACTTGGACTTCCGGTCGGGTAGCCAGGGCTTGGAGAGCTTGAACCAAGCTTGCGGGCGCATCCACACCTTGTACAGGGCTTGGAGAAATAATGATGGGAATGTGAGGTACCCGACGGGTCAATGCAGTAACAACATCATGCAAAGCAGCTGCTGCCAAAGAAGTCACCACCCCAATGCAGCCAGGATTTAGTGGAATCTCGCGCTTACGGTCTTGCTCGAACAAGCCTTGGGCTTGCAATTTGGATTTGAGTTGCAAAAAAGCTTCATGCAATTGACCTGCCCCGGCTGGACGCATGGCTTCCACGACCAACTGCATTTCACCTCTTGACTCATAAACCGCAACCCTGGCCTGTACTTGAACCAATTGACCGTCGCGTGGTGAAAAATTCAGCTGCTCGACCGTTCGACGAAACAACGCGCAACGTATTTGTGCGCCAGCGTCTTTGAGATTGAAATAACAATGCCCGCTGCCCGCCTTGGTAAAGCCGGAAATTTCAGCTTGAACCGTGACCATGCTGAATCGTGATTTCAAGCTATCAGCAATGGCTTTGTTTAAAGCCGTGACCGACCAAATCTGCGAAACAAGGCTATCGTTTGACATGCGAGCGGCGATCAGGTGGGGTGCAAGACAGGGTTAGTAGAGAAAATGACAAGCTGGGCGATAATCGCAAACGACATTTGGGGAGACGCTTTTGTTCGGAATCATACAAGCCGCTGGCTGGCCTATTTGGCCTTTGTTAATGTGTTCGGTTGTTGCATTGGCTTTGATCATTGAGCGCTTGTACAACCTTCGCGACAACGTTGTCTTACCCCCCACTCTTTTGGATGATGTTTTATCGATTTCTCAAAAAAGCTTGCCCAAGCCTGAATCGATTGAACATATTCAATCCACTTCAGCCTTAGGCGAAGTCATCAGCGCGGGATTGCTTTTACTGAAATCACAACCCCTTTGCAGCAAAGAAGCCTTTGTCAGTGAACTCCAAGCCAGTGGGCGTCGCGTTGCCGCTAAATTGGAGCGTTACCTCAGCACTTTGGGTTCAATTGCCTCCGTAGCCCCCTTATTGGGTTTGTTTGGCACCGTTATTGGCATGATTGAAATTTTTGGATCGCAAACGCCTGGCGCTGGTAACCCAGCCCAACTTGCCCATGGCATTTCAGTGGCGCTTTACAACACAGCTTTTGGTTTGGTGATTGCGATTCCAAGTTTGGTAGCTTGGCGTTATTTAAGAGCTCGTGTAGACCATTTCGTTGTGGAATTGGAAATTGCTGCCGAGAGAATGGTTCACCATTTTTTTAACCAACGCAGTTAAGGCAACCCATGAAATTTGGACGCCGACGTGCCGACGAGCCTGAAATCAATTTGATTCCTTTTATTGACGTTTTACTGGTCGTATTGATTTTTTTGATGCTGTCCACTACTTATGGACGTTTGACCCAAATTGACTTGAAACTCCCCAACGCCGACGCAACTCCACAGCAAGAAAAACCCAATGAAATCCGGGTTCTGGTCAGCAGTGATGGTCATTACGTGGTGCAAAAAAAATCGCTTGAAGGCAATGACATTCAAGCAATTGGTTTGGCTTTGGCTGCGGCGGCTAAAGAGACTGCCAACCCCCTGGTGGTCATCAGTGCCGACGCACGCGCCAGCCACCAATCGGTCATTCAGGTTTTGGAGGCAGCGCAAAACGCCGGCTTGCAACAAGTGACTTTCACCGCCCAAAGCCGCTCGCAAACAACTGTCCTCCCCTAAGGCAGTCATGCCCAGACTCAGTGAGGTTTTGTCAAATGCTTGGGCTAAGCCAAATACCTTGTCTTGGGTCTTACTTCCCTTAACCTTTTTCAGTCACGGCTACCTCTGGCTTCAAAACAAAGCCTACCAATTGGGCTGGAAAGCCGCCACCCAACTGCCTGTGCCCGTGCTGGTGGTTGGCAACATCATGGTTGGGGGGACCGGCAAAACGCCTATCGTGATCCATTTAGCTGAACGCCTCACCCAACTGGGATGGCGTGTCGGTGTGATTGCCCGCGGTCATGGTGGTCAACTCAGGGGTTGCACCGAGGTCCATCTGCAAAGCCCCGCCTCCGTGGTGGGTGATGAAGCCCTGCTATTGAAAATGCGTCTGGGTTTGCCTGTGTTTGCTGGCAAGCAACGGGCAAATGCGGCTTTGTCCTTGCTAGAAACCTACCCCCAGACTCAAATGATTCTCAGCGACGATGGTTTGCAACACCGTGCTTTGCACCACGATATTGCGGTCTGCGTGTTTGATGACAGAGGCTTGGGTAATGGTTGGTTACTTCCTGCGGGCCCCTTGCGAGAAACTTGGCCCAGGTCAATGAAAAAAGGTGTTGTCCAGCTCAATGTACATACGGGAAGCCTAGCCTTCGCGGACAGCATTGCAGCGCAGCGTCAACTGGCTGGTTTTGCGGTGAATGGTCGCGGCGAACAACGCAATTTGCAATATTGGGCTGGCAAGTCAGTGGACGCCTTGGCCGCCATTGCCCAACCTTTGGCATTTTTCTCGGCACTGCAAAGCCTAGGGTTGACACTGGCCAGACAAGACATTTTTGCTGACCATGACGGTTTGGTTGGTTGGCAACCGGCGTCAGATAACGATCTCATATGTACAGAGAAAGATGCCGTCAAGCTCTGGCCCCAACACCCAGATGTGTGGGCGGTACCGCTTAGCTGCGAATTACCGGAGGTTTTTTGGCGCCAATTACTCCCCCAATTGCAACGACTATCATCCAGCCATGGACAACAAATTGCTTGAACTGCTGGTCTGCCCAGTCACCAAAGGCCCTCTTGAATACAACCGCGATAAAGCTGAATTGCTTTCTCGAAGCGCCCGTTTGGCCTATCCCATACGCGATGGCATTCCAGTTTTGCTGGAGATGGAAGCTCGCACATTGACTGACGAAGAATTGGAACGCTGATTGAGTGCCCCGTCTTTTGTGGTGCTGATTCCTGCGCGGTTGTCAGCCACTCGCCTTCCTAAAAAACCCCTGGCAGATTTAGCTGGTATCCCTATGGTGGTGAGGGTTGCGCAGCGCGCTCAGCTCTCTCAAGCGAGGCAAGTGGTGGTCGCGACCGATAGTGAAGAAATCATGCAAGCTTGCGCGAATTACGGCGTGAAAGCTGTGATGACCCGTGCCGATCACCCCAGTGGGAGCGACCGTTTGGCTGAAGCGGCTGAAGGCTTGTCTTTGGCCAACAACGAGATCGTGGTGAACGTCCAAGGTGACGAGCCGCTGATAGACCCGCTCAACATCAATGCGGTAGCCCATTTACTGCTTGAGCAATCGTCATGCAGCATGAGTACCTTGGCAGACCCCATCACCTCCTTGGAAGAATGGCAGAGCCCCCATTGCGTGAAAGTGGTCATGAATGCGCAGTCCCAAGCCATGTATTTCAGTCGGGCCAGTATTCCCCACCATCGTGGTGGCAACACCCTTGAACTCCCGCCCTACCCTGTTTTTCGCCATGTGGGTTTGTATGCTTACCGGTGCGGTTTTTTGAAAATTTATCCCACATTGACGGCGGCGCCCGCTGAACAGGCCGAGGCATTGGAGCAATTGCGGGTGCTATGGCATGGTTACCGGATTGCCGTTCATGTATCGCATTTGGCCAGTGCAGCAGGCGTGGACACCCCAGAAGATTTAGAGCGTGTTCGCCGCTTGTTTGCGCAGCAAAAATGACAGTCCAGCGCAAGCTGTGCGTGTTATTCTCTGAATACGACAAAGGCGTACTGCCAAGACAGTGCCCAAAATAGCAAGGAAGACAATGAGACTGATACTGTTGGGCGCACCTGGCGCAGGCAAAGGCACCCAAGCCAGCTTTATTTGCCAACACTATGGCATTCCCCAAATTTCCACTGGCGACATGCTTCGAGCCGCGGTCAAAGCAGGCACTGCCATGGGCT
Source organism: Limnohabitans sp. (assembly GCA_036787995.1). Lineage (GTDB taxonomy): Bacteria > Pseudomonadota > Gammaproteobacteria > Burkholderiales > Burkholderiaceae_C > Limnohabitans. The sequence continues at coordinate 68,506 of DAIQOH010000001.1, read as the reverse complement.
TGGCCGCTAAAAAAGTCATGGATGCGGGCGGTTTGGTGGGCGACGACATCATCATTGGCTTGGTCAAGGAGCGCATTGCCCAGCCCGATTGTGCGCAAGGTTTTTTGTTTGATGGCTTCCCACGCACCATCCCCCAAGCAGACGCCATGAAGCATGCCGGCGTGAAATTAGACTGTGTGTTGGAAATTGATGTGCCTTTCGAAGCCATCATTGAGCGCATGAGTGGTCGTCGTGTACACGTGTCCAGCGGCCGCACTTACCATGTGCGCTTTAACCCGCCTAAAGTTGAAGGTCTGGACGACATCAGCGGTGAACCTCTGATTCAACGTGAAGACGACAAGGAAGAAACCGTCAAAAAGCGTCTAGAGGTTTACAGCGCCCAAACCCGACCCCTGGTCGACTATTACGCGTCTTGGTCAGAACGTGACCCCGCTGCGGCCCCACGCTACAGAGCCATCAGTGGACAAGGCAGCGTAGAAGACATCACTGCCCGCGCTTTCCAAGCCCTTCAAAGCTGATTTTCACGCTCAGCCAGCAGTTCTAAGCACAAAGCAGTTCGTGCTTTGGCTGCGCTCAAAGGCGTGATATGTCCCCAAGTGGTGTTTGGTTGCGCATGGGCTAAGCCAAAAATACATCGACTGCTCAACCAAACCTTCACGCCTTGGCCCACAGCTTGTTGCAAAGCTTGTTCTAAACCTTGACTGGCCGTTCCCATGCCTGTGCCCGCCAAAACAATGCCCGCCAAAGGCGATTCTTCAGTGTCAGATGTGGCCAATAAAGCCCTGACGACAGCACCATCATTCAGCGCATGGTTAGTCACCATCTCCACCCTCGGCCACTTGGCTTGTTTCAGCACATAAGCCAAGTTAGGACGCTTGGGTTGTGAAGTATGGGTCGGTGGCTGACGGTGAATCTGCCACTGCTGGCCCTCTTTGCTGGCAAAGCTACCTGATGGGCCACTGGTGAATGCTTCAACCGATTCAGTCGTTATTTTTTGGGCATCATGCGCCAGATGTACCTCGCCCGCGCACACCACATAAACACCCTCAATCGCGACGCGAGATGCCCATTCGATGGCATCTTTCAAGTTGCCAGGACCATCAGCGTCTGGCGCATTGGCTGGCAACATAGCGCATGTGAACACCACCGGTTTGGGCCATGGGCCCATGGCATCCAACAAATAAGCAGATTCCTCTAGGGTATCCGTGCCATGGGTAATCAGCACCGCATGGGTTTGTGGATCATGGGTGGCGGCTTGAACAGCAGATAAAAGTGCCTGCCAATTTTCCACCCGCATGTCTTTGCTGTTGATTTGTGCCACATTCTGGACTTGTATTTCTATCGCATCCGACAAATGTAAACGCTTGATTAAGTCAGCGACTCCTAACGCACCAGCCTTATATTCTTTTGGTTTGTTGGGATCGGAGGCAAGGCCTGCTATGGTCCCACCCATACCTAGAACAACGATTTTTTGTGTTTTATTTGAAATCATGGCTTGTGAAAAATGAAAAACTGGTTAAAAATACAGTTACTGGATATCCAAACAGTGTATTTGCGCTAACAGACTCGTCCATTTTCACCCACATCAGGAGCCACCATGGAACCCAGCAAGCTCACCGCCCGCCAGCAGCAAATTCTGTCCTTGATAGAAACCGCTATCCGCCAAACCGGAGCGCCACCTACGCGCGCTGAAATTGCCAAAGAGCTGGGTTTCAAGTCAGCCAACGCAGCCGAAGAGCATTTGCAGGCATTGGCACGCAAAGGCTATATCCAATTGGTGAGCGGCACTTCGCGGGGTATACGTCTGAAAAATCCAGATGACACGCCCCGCACCGAGCCGACCCGTAGTCCCTACTCGTTATCTTTACCAGGCTTGGGCCAGCTGGTATTGCCACTCGTTGGGCGGGTTGCAGCTGGTTCACCCATATTGGCGCAAGAGCACATTGAGCAAAGTTACGCTGTTCAAAGCGCATTGTTTTCCCAAACCCCAGATTACCTGCTCAAAGTCAGAGGCTTGTCGATGCGTGACATTGGCATCCTCGATGGCGATCTCCTCGCAGTCAAGTCCACATCCGATGCTCGCAACGGGCAAATCGTGGTGGCACGTTTGGGGGAGGAAGTCACTGTCAAACGTTTTGAAAAAACCGCATCAGGTATTCAACTGCATCCTGAAAACCCCGATTTTTCCACCATCCACGTCAGCCCTGGCGATAGCTTTCATATCGAAGGCTTGGCCGTTGGTCTTATTCGTCACCAGTTTTAAACCCATTGGGAGCCACCATGAACATTGCACTCATCAGCACACACCAGGTTTTTCAACGACTAGACGCCGCTTACCACGCTCTGTGGCCTGCCAACCAGCCCCATATGCCCAGACCTACTGCCCCCGCTGTGTTGTCCGCGCCTAACAAGCCTTTGCGAGTGGTGCGCGTCGCGGAAGATGGCCATGTCTCACCCAGCAGCGCAGGGCGCATGGTCATGTCCGGGCGCATGGCCGATATTTGCGCTGAACTCGATCGCTTGGTCCACCTAGAAGCAAGCAAATCGCTGCGCTGAAAAATTTCAGGCTTTCTTTGCGGTAAGGCTGGCCATCAAAGCTGCGTTTTCTTTGCGGTCAGCCAGCACTTTTTGCATGTGCGGGTTTTCTGCCATGGTTTGCCCGTAAGCCTTGACTGGCAACTCTGCCAACAAATCTTCAGCAAGTACCAATTTGCAGGCGTTGACTGCAATTGGTAAATGAAAGGCCACAGCACAATCGGCCAAAGTCAAGCTGTCTCCCGCCACGTAAGGGGAAAATTGGGCCAACTTTGCAAAACCTGCAATGCCTTTGCTTAAATTTTTCCGTACACGTTCCTTGGTACCTTCACTGACTTGGCCACCAAAAAACGCTTGGCCATACAACTCTCGTACCACCAACTCGATATGCAATTCCGAGTAAACAATCAATTCGCGAACTTTAGCCGCTTGCATAGGATCTTTAGGCAACAAGGGATGTTCTGGGTAGGCTTGTTCAATGTATTCGGCAATCGCCATGGATTCGCTCAAGCAACCCTGAGGCGTTTCAATGAAGGGCACTTTACCCATGGGTGAGCGGTTTATCAATTTGGGGTGGCTGTTGCCCGTCCAAACCAACTCTTCTTCAAATGCAATGCCTTTGACCAGCAACTGCAATTTGATTTTGTTGTAATAGTTACTGACAGCAAAACCGCACAATTTCAATGACATGGCAAGCCCCTTGTTGGAATCGAAAGTCAGCCGATTCTGTCACATTGACCCCAGCGAACCCGTGTCGCATCCTCAGAAACTGCGCTTGTCACTGGACAGAGATAATGCAGACCTATGAATTCTTTATTTTCAAAGGTGGGCATTTGCGGCACTGGCGCAATGGGTCAAGGCATAGCCCAAATGGCCGCGCAAGCAGGCAGCCAGGTTTTGTTGTACGACGCATCTAGCGAACGGGTGACACAAGCGCTGAGATCCATTGCGGGCCAATGGCAAAAAATGCTCGACAAGCAACGCATCACTGCGGAACAACACCAAGCATATTTATCTGCTTTGAAGACTGTTGACAGCTTGCATGACTTATCGGCTTGTGATTTGGTGGTTGAAGCCATTGTTGAAAATGCCCAAATCAAACGAGACTTGTTCTCGCAACTCTGGGATGTTCTTAAAGCTGACGCCATTTTGGCCAGTAACACGTCTTCTTTGTCCATCACCGCTTTGGCTGCGGGATTGAAGCGCCCTGAGCGCTTTGCAGGTTTGCATTTTTTCAATCCTGTGCCGCTGATGAAAGTGGTGGAAGTGGTACCTGGACTTGCTACCGCCCCTGAGGTGTGTGAAAAACTGAAAGCCTATGCGCTCACCATGGGGCACCAAGCCGTACTGGCGCAAGACACGCCGGGCTTCATTGTTAACCATGCGGGACGCGGTTATGGCACCGAAGCATTGCGTATTGTTGGCGAAGGCGTCGCAGACTTTGTCACCATAGACCGTATCCTGCGTGACCAGGTAGGCTTCAAGTTGGGGCCTTTTGAATTGATGGACTTGACCGCATTGGATGTTTCTCATCCGGTGATGGAATCCATTTACCACCAGTATTTTGAAGAGCCGCGCTACCGACCCAGTGTGATCACTGCACAGCGGTTAGCGGGCGGATGGTTGGGGCGCAAAACCAGCCAAGGTTTTTATCGCTACGCCGACGGCAAACCCGACCTCCCTTCTGACATTAAGCCACCGATCAGTACCCTCCATCCACCGGTATGGGTCTCAGCGCGTGCGGCCCGCCGCGCTGAATTGCTGCAACTGTTGAAAAACCTTGGCGCCGTCATCGAAACTGGCGCTGCCCCGTCCAACCAAGCCCTATGTTGGGTTGCACCTTTGGGCTTTGATGTCACTACCTGTGCCATTGTGGAGCGCTTGGACCCTGCTCGCACTTTAGGCATCGATATGTTGATGCCAGACGATGCCACCCAACGCCGGGTTTTGGCCACCAACCCAGCCACACGCAGTGATATGCGTGACGCTGCCCATGTGCTCATGGCCAGCGACGGCAAAGCGGTCAGTGTCATACAAGACAGTGGTGGTTTTGTGACTCAGCGCGTGGTGGCTACCATCGTCAACATTGCCAGCGATATGTGTCAACAAGGTATTTGCAGCCCTGCCGACTTGGATACCGCCGTGACGCTGGGCTTGGGCTATCCCATGGGGCCTCTGGCTTTGGGTGATCGGCTTGGCGCTGACAATCTGCTTGAAGTGTTATTTAACCTACAAACGGTGTACGGTGACCCCCGTTACCGCCCCAGTCCTTGGCTTCGCAGGCGTGGCGCATTGGGGTTGAGCTTACGTCACCTTCCCAACTGAACCATGACCGCACAACTGAAAAGTCACAGCCAAGGCCAAACACTGGTATTGACCATTTCCAACCCTGAGCACCGCAATGCGCTTGATCCAGCCATGTACAGTGCCGGCGTTGAAGCATTGAATGTGGCGGAAACCAATCCCGACGTACAAAGCGTGGTCATCACGGGTGAAGGCAAGCATTTTTGTGCAGGCGGTAACTTGAACCGCATTCTCCACAACCGCAACTTGCCCCCCGAACAGCAATCCATGGGCATCGATGCACTGCACAGCTGGATTGAAGCCATACGAACCTTTCCCAAACCCGTCATTGCTGCCGTCGAAGGTGCAGCTGCGGGCGCTGGGTTTTCCTTGGTGTTGGCATGTGACATGGTGGTCGCATCGACTGACAGCGTGTTTGTCATGGCCTATACCTCCGTGGGTTTGTCGCCCGATGGTGGCGGCAGTTGGTTTTTAAGCCGTGCATTGCCAAGGGCATTGGCCAACCAATGGATGTTTTTGGGTGAACGCATTCCTGCTCAACGCTTGTCAGACGCGGGACTGATCAACCAAATTGCTCCGCCAGGCGAGGCTTTGCACCAAGCCTTGGCTTTGGCCCAACAGTTAAACCAACGCGCTCCCAATGCTTTGGCCAGTATCAAAGAACTGACGGCGCAAGCTGCCGATCAAGATGTGTTTTCACACCTGCAAACAGAAAAACAGCATTTCTTAAAAAATCTCAACCATGTCAACGCTGGCATTGGGATTCAAGCCTTTTTAGACAAACAAACCCCTCAATACAAACCCTAGTCTTGTCGCTGATGGTCTCATCGGCGACAAATTTTCATTCACAGGTCACCGACAAGACAGCCCATGGAAGATCCCATCCTTACCATAGAAGAACGCGAGGCCATCAACGCCGGACGTTGGTTCTCCTCACTTTCACCCTCACTGCGACACGACATACTGCGATGCGCTTACGTCAAACGACTCAAAGACGGCGATTTGATATCCGCCAGGGGCGACTCCCCCGAGGACTGGATGGCGTGTGCCAAAGGCGCGGTGCGTGTGAGCAGCACCTCCTTGTCGGGCAAGCAAATCACTTTCACCTACGTGGAGCCAGGTATATGGTTTGGCGATGTGGCCATCTTGGACGGCGATACCCGCACCCACGATGTATACGCCCATGGGGACACCACCATTTTGTGCGTGGCCAAAGCCGACTTTCAGAAAATCTTGGCAGCCCACGTGGAGTTTTACGACGCCATGCTGCGCTTACAGGCGCGGCGTATACGCCAGCTGTTTGGCTTGGTCGAGGATCTCAACACCCTGCCCCTGCGCTCGCGCTTGGCCAAGCAACTGCTACACCTCGCACGCAGCTACGGCGTACCCTCTCTGAACCATGGCAGCGAAACCCGCATCGGATTGCATTTAGCGCAAGAAGAATTAGCCCAACTGTTGGGCGCTTCTCGGCAACGGGTCAACCAAGAGTTGAAAGCCATGGAACGCGAGGAGATCCTGCGCATCGAGCCAGGTGGCTTGGTGGTACGCGACCGCGAAGCCTTGTTGCGCATCAGCGCATCGGAATAAACCTATGAGCAACTTTGACAATTTTGTGGGTACCCGCGAGGTCAGCGATGCCCATCGCTTCGACACACAAGCATTGACGCACTGGCTGCAAGCCCATATGCCCGGTTTTGCAGGTCCTTTGCAGGTGGAAATGTTCAAAGGGGGCCAATCCAACCCAACTTACAAACTGATCACACCCAGCAAAAGCTATGTCATGCGCGCCAAGCCTGGGCCGGTCGCCAAATTACTGCCTTCCGCACATGCCATAGAACGCGAATATGCAGTCATGCGCGGTTTGGACGGCACGGGCGTACCTGTGGCCCAAATGCATGTGCTGTGCGAAGACGAGTCGGTCATTGGCCGTGCTTTTTATGTCATGGAGTTCGTGCAAGGCCGCGTACTGTGGGACCAAGCGCTGCCAGACATGACACCAGCGCAGCGTCGCTCTATTTATTTGGAAATGAACCGGGTGATTGCCGCTTTGCATGCGGTCAACCATCAAACCCAGGGCCTAGGAAATTTTGGAAAACCCGGCAACTACTTCGACCGTCAAATTGGCCGCTGGAGCAAGCAGTACATCGCCTCCGTCACCCAGCCTATTCCAGAAATGGACAAACTGATGGAATGGCTGCCCGCCCATATGCCTGCCAGTGCGCGTGCGGACCACACCTGTGTTGTTCATGGTGATTTCCGCTTGGATAACCTGATTTTTCACCCCACCGAAGCGCGGGTGTTGGCGGTTTTGGATTGGGAGTTGTCAACGCTTGGCCACCCCTTGGCCGACTTCAGCTACCACTGCATGTCGTGGCACATCCCACCGGGCAGTTTCAGAGGCATTGGGGGCCTAGACCACGCATCCTTGGGCATCCCCCTTGAAGACGAGTACATCGATTTATATTGCCAACGCAGTGGCCTAACCACCTTGGAAGCATTAAAGCCCGATTGGAATTTCTACCTGGCCTACAACATGTTCCGCATTGCGGCCATTTTGCAAGGCATTGCCAAGCGGGTGGAAGACGGTACGGCGTCCAGCGCTCAGGCCAAGGCCTCGGGTGCCGGCGCACGACCCATGGCTGAATTGGCCTGGTTATTTGCCCAACGCAGCAGTTTTTGATTTTGAAACATTCATACCACCGGAGCCTCTGATGAATTTTGATTACACCGACAAGGTTAAAACCATGCAAGCGCGCTTACTTGCCTTCATGGACGAACACATCTACCCCAACGAGGCCCGCTTTTATGCCGAAATTGCGGCCAATCGTGCCGCAGGAAACGCTTGGATTCCCACCAAAATCGTCGAAGAACTCAAGCCTTTGGCACGCAAAGCCGGATTGTGGAACCTGTTTTTGCCTCACAGCAAGAGAGCGCCCGAAGGCTTGAGCAATCTGGAATACGCACCTTTATGCGAAATCATGGGTCGTGTGCCCTTTGCGGCCGAGGTATTCAACTGCTCGGCACCTGACACCGGCAACATGGAAACCTTTGAGCGCTATGCAAGTGAGTCCTTGAAAGACCAGTGGCTAGAGCCTTTGTTGCGCGGTGAAATCCGCTCAGCGTTTTTGATGACCGAACCCGATGTGGCTTCATCTGACGCCACCAACATCCAGTGCAGCATCCGCCGCGATGGTGAGCATTACGTTATCAATGGCCGTAAATGGTGGTCGTCTGGCGCAGGTGACCCCCGATGCGCGGTGTACATCGTCATGGGCAAAACCGATCCCGATGCACCACGTCATTCGCAGCAGAGCATGATCGTGGTGCCTGCCAATTCACCTGGGGTGGAAATTTTGCGTCCTTTGTCCGTGTTTGGTTACGACGATGCGCCCCATGGCCACATGGAAGTGCTGATGAAGAACGTACGTGTCCCTGTGGGCAATTTGCTCTTGGGTGAGGGACGCGGCTTCGAGATCGCCCAAGGCCGCTTAGGCCCCGGCCGTATTCACCACTGCATGCGCACCATTGGCTGTGCAGAACGCGCTTTGGAGTTGATGTGCAAGCGCCTCAACAGCCGAACAGCTTTTGGCAAGCTCATTTCTGCCCAAGGTGTGTGGCATGAACGCATTGCAGAGTCGCGCATCATGATCGAGCAAGCACGATTGTTGACGCTGAAGGCTGCTTACATGATGGACACGGTGGGCAACAAAATCGCCAAAACCGAAATTGCCATGATCAAGGTGATTGCCCCTGTGATGGCCACGCAAATCATCGACTGGGCTATCCAAGCGCACGGTGCAGGCGGCGTCAGCGATGATTTCCCATTGGCCTACGCCTATGCCCACCAACGCACTCTGCGTTTGGCCGACGGCCCCGACGAGGTGCATCGCAACTCCATCGCCAAATTAGAACTGGCTCGCCACATCGCCACTTTGCCGCAAGAAGTGGACATGCCCATTACCCGCGGTTCTTAAGCCATGAAAGCACCAAACCCCATGATCGATGTCTACACATGGCCTACCCCCAATGGGCACAAGGTTCATGTCATGCTGGAAGAGTGTGGTTTTGCCCTGGGGCGGGACTGGCTGGCGCACCCCGTGCATATTGGCAAAGGCGAGCAGTTCACGCCCGAGTTTTTGACCATCAGCCCGAACAACAAGATTCCTGCCCTGGTCGACCCCCACGGACCGGACGGCAAGCCCATCAGTTTGTTTGAGTCGGGTGCTATTTTGGTGTACTTGGCTGCCAAAACGGGCAAATTCATGCCCAGCAATGACCGGGGCAAATATGAAGTGCTGCAATGGCTGATGTTCCAAATGGGTGGTGTGGGTCCCATGCTGGGCCAAGCCCACCATTTCCGCATTTACGCCCCCGAAAAAGTGCCTTACGGCATTGAGCGCTACACCAATGAAGCCAAACGCTTGTATGGCGTGATGGACAGGCAACTGGCACACCACCCTTATATTGCTGGAAAAACCTATTCCATCGCAGACATTGCCATCTTCCCTTGGGTACGCAGTTGGGAGCACCAAGGCATTGATTGGGCGGATTACCCCCGCCTGAAAGAATGGTTTGATACCGTTGGTGCACGTCCAGCAGTACAACGCGGTTGTGCGGTATTGGCCGAGTTGCGCAAACCCCTGCAAGACGATAAAAAAGCCATGGAAACGCTGTTTGGCAAGACGCAATACGAAAAGCGTTAATGCCAACCTTTACAGCTTGATTTTCAACACCGTGTTGGCGTTGTTGCCACTGGTGCATGTGCCATTGCTGGCGTACAAATAAGAGCCACTGATAGCCAATCCAGCCAATCCGCAAAACCCTGGATTGTTGGTTTTCCAATTGCCCGTTGTGCCATCAATGAAAACCTCAGCCGCACTGCTGTCCGACATTTTTTTGCGGCTGATGTATCCGCCATCCCCATTCACATCACCCTTGTTGGCGATATACGCGTAGGTGCCATCAAAGACGATCGCATTGGGTAAGGAAAAACTTCCCCAAGCCATCTCATCATTGGTAGGGCCAGAAATTTTGATCACCTTGCCCGGCGCTGAAACCGTGACAAAAACATCAGAGCCAGAAACACCTATTCCCTGTAAAAAACCTTGAGGAACAGCCCGCGTCTCCAGGACGATGTTGAAGTTGGCGATGTCGTAAGTCGCTACTTGACTGTAGGCGTTATCTGCAACATACAACTTCCCGTTCGCAAAGCCAATGCCGTAGTAGTTGTCCCTTAAAACAATGTTGGTTTGGTTCTTGTAAATACCTGCAGAGCTACCGGTACCAGTGAAGAACAGATCATTGCCATACAGCGCCATACCAAAAGGGACAAACCCGTTCAAAGAAAAATAATTTTCACCTGTTTGCGCATTCTTGATGCTATGGGTTCCAGCGTTAGCGACATACAAATTGCCATCTTTGAAAACCATATGCTTAGGCCCATTAAGCCCTGATGAGAACAATGTCACTGTTTTGGAAGACATACCGTCTTCCACCGTGACTGAGCGACCACCCCCGCCGCACGCCGTTGCTAACACACACAAACAACAGGAAAAGATATAAGAAAAACGAATACACGTCATATAAAAGCAATCGATCGATAGGTATTTATCTTGCACTGATAATACCTCTTAACACCGCAACATTTGATTGACCATGCGCAAACCTTTTCTTCTTTCTTGTGTAACTGCCCTGGGCTTGATGCTTGCGCTGGTGGCTTGCTCCGATTCAAAACCTGATGCTGAACCCAAATACAAACCCATACCTGAAAAACGCACCGATACCAAGGGTGACCCTGAAAGCTTTGAGCGCCGAGTTCAAGCGGTGTTGAATGAGGGCTCGCAAAGCCAAGAAGGCAAAGAAGAAGCTCCCAGAGCATCCAAAGCCAGGCCACCCAACTCCGGCAAGGAGCCCATGGTCTTGCTAGATAAAACCAACCGCCCCTTAGGAGAAGTTGTTAACCACAAAGACAAAATGGACTACTACGAATGCAAAGGCGTGATTGGACCTTGGTTTTTGGAGTTGATCGTGGCGGAAATGAACTATTTCAATGAGTTGGCCGATTTGCCGTTTGTGCATGGTGAAAACTGCATCGTGACCTATGGCACTGAAAAAAGCTTAACTCCTGGCCGCATAGGCGTGCAATTATTTGAATCACGCAAAGAGTTTGATAAGTGTGTCCGCAATGACTTTTGCCCTGTTTTCCGGACGGTGAATTTTGTACCTATCAAAAAATCCATCTACCGCTCTTATTTCTTATCCAACACCAACTCCAAAGAAATTTTCCAGCATTGCGTGACTGACACCGGCAAATGGCACCGGAATTCCACCTGTTACACCATTGAATAAACGGGTGTAGCACTCAAGACTTCGGTTTTTCGGTCGATTCACAGGATGCACCCCATACCACCCATGAACAAACTGCGCTTTATTTTTGTATTTGCCTGCCTTATTGGCCTACAGTCACTGTGGGTAACCCCAGTATGGGCGAATGACGATCATGGTGCACCCGCAAAAGACGATCACGGAGCCAAAAAGGATGATCATGGGGCGCCCGCGAAGGATGCCCATGGTGGCGGCGGGAAAGCCGAAAAACCCACGCGTACCTTTGAAGGGCAAGAACCGCTTTTTTACTTTGACTCCAAGCGCCGTCCGTACATAGAGCCATTTCACAAAACCGAAGAGGAAGAATACTTTGTGTGCCGCGGCGTGATTGGCGAATGGTTTAGGCAATTGATGGCGGAAGAAGCCAATATGCTGGCCGCTAAAGACGGTTTAAACAAAGTCAGTGGCTCAACCTGTGCGGTGAGATTGGTAGCGACCCACCACGGCAAAAAATTGCCCATTGTTTCTGTTGAGCTTTATGTCAGCCCCAACGTTATGCGCAGTTGCATTCTTGGGGAATCTTGCCCCCAGTCACGCACCGTCATCATGTATGTGTTGAACAAAACCTTGTATCGCAGCTACTTCATCACCGACCACGAGCGCAAAATCAGACGTGCTTACTGCTTGGACAATAAAAGCAATGTGCTGGCCAAAGAGGAATGCTGGTACCACTTCTTTGATAAAGCTGCCAAGGAAAAACCCAAAGAGCACCATTGACAACACAGGTCATTGGCCTGCCCGGAGGGGATCGAACCCCCGACCCACAGCTTAGAAGGCTGTTGCTCTATCCAACTGAGCTACGGGCAGAAATGGAACAAAAAAGGCCCCGGAAGGGGCCTTTTCTACTAAATGGTCGGGGCGATAGGATTCGAACCTACGACCCTCTGGTCCCAAACCAGATGCGCTACCAGACTGCGCTACACCCCGATGCGTGCATTCTACCCACACTCAACATAGCGCTGGTGCAAAGCCGCTCCATGCATTTTGATGCAGTTATGCCTAGGCAATAATATGCACTTATGAATGGCCAGCATACAGATCAATCCAAGCCTGCTATGGCGATACCGCGGGTTTATAACGCCGCCCACGATTTGCTGTCCCGCCATTCGCAGCGCCCCAACAAGATTGCTTACATAGAAGCCTCTACCAACAAAAAGTTGAGCTACGGTGAACTCAGCCACCAAGCCCATTGTTTTGCACAAAGCTTAATAGACACAGGGTTTGAGCAAGAACAACGGGTTTTGTTGTGCATGCACGATGGTTTGCATTGGCCTGTGGTGTTTTTGGGTTGTATCTTGGCAGGGGTTGTGCCCATTGCGGTCAACACCTTGTTGACAACCAAAGACTATGAATACATGTTGCGCGACTCCAGAGCCAAAGGCTTGATCGTCTCATCGGCTTTATGGCCCCAATTTGAAAACATTCTGCCCTTGGTCACAACTTGTCAACACGTTTTCATTGACGAGGATGCGCCTGCACGCCCTTCGGAAAGCATTTCCCAACTCATTCGCAATAGCCAACCCCTTAGCGAATGCGTTCATACCTTGTCAGATGATGTGTGTTTTTGGTTGTACTCCAGTGGCTCTACTGGTTCGCCTAAAGGGACTTTGCATTTGCACAGCCATATCATCCAAACTGCCGAGTTATATGGACGTGGGGTATTGGGACTGCAACAAAACGATGTGGTGTTTTCTGCGGCTAAATTGTTTTTCGCCTATGGGCTTGGCAATGCCCTGAGCTTTCCTTTGGCCCAAGGTGCAACCACGGTGTTGTTTGACAAGCGCGCCACACCTGCCGATGTGTTTGACATACTCCAAAGGCACCAACCTACTGTTTTTTATGGTGTGCCCACCCTGTTTGCCAGCATGCTCGCCCAAGCTTCAAGGCCAAAGGCCCAAGCTTTGAATTTACGGGTGTGTACCAGTGCGGGTGAGGCCTTGCCCGCGGATATTGGCAAGCGTTGGCAATCCGAGTACGGAACCGATATTTTGGACGGCATTGGCTCGACCGAAATGCTGCATATTTTTCTGTCCAATCGACCTGGGCGTGTTCGCTATGGCACCACGGGCGAAGTGGTGCCCGGCTATGCCTTGCGCTTGGTCAATGACGAGGGGCATGCCTGCGCTGTGGGCGAGTTGGGTGAATTGCAAATTCAAGGCCCCACATCGGCCATCATGTATTGGAATAACCGCGAAAAAACCAAGCATACGTTTGCAGGTGAATGGACCCGCAGCGGCGACAAATACAGCTGCGATGAAGATGGTTTCTATACCTATGGTGGCCGCAGCGATGACATGCTGAAAGTTGGTGGTATTTACGTCTCGCCGTTTGAGGTAGAGGCCTCCCTCATGTCCCACCCTGCTGTACTTGAGGCTGCTGTGATTGGCCATGATGATGAACAAGGCTTGACCAAACCCAAAGCGTTTGTGGTGACCCAACCGGGTAAGTCACTGACCACAGATGAACTCAAACAACATGTGAAATCCCAGCTTGCGCCCTACAAATACCCCCGTTGGGTTGAGTTTGTGGATGAACTCCCCAAAACTGCCACAGGCAAAATTCAGCGCTTTAAACTCCGCGCTCTTTCTCAATAAACATCCCCTCAGGAGACTTCCATGGCCTCTCGCCGACAACTGTTAACTAGCACCGCTGCTATCGTGGGTGCTGCAAGCTCTGGGCTTTGGGTACCTGCACAGGCACAAAATGCCAAATTGCGCGTTGGCCTCATGCTGCCTTACACCGGTACTTACACGCAGTTAGGTGTCTCTATTGACAACGGCTTTCGCATGGCATTGCAAGAAGCAGGCGGCAAAGTGGGTGGTCGTGAAGTGGAGTTCTTCAAAGTGGATGACGAGTCTGAGCCCTCTAAAGGCGTTGAAAACGCCAATAAGTTGGTGCAACGTGACAAAGTCGATGTGCTCATCGGTACCGTGCACTCAGGTGTGCAAATGGGCATACACAAAGTCGCCCGTGAAACCGGTGTGCTCAATATCATTCCCAACGCAGGTATGCATGCAGCGACCCGTGCGCTGTGTGCTCCCAATGTGTTTCGTACCTCATTCAGCAATGGTCAAACCACCCAAGCATTGGGCAAAGTCATGGTGGACAAAGGCCATAAAAAAGCCGTATGGATCACTTGGAAATACGCGGCAGGTGACGAAGCCGGTGAAGGTTTTAAAGAAGGTTACACAGCTGCGGGGGGCACCATTGTGAAAGAACTGGGGCTGCCTTTCCCCAATGTGGAATTCCAAGCTTTATTAACCGAAATTGCTTCTATCAAACCCGATGCAGTGGCTTGCTTTTTCTCAGGTGGAGGAGCCTCCAAGTTCATTCGCGATTACGCTGCAGCAGGCTTGGCAGGCAAAATTCCTTTGTATGGTTCAGGTTTTCTGACCGAGGGCTTATTGGATGACGAGTTAGCGCCCTCTGCGCAAGGCATCATGACCACGCTTCATTACAGCGCCTCTTTGCAAACCAAGCGAAACGACACCTTCCGCTTGGCCTATGCCAAGACCTACAAAATGCAACCGGATGTCTACGCAGTACAAGGCTACGATGCGGGATTGTTGCTGCTGCAAGGTGCAGGGGCTGTTGGCGGCGACCTCTCAAATAAAAAAGCCCTGTATGCCGCTATGGAGGGTGCAGTCATTGACAGCCCACGCGGCAAATGGACCATGAGCAAAGCCCATAACCCCGTGCAAGACATGTATTTGCGCGTGGTCAAAGGCAAGGAAAATGTGGTCATGGGCGTCGCTGCCAAGGCGTTGTCAGATTCTGGCGTAGGCTGCAAGTTGGGTTGATGGACCTCGCTAACATTCTGATACAGCTGCTCAACAGCGTTCAATACGGTCTTTTGCTGTTTTTACTGGCGGCAGGTTTGACGCTGATATTTGGCATCATGGGCGTGGTCAATTTGGCGCATGGCAGCTTTTATATGCTTGGCGCTTATTTGGCTTATTCGCTAACAAACACTTGGGGCAATTTGGCTTTGGCTGTGGTGGTGGGTACGCTTATCAGCGTCACTATTGGATGGTTGCTAGAGAAACTGCTGTTCAAACATTTCTACCATCGCAGCCATTTGGATCAGGTATTGCTGACCTTTGGACTCATTTATCTTTTTGAAGAACTGCGCTCTATGCTTTGGGGGGACGATGTACACAGTGTGGCCGTACCTGCAGTGTTGGACTGGTCTATTCACCTCACCGACACCCTGTCTTATCCTGCTTATCGTTTGTTCATGTTGGTTGTTTGCAGTGCGCTGGCATTGGGCTTGTGGCTATTGATAAGTCAAACCAAACTGGGCATGAAAATTCGTGCAGGTGCTTTCAACAGCGATATGGCACAAGCCATGGGCGTCAACATTGTTCGATTGCACTCCTTGGTCTTCGCCATGGGTGTGGCGCTTGCAACTCTGGGTGGCATGTTGATCGCACCTTTGTCCAGTGTTTACCCTTATATGGGCTCTCAAGTACTGATCATGTGTTTTGTGGTGGTGGTGATCGGAGGCATAGGCTCTGTTCGCGGCGCACTGATAGCAGCATTGTTGGTGGGCTTGGTTGATACCTTTGGCAAGGTCTTGTTGCCCCAATTTGCCAGCATGCTGGTGTATGTCTTGATGGCCTTGGTGCTGCTTTTAAAACCCGAGGGCTTGTTCAAACAATGAGCACACCTCAAGCCCACATGGAAACTTTGCCGCGAAGCGTACAAGCCTTGCTGAGCATAGGCTTAATGGCTTTGCTGGCCTTTCCTTTCGCGGGACAAGACTTCTACACCCAAATGGTCACACGCATGATGATTTTGGCCATCTTCTCCATGAGCTTGGACTTGCTGCAAGGTATCACCGGCTTAGTCTCCTTAGGTCATGCGGCTTACTTTGGCTTGGCAGGCTATGTATTGGCGTTTTTGTCCCCTGCTGACACGGGCGCGAGTTGGGCCATCAGTTTGCCCTTGGCCATTTTGGGCGCAGCCCTGGTGGCCTTGGTGATTGGTTGTTTAGTGGTGCGTACGCATGGCATTTACTTCATCATGGTCACCATGGCGTTTTCACAAATGGTGTACTTCCTGTTTTTTGACAACAAGGGCTTGGGGGGTTCCGATGGTCTGTACATCAATGTTCGCCCTGTCGCCCTGGGTTTGGACATGGAAAACAAGCAAGTGCTTTATTACTTCACCTTGGTGTGTTTGGTGCTGGTCTATGTATTCTTACGTCGCCTGTTGGTCAGTCCCTTTGGCAGAACTTTGAACGGCATTCGACTCAATGAACACCGCACCCAAGCCTTGGGCTATGACAGTTTCAGTTACAAACTGACCGCTTTCACACTTGCCGGTGCTTTGGCTGGGCTAGCGGGGTATTTATGGGCGGCGCAATCGGGCTATGTCAATCCCGAATTAATGGGTTTTCACATGAGTGCCCACGCCATCATGATGGTGATATTGGGTGGCATGGGCAATGTGGCTGGGGCCTTGGTCGGGGCTTTTGGTTTTGAGTTGTTTATGCATGTGTTCAAAGACTTGCCTCAAGTTGGCGGGTTTGATTTGGGCAAACATTGGCAGTTGTGGATGGGATTGCTCATCGTCTTGGTGGTCGTCATTGCACCCCAAGGGCTCATGGGTTTGCTTCGCCCTGGGAGCCGAGCAAAATGACTGAGCCTTTGCTTAAGGCGTCTTTGTTGAGCAAACGCTTTGGTGGTTTGCTTGCCGTCAATGGTGTGTCGCTGTCCTTGTACAAAGACCAGTTGCATGCCGTCATTGGCCCCAATGGTGCAGGGAAAACCACGCTCACCCATTTGCTCAGCGGAGATATTTCTGCCAGCAGTGGTGAGTTATGGCTTAAAGGCCAATCGGTCACAGGGTGGCCACATCACCGCCTCTCGCTGAATGGCTTGGGCCGCAGTTACCAAAAAACCAATGTGTTTCTTCCATTGCGTGTGTGGGAAAACCTCCTGTTAGCAGCCCAAGCCAAAGATGCCTACGCGCCTTACAACCCTTTGTCTTGGTGGGGTAGAACCGAGCGCAATCCCGTGGTGGTAGCGCGTGCGGAACGCGCTTTGCAGATGTCAGGTTTACTGGCGTGGAAAAACACCACCGCTGCCATGCTTAGCCATGGCATTCAACGACAACTCGAAATCGCCATGGTCTTGGCTACCGAACCTGAAGTGCTTTTGTTAGACGAACCCTTAGCGGGCATGGGTGCTGCTGAGGCTGAGACCATGATTCAACTCCTGCATACTTTGAAAAAAGACCATGCCATGTTGTTGGTAGAGCACGATATGGACGCGGTATTTGCCCTGGCAAACGTGTTGACAGTGATGGTGAATGGCACTGTGATTGCCAGTGGCACACCTGAAGCCATACGCAACGACACCCATGTTCAAGCAGCCTACCTCGGTGAGGCCAGCGCATGAGCAACATCTTATTGAAAGTGCGTGAACTCAATGCCTTTTATGGTGCCAGCCATGTACTGCGTGACTTGGACTTCACCATCGAACGCGGCCAAACAGTGGGTTTGATGGGTCGCAATGGCATGGGCAAATCAACGCTGCTTAAAAGCATCACCGGTTTGCTTAAGCCTCGCAGTGGCAGCATTGAATTTCAAGGGCAGGCCATACAAGGTCAATCGCCCTGCGCCATTGCCAACATCGGTATGGCTTATGTTCCCGAAGGGCGGGGTATTTTCGGTAACCTCAGTGTGCACGAAAACTTGGTCATGGCTCAACGCCCGGGAATACGCGGACAACAAGACTGGACTTACCAACGGGTACTTGATACCTTTCCTCGCTTGGCGGAGCGCTTGGCACATGGGGGCCAGCAACTCAGTGGCGGTGAGCAGCAAATGCTCAGCATTGGTCGGGCTTTGATGACCAACCCCGATTTATTGCTGCTGGATGAAGCGACAGAAGGTTTGGCACCATTGATTGCCTTGGACATTTGGCGTATCTGCGCTTTGGTAGCGCAGTCAGGCATCAGCACCGTCATCGTCGACAAAAACTGGCACCACGTGACCCAGATCACCCAGCAAAACATCATTTTGGTTAAAGGAGAAGTGGTGTTCCAAGGAAGCAGCGACACGCTTTTAAACCAACCCGATATCTTGAAACAGCATTTAGGCGTCTGAACATGGCTGACCAACGCACACAAGTTGCCATCATTGGTGCAGGCCCATCAGGCCTTTTGTTAGGTGCTTTGCTCCACAAGGCAGGCATTGACAATGTGATTGTGGAACGTCAAAGCGCTGACTATGTTTTAGGCCGCATACGTGCAGGTATCTTGGAACAAGTCACGGTTGATTTGCTGCATGAGGCCGGTGTTGGGGCGGCTGTGTCTGAGGGAGGTACCGTTCACCACAGCATCGAATTGGTGTTCAAAAACACACGCCACCCCATTGAAGTCACCCAACTGACTGGCGGCAAAGTGGTCACCGCCTATGGACAAACTGAAGTCACCAAAGATTTGATGGCGCACCGTGCCCAATTGGGTTTGACCACCGTTTACGAAGCACACGATGTCAGCCTGCACGACTTTGACACTTCATCACCCCAAGTTCAGTATTTTAAAGATGGCGTAGCGCATGTGTTGCAATGCGACTTCATTGCGGGTTGTGATGGTTTTCATGGCGTCGCACGGGCCAGTGTCCCTGCTGGTGCCATCAAGGAATACGAGAAGGTTTACCCCTTTGGTTGGCTGGGCGTGTTGGCCGATGTCCCCCCTGTTTCTACCCATGCCATTGTGTATGCCAATAGCGAACGTGGATTTGCGCTGTGTTCTATGCGAAGCCTAACGCGCAGTCGCTACTATGTGCAATGCCCCTTGAGCGACTCGGTACAAGAATGGAGTGATCAGCGGTTTTGGGATGAAATTCGTCGCCGTTTAGATCCTGAGATGGCTGAGCGTATGGCGATAGGCCCCTCTATTGAAAAAAGCATCGCACCTTTGCGCAGTTTTGTGGCCGAACCTATGCGTTTTGGACGTTTATTTTTAGCAGGTGACGCCGCGCATATCGTGCCGCCCACAGGCGCTAAAGGTTTGAATTTGGCTGCCAGCGATGTGAAATACCTCAGCAGTGCATTGATGGAGTATTTCAAAGAAAAAAGCCATGCAGGTATCGACCATTATTCACAACGCGCTTTGGCGCGTATTTGGCGGGCTGAGCGTTTTTCATGGTGGCTCACCACACTGATGCACCGTTTTCCAGACAGTGAGGGTTTTGGTCAAAAGATGCAAGAAGCCGAATTGGATTATTTGGTTCACAGCCAAGCCTTGTCGAAATCCTTGGCTGAAAACTATGTGGGCTTGCCGCTGGATTTTGGCCAATGAATAAGTCGTCGTTCAAGCCTTCAAGCAACACATTAAAAGGGGTACGTGTCTTGAGTGTGGCCCTGAACCTGCCTGGCCCTGCGGCATTGATGCGCTTGGCAGACATGGGAGCGAAATGCACCAAGCTTGAACCCATGCCGCCTGCTGGACTTGTCAAAGGCGCAACTTCCGACCCCATGGGTTTGTATGCACCCCATGCCTATGCGCAATTGCATGCGGGTGTTCAAGTGGTGCAAGCCGATTTGAAAACCCCCAAAGGTCAAGCAAAGTTGCACAAGCTCTTGCAAAAAACCGATGTACTGCTGACATCGTTTCGGCCCTCCGCACTTAAAAAATTAGGTTTGGTTTGGGTTGATTTACATGCACGTTTTCCCTCTTTGAACATGGTCAGCATTGTTGGATCAGCTGGTGTTGGTGCAGAGATTCCAGGCCATGACTTGACCTATTTGGCGGCTAATGGTTTGGTTACCGGATTGGATCTTCCTGCCACCTTGTTTGCCGACATGGCTGGCTCACTGCAAGCCAGTGAAGCGGTATTGAAGGCTTTGTGGCAACGTGCACAACCGGGTCGATCGCCTGGAAAAGGGGTTTGTCATGAAGTGGCATTGGAAGACGCGGCAGCGTATTTGGCATTGCCTAGACACTGGGGCTTGACTGTGCCCAAGGGCTCTGTGGGTGGCGCACATGCAGGTTATGGCATATATGCATGTCGAAACGGCAGGGTTGCGGTGGCGGCATTGGAACCACATTTTGCAACCCGTCTGGCTCAGGTCGCTGGTTTGCCTGCTGCCAAACCAGGGCAAAACATCATGTTGTCACCCAAAACCAAAAACCATTTGACTGCATTTTTCGCCACCTTAACCTGCAAGCAGGTGGATGCGATAGCAGAGGCAAACGACTTGCCACTGCACACCATGGCTTTGTAAGCGCGTCACTGCGAGGAGCATCGCGACGCGGCAGTCTCTTATTTGGTTTTGCGCGGCGGCAAACCTGTGTGCTGTGTCAGTATCTTACCCGGAGCTGCTTTCACCCGTCCCTGCGTCACTGGCGAAGTTTTGGCCGCGGCCGAGGTGCTGTTTTTACGCCGACTGCTGGTATAGCCCTCTGTGTTCAAAGGTTGAAACCTCGGTATCAAATGCTGTTTGCCGTTGCCAATCAGGTCGGCACGTCCCATGGCCTTCAAGGCCTCACGCAAGAGTGGCCAGTTGTTTGGATCGTGGTAGCGCAAAAACGCTTTGTGCAAACGACGGCGCTTGTCACCACGGACAATGTCGACAGCTTCACTTTCACGCCCCACACGGCGCAACGGGTTTTTTCCCGAGTGGTACATGGCCGTGGCGGTGGCCATGGGGCTAGGGTAAAAAGTTTGCACCTGGTCGGCCCGAAAACCATTTTTCTTCAACCATACCGCCAAGTGCATCATGTCTTCGTCACGCGTGCCCGGATGCGCCGCGATGAAGTAGGGAATCAGGTATTGCTTCTTGCCCGCCTCGGCGCTGTACTTGTCAAACATTTGCTTGAAGCGGTCGTAACTGCCAATGCCCGGCTTCATCATCATGGACAGCGGGCTGCCCTCGGTGTGCTCAGGCGCAATTTTCAAATAGCCACCCACATGGTGGGTCACCAACTCTTTCACATACTCAGGGCTTTCGACCGCCAAGTCGTATCGCAAGCCTGAGCCGATCAGGATTTTTTTCACGCCACGCAAAGCGCGAGCTTTGCGGTAGAGCTGGATCAGCGCGGCATGGCTGGTGTTCAAGTTCGGACAAATGCCAGGGTAAACGCAACTCGGTTTGCGACAAGCAGCTTCAATCTCGGGCGTACGACAACCAATCCGGTACATGTTGGCCGTGGGACCGCCCAAGTCACTGACCACGCCGGTGAAACCGGGCACTTTGTCGCGTATGTCTTCAATTTCGCGCAAGATAGATTCTTCGCTGCGGCTTTGGATGATGCGCCCTTCATGCTCGGTGATCGAGCAAAACGTGCAACCACCGAAACACCCGCGCATGATGTTGACGCTGAAACGGATCATTTCCCACGCAGGAATCTTGGTCTCACCATCATGACCACCTTGGGCGTCTGCATAAGCCGGGTGCGGGCTGCGGGCATAAGGCAGGTCGAACACATGGTCCATCTCGGCTGTGGTGAGCGGAATGGGCGGAGGGTTGATCCACACGTCGCGAGCGGTGCGACCTTCACCGTGTGCTTGCACCAAGGCACGGGCATTGCCGGGGTTGGTCTCCAAGTGAAGGACGCGGTTGGCATGGGCATACAGTACGGGATCGCTTTTCACCTGTTCGTAGCTGGGCAGGCGGATGACACTTTTGTTGCGGGGTGGGACTTTGACATGCTTAGTCACTTCGCTCCTTGCAGTGACGGGCATACGCGCGTCCAACTCATCTTGCCGGGCACAACTCTCGCCCTGCGCCATGGCTTGCTCGCTGACCATCAGGTATGGATTGACATGCGACTCGACACGACCCGGCATGTCCACCTCGGTGGAATCGATCTCGAACCAATCTTCAGGGGTGTGCTTGACGATGAACGCCGTGCCCCGCACATCGGTGATGTCGGCAATGGCTTCTTTGGCCGCCAATCGATGCGCCACTTCCACCAAGGCCCGCTCGGCATTGCCGTACAGCAGCAAATCGGCCTTGGCGTCAATCAGGATGGCGCGACGCACCTTGTCTTGCCAATAGTCGTAATGCGCGATGCGTCGCAACGAGGCCTCGATGCCGCCAATGACGATGGGCACCTCGGCATAGG
Organism: Limnohabitans sp.; assembly: GCA_036787995.1. Classification (GTDB taxonomy): domain Bacteria; phylum Pseudomonadota; class Gammaproteobacteria; order Burkholderiales; family Burkholderiaceae_C; genus Limnohabitans. The sequence goes on along the minus strand of DAIQOH010000001.1, from coordinate 46,201 downwards.
CTTCTCGACAACGTTGGCTGTAGACCAACACGCTGCGATCGGGTCGCTTGCCGCCCACGCCTCCGGGTGTGTAAGCATCGTCGCTGCGGATTTTGCGGTCAGCGGTGTAGCGGTTGATCATGGAATCCATATTGCCCGCGGTCACACCGAAAAACAAATTGGGTTTGCCCAAAGCTTGAAACGCCTCGGCACTGTGCCACTCAGGTTGCGCGATGATGCCCACTCTGAACCCTTGCGCTTCCAGCATGCGGCCGATCACCGCCATGCCGAAACTCGGGTGGTCCACATAAGCGTCACCCGTGACCAAAATGATGTCGCAACTGTCCCAACCGAGTTGCGTCATTTCTGCGCGATTCATAGGCAAAAACGGCGCGGTGCCAAAGCGAGCGGCCCAGTACTTGCGGTAACTGGTCAGAGGCTTGGCAACGCGGGGGAAAAAAGAGACGTTTATGGGGGCGTTCATCAGCCCTTGATTCTAAGTGGTGGGGGTATTTCCCACTAACATACGCCTAATCACCTTAGAAAGCCTTGTTATTTCAAACGCCCCCCGCTCCCGCACTGATTTGTTTTTGTCCTTCACTTGGCTGGGCCTGCAAGGCTTTGGTGGCGTGTTGGCCGTGGTGCAACGTGAAATAGTTGATAGAAAACAATGGATGACACTCTCGGAATTTGCCGAAGAGTGGGCTTTGGCGCAAACCCTGCCCGGCCCGAATGTGGTCAACCTGTCGGTCATGCTGGGTGGCAAACACTTTGGTCCAACAGGTGCGCTGGCCGCCATGGCTGGCTTGCTCATGATCCCTGGTTTGTTGATGCTGACCATTGTTTTTACCTTCCAAGCGTTCGCCCATTTACCCATCGTGGCCTCTGCCTTGCATGGCATGGGGGCGGCGGCAGCAGGTATGGTGATGGCAGCGGGTTGGCGTTTTTGGCCTACCGTGAATCAACACCCCATCGGTAAGGTGTTGGCTTTGTCCTTTACCGCATTGAGCTTTGTTTTGGTGGCCGTGTTGCATTGGCCCTTAGCACATGTGATTGGGGTGGTGGGCCTTGTTTCGTGCGGCCTCACGTGGTGGCGCTTACAGCCAAAGGAATCGCCATGACATGGCAACTGTGGTTGCAGTTGCATCTGCATTTTTGTATGTTGTCCTTGCTGGCTATCGGTGGCGCTTTGGCCATCGTGCCAGACATGCACCGTTATTTGGTGAATGATTTACAGCTGCTGAGTGAAACCGCATTCAGTCAGTCGGTCACCTTGGCGCAAATCGCACCAGGTCCCAATATCTTGCTGGTGGCAGTGATGGGCTGGAATATCGGTTTACAAGCAGCGGGTAGGTCTGAAACAGGGACTCTTGCCGTGGTTACAGGTTTGCTGATGGCATTGGGGCTGCTTATCGCAGCGGTTTTACCCTCCTCTTTGCTCAGTTACTTTATGGGTAAGTGGTTGCAATTGCATCAACATGCACGCGGTGTTCGTGCGTTCAAAGCAGGCATGGTGCCGCTAGTGATGGGTTTGATGCTGTCAGCCGGTTGGTTGCTGCAAACCGCCAGTAACCCAGAGATGGATTGGCGCTTGCTGCTGGTATGTGCTTTGAGCATGCTGCTTGTTTTAAACACTCGTGTACATCTGCTGTGGTTGATGCTGGGTGGTGCAGTCATCGGTGCAATCTTGGGAATGTGAAATGTGCAGCGTGCAACTTCGCCATTTAAAAGCATCTGATGAAACGGTTTTCATGGGGCATATTCGGCGAAGCCGAGAATTGCACCGCAGATGGGTAAAGGTCCCTACCAGCGCCAAAGCTTTTCAGCGTTACATCAAAGAAATGAATACAGCCGAGGACCAAGCTTATGTAGCGATTCGCACTGACACACAAGAAATGGTTGGCGTGGTTGAACTCCAAGATATTTTCCGAGGCGATTTTCAAAATGCCTACCTCATCTACTATGGCTTTGCAGGTCAGTTAAAGCAAGGTTTGATGCGTCAAGCCGTTCAGCATGTGATTGCCAAGGCTTTTGGATCATTCAAGCTGCATCGCTTGGAAGCCAATATTCAACCAGACAACTTTTCATCCATTGCTTTGATCAAAGCCTGTGGGTTTGAAAAAGAAGGTTTAAGTCGACATTTTTTGAGAAAGAACGGTGAATGGCGAGACCATGAACGGTGGTCTTTGTTGAATGAACCCCCACCTCTTGATGAATGAGATGGGGGTAACTTTTCAACAACGCGGTTAAGCAGCCAAACGCTCTGCCACTACATGTTTGCTGGCGTCCCCGATCATGATTTTGCGGGGAAGTTTTTCTGCAGGAATCACGTTTTCCAAACGAATCACCAGCATGCCGTTGACCACATCCGCAGATCGCACAACCACGGTTTCAGCCAAGGTGAATTGGTGTTTAAAGTCACGGGTGGCAATGCCTTTGTGCAGGTATTCACCATGGGGCTGAACCTTGACTTTGCCCTCAACCACCAGTTTGTTGCCCTCGGCAGTGATATCAATTTCGTCTTGTCCAAATCCAGCCACTGCAATTTCTATTGCATAGTCGTGCTGGTCTAACTTGACGATGTTGTAAGGGGGATATGCGGTCGGACGGGCAGTCGACTCTGCTGTTTCATACTGCTCAAATGCATCGATCAATCGCTCAAAGCCGACCGAACTCAACAATAAATTACGTCCAAATGAATAAGCCATGAATTTCTCCTTAAATAAAGCAAGTGAATCAAATTCCCAGACCCCTAAGGCATCGGGTATTTTGAATCTAAGGGCGCTTAGAGAAGTTTCAAGAGGTGGCTCAAGACCTGCGTTGTCTGACGGTTTCGTACAAACAAATACCGCTGGCCACCGACACGTTCAAGCTTTCCACGCCTCCGGCCATGGGAATGGACACCAATTGGTCGCAAGTCTTACGGGTGAGTTGCCGCAGGCCATCGCCCTCCGCACCCAGAACCCAGGCTGTGGGAACTTTTAAATCAATGTCATACAAGGTGTGGGTTGCATCGTCGCTGGTGCCGATCACCCAGATATTGCGTTCTTTCAGTTCGTTCAAGGTACGTGCCAAATTGGTCACCATAAAGTAAGGCACGGTTTCAGCAGCGCCACTGGCCACTTTGGCCACGGTGGCATTGATCCCCACCGCATGGTCTTTGGGTGCGATAACTGCATGAACACCTGCGCCATCGGCCACACGCAAACAAGCGCCCAAGTTATGGGGATCGGTGATGCCATCAAGCACCAACAACAAGGCTGGTACGTTCGTAGGCAAAGCCTCTAAACAAGTATCCAGAGACTTGGCGATGTCGATGGCATACACCCTTGCCACCACACCTTGGTGGCCATGGCTACCCGCAAGCTGTGCTAAGCGAGGGCCATCAGATTCAATCAATTTCACCTTAGCCTCTTTGGCACGCTCTAGAAACTGCCGCATACGAGCGTCGCGGCGAGTGGGATCCATAAAGACTTCTATCACCGAGGCAGGTGCTGTTTTCAGTCGCACACCCACCGCGTGAAAACCGAACAAAACTTTGATGGGTGTCGCCATAGGGTTTCCTAAAAATTCAGCGATGAGGTGTTTGCAAGTCACGCAAAGGGTGCGCAGATGCAGGCCAAGGGCTGGTGAAGAATGGCGCCACCATGTCATTGGTAACTTCATCCATACGCGCTGGCCACCAATGGGGCGCATGGTCTTTGTCCACGGCCAAGGCACGAATACCCTCTACCGTGTCGCTTTGCGTGGCGGTGCGATCTAAATGCTGTGGATGGAAACTGTGGCGCACCAAGTCGCGCTCCATACGCAATTCATCGCTCAGGTTCATGTGACGCGCACGGCGAATTTGTTCGAGGGTGACAGCCAGCATGAGGGGCGAGCGCTTTTGCAATGCCTCCAAGACGTGATGGGCATTGGAAGATGCCAGTGCCTTGACAATGCCTTGCAGATCAGGTGCGCTGAAGACTTGGTTCAAGAATGGATTCCACCAAGCAGGTGTAAAGGCTTTAGCGGATGGAGAAGAAGCTTTGAATTGCGATATGAAATGCGCCAAAGCATCTGCATGTGTCCAGTTGATAGAGGGCAACTCCGCCCATAAATCATTCAAAGCAGCACTGTCACACAAGACATCGGCCAAGCCTGCGAACACCGCTTCAGTGCCATTCAACATTTGACCCGACAGGCCTAAATACTCTCCCAAGGCACCTTGGCATCGACTCAAAAAATACCCACCACCCACATCAGGAAACAGACCAATCATGGTCTCAGGCATGGCCATCTTGGTGCGCTCTGTTGCTATGCGCAAAGCAGCCCCCTGCGCCAAGCCCATGCCCCCACCCATGACCACACCATCCATGAACACGATGCAAGGCTTGGGGTAATGGTGAATCAAGTGGTTTAGACGGTATTCTTCGGTGAAGAAATCTTCTAAGCGAGGATCGCCTGACAAAGCGGCTTGGTGAAAGAAGCGAATATCGCCACCTGCACAAAAAGCACCAAACGCGCCCTCTCTTCCCATGCCACGCATAGCCAATGCTTTTACACGCGGGTCGTGTTGCCATGCAGACAACACATGGGTGATGCTACGCACCATATCTAAAGACAAGGCGTTCAAAGCCTTGGGACGGTTCAAGGTGACCAAACCCACTGACCCTTGCACCTCGGCCAAGACATCTCCATGCGTCAACACAAGCACGTCATTCATTCGATGATCTCCAAGATGTGACTTCGTTCAAAGCCAAAGCACCCAGTACCAAAGCACCGCCCATCACAACCGAAAGCGTTGGTGCCTCATTCGCACCCCACCAAGCCCATGCAATGCCAAACAGCACCTCTAACAGTGCCAACAGCGCCACTTCATGGGATTTCAACACCTGAGAAGCCCATACGGCCAATAAACAGGGAACAGCCAGTTGAAACAACCCCAGCGCAGCCAACCAAACCAAATCTGTAGAACCAGCCATGCCAGGTAGCGCCAATGGTGCGGTATAAATACTTGACAACATTGCGCCAATCCAAACCGCAGGCATGAAGTCTGACGGCTGTGCTGCGGCTTGCAGATGGTGTGTCAGATTCCATTGAATCGCGCCCGCCAAGGGAACAGACAGCGCAACAAGCATGCCTTTGAGATGCAGACCGTCATCGATCTGGACTTGCGACACAAACATGAACGCCATACCCAAACCGGCCACCGCGATCGCCAACCAAGTGTGCAAAGCCAAACGCCTTCCACCCACAAAGCGAGACAACAAAGCGGTAAAGACAGGGCCCATAGCCATGGTGATAAGTACATTGGCCACGCTGGTCATGGTCAATGCCAACATAAAAGCGGTAAACATCACCGACCAACACATACCTGAAAGCCAAAAGCTTGTGTCACGCCATGGCATGTTCAGCAAAAACCGCCGTCCTTTTAAAACAGGCAATAAGATGCTGAGTGATACCAATGTAAAAAAACTGCGCCAAAACGTAACCTCAAAACTTTGGGCTTGGGTGATTTGACGAGAAACAACGCCTGCCAAGGACCACAACACAGTGGCCAAAACCATGACCCATAGCGCTTGCTTGCGATGAAGCTTAAAGGTCATAGACGCAAGATCAGGCTTCGCGGCTGGCGCGTTTGCGTTCATGCTCTTTCAAGAAACGCTTGCGCAAGCGAACGCTCTTGGGCGTGATTTCAACCAGCTCATCATCGTCGATGAACTCCACCCCATACTCCAGTGTTAACTGAATGGGTGGTGTGATTTTGATGGCGTCTTCTTTGCCACTGACACGGAAGTTGGTCAACTGCTTGGTACGGGTTGCGTTCACCACCAAATCGTTGTCACGGCTGTGTATGCCCACAATCATGCCTTCATACACAGGATCATTGGGTTTGACAAACATGCGTCCACGGTCGTCCAATTTACCCAAGGCATAGGTGAAAATTTCACCGTCGTCCATGGAGATCAGCACGCCATTTTTGCGGCCACCAATGTCACCTTTATGCGGTTCGTAGCCATCAAAGATGTTGGAAATCAAACCTGAACCACGCGTTAAATTCAAAAATTCATTGGTAAAACCAATCAAGCCACGAGCAGGGATACGGTATTCCAAACGCACACGACCACGACCATCGGGGTCCATATTCACCAACTCGCCTTTACGCTCACCCAAGGCCTGCATCACGCCACCTTGGTGACCTTCTTCAATGTCAGCCGTCACCATTTCGATAGGCTCATGACGTACACCATCAATATCACGGTAAACCACACGGGGCTTGGAAACGGCCAACTCGTAGCCTTCACGACGCATGTTTTCCAACAAAATCGTCAAGTGCAATTCGCCACGACCAGCCACTTCGAAAATACCGTCTTCGTCGGTTTCTTTGACGCGTAATGCAACGTTGTGCTGTAACTCTTTTTGTAAGCGGTCCCAAATTTGTCGGCTGGTCACGTACTTGCCTTCGCGCCCCGCCAAGGGTGATGTGTTGACACAAAAATTCATGGTCAACGTAGGTTCATCAATTTTGAGCATAGGCAAAGGACTGGGGTTCAGTGGGTCTGTGACGGTCACGCCAATGCCAATGTCTGCAATGCCATTGATCAAGACGATATCGCCAGGACCAGCTTCGGTGGCTTGTATGCGCTCTAAGCCTTGGAACTTCAACACTTGGTTTACCCGACCTTTGACAGGTGTACCACCCTCGCCTTCCATGACCACCACATCCATGCCAGGCTTCAAAGTGCCAGCACTGATACGACCAACGCCAATGCGGCCCACAAAGGTCGAGAAATCCAATGCAGAGATTTGTAATTGCAAAGGGGCCAAAGGGTCACCTTGCTGAGGCGGTACATGTTTCAAGATGGTGTCAAACAAAGCCGACATATCAGGTCCCCATTGCGCACCCGCCTCGCCTTCAACCAATGAAGACCAGCCGTTGATGCCAGAGGCATAGACCACGGGGAAATCCAATTGCTCGTCATTGGCGCCCAGTTTGTCAAACAACTCGAAAGCCGCATTGATGACGGCATCAGGACGAGAGCCTGGCTTGTCCACTTTGTTGACCACCACGATAGGCTTGAGTCCCAAGGCCAAGGCCTTTTTGGTCACAAAACGTGTTTGCGGCATAGGGCCTTCTTGTGCATCAATCAATAACACCACGCCGTCGACCATAGACAAAGCGCGTTCAACCTCGCCGCCAAAGTCCGCGTGTCCTGGGGTGTCCACAATATTGATGTGGGTGCCCTGCCAGCTGACAGCGCAATTTTTCGCCAAGATAGTGATGCCGCGTTCACGCTCAATGGCGTTGTTGTCCATCACCGTGTCGACCACTTTTTCGTGGTCAGCAAATGTGCCGGACTGGCGTAACAACTGGTCGACCATGGTGGTTTTGCCATGGTCAACGTGGGCAATGATGGCGATGTTTCGAATTTGTAAGGTCATGCTGCACTCTCGAGTAAGGATTGGATTTCTTGGGGATTCAATAAGCGCTCGGGAATCAATTCCCCGGCGCGAACATGGGCTGTGCCCAGCAAGGCATGCGGCTGAGCACCATAAACAGCGACTTGGTCATGGTCAGGCCAAGCGCCACGACGGCGCAGACCGCTTAGGAAACGACCTGCATCATCGGGCTCTAATGTGATGGGGTGATGACTGTCTAGCAAGACATCTACCGCTTGCAGCAAGGCTAGGCGTTGCAGGTCTGCTGTGGCTTCTATGGCTTCGAGCGTGGTGCATTCACCCAAGCCAAAACGCCCACTTTGCGTGCGACGCAGGGAACTGAGATACGCTCCGCAGCCCAAGGCCATACCTATGTCTTCACCCAATGTTCGTATATAGGTTCCCTTGGAACAATGCGCTTTCAGCCAGACAGAACGAACACCATGGTCTTGAGGCAATTCTTTAAGTTCCAAGGAATGAATCACCACTTGACGAGGGCTACGCTCAACTTCAATGCCTTCTCGTGCATATTCATACAAGGCTTTGCCATCTTTTTTCAATGCGCTGTGCATGGGTGGTAACTGTTGTAGAGGGCCGGTAAACAAAGCTTGTACTGCTTGTAATTTTTCCGGTGTGAAATTCACTTCAGACTCTGCAATCACTTCACCTTCTGCGTCTGCCGTGCTGGTACGTTGACCCAATCGCAAAACAGCTTCATAGGTTTTATCGGCGTCCAAATGGAGTTGACTGAATTTGGTGGCTGCACCAAAACACAAGGGCAAAACGCCCGTGGCCATAGGATCAAGCGTGCCAGTGTGTCCGGCTTTTTCAGCACGCAGCAACCACTTGGCTTTTTGCAAAGCTTGGTTGCTAGACAGTCCTAGCGGTTTATCAAGCAACAACACCCCATGCACAGGGCGCCGTTGCACCCGGGTGCGCGGCGATTTCATGGTGTGTCAGATTCCTTGGCGCGAGAAGCAACCGCACGTGCAATCAAGGCGTTCATATCGGCAGCACGCTCAGGGGTACGGTCGTATAAAAAATGCAAAGTAGGCACAGTATGAATATGCAAACGCTTGAATAAACCATTACGCAAAAAACCTGCGGCTTGGTTCAAACCCTCTAGGCATGACTCGGGGTCACCCACTAACACACTGACGAACACTTTGGCATGGGCATAGTCGGGTGTCACCTCTACCGATTGGATCGTCACCATGCCCAACCGTGGGTCTTTGAGCTCACGAATGAGTTCGGCCAGATCGCGTTGGATCTGATCGGCTACACGAAAGCCACGGTGGGGCGTAGAGGACTTCTTGGCGGCCATGCAAAGTTAAATCGTTCGTGCAACTTCCTTGATTTCAAAGAACTCAAGTTGATCGCCCTCGTTGATGTCGTTATAGCCTTTGAGGTTCAAGCCGCACTCAAAGCCTTCTTTGACCTCGCGCACATCGTCTTTGAAACGCTTCAAACTCTCGAGTTCACCCGTAAAGACGACCACGTTGTCGCGCAGTAATCGCAAACGGGCATTGCGGCGAACAAAACCATTGGTGACCATACAACCGGCAATCGCACCGATCTTGCTGATGCGGAAGACTTGACGGATCTCGGCCATGCCGATGATTTCTTCTTTCTTGTCTGGTGTCAGCATGCCCGACATGGCGGATTTGAGGTCATCCACTGCGTCATAAATGATGTTGTAGTAACGCAGTTCAATGCCATTGTTCTCTGCCAATTTGCGAGCACCTGCATCGGCACGCGTATTGAAACCAATGATGACGGCTTTGGAAGCAATCGCCAAATTGACATCAGACTCGCTGATACCACCGACGGCGCCATAAACCAGTTGCACACGAACCTCTTCGTTGGTGAGTTTGAGCAAAGAGGCAGCCAAAGCTTCTTGTGAACCCTGTACATCGGCTTTGATGATGATGGGCAGGTTTTTGACTTCGCCAGAGGTCATGTCGGAGAACATGTTCTCCAACTTTGCGGCTTGTTGCTTGGCCAACTTGGTATTGCGGAACTTGCCTGCGCGGTAAGTAGCGATTTCACGTGCGCGTCGTTCATCTGACAAGACCATGAACTCGTCACCTGCTTGCGGAACCTCGGTCAAACCTTGAATCTCCACAGGGATAGAGGGTCCCGCAGATTTGGTGGGTTTGCCGTTCTCGTCCAGCATGGCACGCACACGGCCATAGGTTTGTCCGGCCAACACCACATCGCCGGTTTTCAGCGTGCCTGACTGAACCAAAATGGTGGCCACAGGACCACGGCCTTTGTCCAAACTGGCTTCAATAACCAAACCTTTGGCCATGGCGTCCACGGGTGCTTTGAGCTCCAACACCTCGGCTTGCAGCAACACTTGCTCTAAAAGCTCATCCACACCTTGACCCGTTTTGGCAGATACAGCCACGAAAGGTGAGTCGCCACCAAATTCTTCGGGCACTACCTCTTCAACAACCAACTCACCTTTGACGCGGTCGGGGTTGGCATCGGGCTTGTCGATCTTGTTGATCGCCACCACGATAGGCACGCCGGCTGCTTTAGCGTGTTTGATGGCTTCTTTGGTTTGTGGCATCACGCCATCATCTGCTGCGACCACCAAAATAACAATGTCAGTGGCTTGTGCACCACGGGCACGCATGGCTGTAAAGGCCTCGTGACCAGGGGTATCCAAAAACGACACCATGCCGCGTGGTGTTTCCACGTGATAAGCGCCAATGTGCTGGGTAATGCCACCGGCTTCACCTGAGGCCACTTTGGCACGGCGGATGTAATCCAGCAAAGATGTTTTACCGTGGTCTACGTGACCCATGACCGTCACCACAGGCGCGCGGGTAAGCGATTCACCCACGTGGGCGGATGCTTCTTCTTCGGTAAAGGCTTCTGGGTCATCCAACGAAGCAATGACTGCCACGTGCCCCATTTCCTCGACGACGATCATGGCGGTGTCTTGGTCCAATGGTTGGTTGATGGTGACCATTTGACCCAGCTTCATCAATTGCTTGATGACCTCTGAGGCCTTGACCGCCATTTTGTGGGCCAACTCAGCCACGGTGATGGTCTCGGGCACATGCACTTCAATGACACGCGCTTCAACCGGTGCGGCCTGAACAGGTGCTTCATCGCGGTCGCGGTCTCGGCGCCCACGTGGGCCGCCACGCCAACTGTTGCGTCCCACACCACCACTTGCGTCGCCACGGGTTTTGATTTCCTTTTTCTTGGCTTGCTCGTCAGCCCAGCTAGAGGAGAGCTTGGCGCTCTTAACCTCTTTGCCATCTTTGGCAGGTGCATTACCAGCAGGCTTGGCAGAGGTAGTGGAGCCGCCCGCAGGCTTATGCAAGGTACCTTTGATGGTTTTGCCATCAGCGGCAGGCGCTGCTTTTTCGACTTCGGGGGGTTTTTTCGCAACCAACACCTTTTTGGGTGCATTCATCATGGTGCGAATAGCCTCGGCTTCAGCCAATGCAGTACGGCGTCGGGTATCCAGGTCTTTGGCTTTGGCTGCGTCTTCCTCTGCTTGGGCTTTGGATTCAGCTTCGCGTTTGGCAGCCGCTTGGGCGGCCACTTCAGCGGCAGCCGCGGCTTGGGCGTCTGCGGCTGGGGTAGCTGAAGCCTGTTGTTGCGCCTCGCGTTCTTTATCTTCTTGCTCTTGACGCAAACGACGCTTTTCAGCGAGTTCTTCTTCTTGTCGGCGGATGAACTCGGCTTGTCGTCGGGCCTCTTCTTCGCGGCGAGCTAGCTCAGCTTGGTCCAATATGGGCGCAGCAGGCACAGCAGGCAAAACTGGGGCTTCACTCTCTGTCGATTCATTCTCATCACGCTTAACAAAGGTACGTTTCTTGCGAACCTCTACTTGGATGGTGCGAGCTTTGCCGGTGGCATCGGCTTGTTTGATCTCACTGGTGGATTTCTTCACCAAGGTGATTTTTTTACGCTCAGGCGTGTCTGTTCCGTGACTGGCCTTTAAGAAACCCAGCAACTTTTGTTTGTCTGCATCGGTCAGTTCGTCAGCGACTGAGCCCTTGGGCACACCCGCAGATTTCAACTGCTCAAGCAGCGTATCGGGAGATTTTTTGAGTTCCTTGGCAAACTCGGCAACCGTTGTTTTGGTCATCTGTGGTATTCCTCTTCATGACCGTTACGCTTGACCCGCGAACCAATGTTCGCGCGCCTTCAGGATCAAAGTTTTTGCATCTTCTTCAGACTGGCCGGTGATGTCCACCAACTCGTCCACCGCCAGATCGGCCAATTCATCTCGGGTGTGAATGCCGCCATCGGCCAATTTGAGAATGAGTTCAGCGTCCAGTCCTTCTAGGTCACGCAAATCTTGCGAAACCTCTTCCACGCTCTCTTCACGGGCAATTTCCATGGTGAGCAAAGCGTCTTTGGCGCGGGCACGGAGTTCATTGACCGTGTCTTCGTCAAAACTTTCAATCTCCAGCATTTCTTGCAACGGCACATAGGCCACTTCTTCCAAGCTGGTAAAGCCCTCTTCAATCAAGATATCAGCCACTTCTTGGTCGACATCCAGTTTTTCGACGAACAAAGCGCGCAAGGTTTCAGCTTCATTGGCGGTTTTTTGTGCCGATTCAGCCGCGTCCATGATGTTGATCTTCCAACCTGTGAGGTCAGAGGCCAAACGCACGTTTTGTCCACCGCGACCAATCGCCATGGCCAGGTTTTCTTCGTCAACCACCACATCCATGGCGTGTTTTTCTTCGTCAACCACAATAGAAGAAACGTTTGCAGGGGCCAAAGCACCAATCACAAATTGGGCAGGATCTTCGCTCCACAACACAATGTCCACGCGCTCGCCAGCGAGCTCATTGGTGACTGCATTCACACGGGTGCCACGCACCCCGACGCAGGTACCAATAGGGTCGACACGCTTGTCATGTGAAATGACAGCAATCTTGGCACGCGAACCAGGGTCACGGGCGCAGGATTTGATCTCTAACAAACCTTGCTCGATTTCCGGCACTTCCTGGCGGAACAACTCGATCATGAATTCAGGGGCAGATCGCGACAAAATAACAGGCGCACCACGCAAAGTATTGTCGACTTCCATGATCATGGCGCGCACACGGTCAGCGCTGCGCAGATTTTCTTTGGGGATCATTTCCGTGCGACGCAAGCGGCCTTCAATGCGACCGCTCTCGACAATCAAATCGCCTTTGTCCATGCGCTTGACACTGCCCACAAAAATCTTGTCACCACGCGACAAAAAGTCAGCCAATAACATTTCGCGTTCAGCATCACGGATTTTTTGCAAGATGACTTGCTTTGCAGCCATGGCACCGATTCGACCAATCGGCAGCGATTCGATGCTTTCCTCAATGTACTCACCTTCTTCAATGTCAGCTAAACGCTCTTTGGCATCCATCAACATCTCTTCGGCATCAGGGTTTTGCAAGCCTGCTTCATCAGGGACCACCAACCATCGGCGAAAGGTTTCGTACTCGCCACTGTCGCGGTCCATGGATACACGGATGTCGACATCACCGGGATACAGTTTTTTGGTGGCTTGGGCCAGCGCAGATTCGACTGCACCAAACACCAGATCGCGCTCGACATTTTTCTCGCGCGAGATGGCGTCTACCAACATGAGCATTTCGCGATTCATGATCAGTTACTCCTCTTCTCTGCAGGCCTACGGCCTTTGAAATCCACAATCGGTGCCAGTCGGGCCTCACGCAACTCACTTAAAGTGAATTGCAAAGCCTGAACAGGCAAATCTTTTTTGACCTTGGCAACGCGCATACCGGGTTTGCTGACAGGTTCATCACGCCATGTGATTTGCCAGGTCTGGGGGGTTTCGGTTACTTCCAACACACCCCGAAATTTCTTGCGGTTGGCAGCCACCAAACCACCTGCCGCAGCACCCATAGGCGCCTTGAGCGTGATGTCAATGACTTCACCACAAAAACGCGCCAAGTCGGCCTCGGTTTTCAACGGCCTGTCAATGCCTGGTGAAGACACTTCCAAGCGGCTGTAAGCCGTTTGCTCTACTTCCAACACAAATTGCAACTGACGGGTGACTTTTTCGCAATCTTCCACTTGGATAAATTGCTCCGGCTCACCGGCTTGCCAAACTTTGTCTATGGTGATGCGAAGCAAACCACCGGCTGAACGCTCAATGTCCACCAGCTGGTAACCCAGACCAACAACTGTTTGTTCAATGATGTTTTGCAATGCCACCGCTTTTCGTCCGACCAAAAAAAACGGGCGGTTGGGATTTCCGCCCGTTGTCTTTCTTTGCGACATTGTAACTTAATTGGGATCTGACCCCAATTGTTGGGTTTCGATGACCCGTCCGTCTTTCAACACCAAGACTTGGTGGGCCATGGCCTGCACCACCTGCATATCGTGGGTGATCAAGAGAAAACTTAAGCCGCGCTCTCGTTGCAAGCGTTGAAGCAAGTCCAAAACCTGTTTTTGAATGGTGACATCCAAGGCGCTTGTGGGCTCATCCAGAACCAATACACGGGGCTTGACCATCAGGGCCCGCGCAATCGCGATACGTTGGCGTTGTCCGCCAGAAAACTCGTGTGGGTAACGGGCTAACAGACCCGGAAACTGCACCTCATCCAAGCCTACTTCGGCCAAAGTGGCCAGCACCTGTGCCTGCCGGTCCGGCGGGTTGATGTCGGAATGGTGCAGTTTCAACCCCTCACCCACCACATCCTCCACCGTCATGCGAGGCGACAAGGAAGAAAACGGGTCTTGAAACACCACTTGTACCGCTTGGCGCAATGGCAAATCGGTTGTGGCGTTGGAAGTCCAAGCCTTGCCATCGATGGTCAAACGACCTTCAAAGGCAATCAGGTTCAACACCGCCAAAGCCATGGACGATTTGCCAGACCCTGATTCGCCAATGATGCCCAAGGTTTGACCCGCTTTCAATTCAAAGTCCAAGCCATGAACCGCCACAAACTTGCCACTGCCAAACCAGCCACGCCAACCACTGCGCGGTACGGGGTAGCTGACACGCAGACCTTGGGCTTGAATGACCACTGACGCATCTGCTTGCACCGGCCCTACTTGGCGGGTGGGTTGGCTGTTCACCAGTTTTTGGGTGTAAGGGTGTACGGGTTGTGCCAGCACCTTGGACACATCACCTTGCTCCACCACATAACCGTTTTCCAGTACGACCACTTTGTCGGCAAAACGACGCACCATGTTCAGATCGTGGGTGATAAGCAAGATAGCCATGCCATGCTTTTGCTGCAAGCTGTCGAGCAAGTCCAGAATTTGTTGACGCAGTGAAACATCCAATGCGGTGGTGGGTTCATCCGCCAGCAGTAGCTTCGGTTTTCCCGCCAAGGCCATGGCGATCATGGCGCGTTGTCGTTGGCCACCCGACAGTTGGTGCGGAAAGCTGTTTACCCTGCGCTCTGGCTCGGGAATGCCTGTATCCGTCAACAACGCAATGGCTTGTTGCCAAGCGTCCACTCTGTCCATGCCGCGCTTGAGCTCGAGCACCTCGGCAATTTGGTCACCAATGGTGAACAACGGATTAAGTGCAGTCATGGGCTCTTGGAAGATCATGGCAATGTCACCGCCACGCACCTCACGCAATTGCGACTCGTTCATGCGCAGCAAATCATGGGTACCAAACATGGCTTTTCCGCGCACCCAAGCTCCCCGTGCCAGGCCTAAAAGGCTGAGGGCCGTGACGGTCTTGCCAGAACCCGACTCGCCTACCAGTGCCAGCTTTTCGCCTGACTTGATGTCAAACGACACACCATGCACCACCTCTCGCCCTTGAAACGAGAGATGCAAATCATTCACTTTCAAAAGCGTGCTCATGGTTGGGTCTCCTGGTGGAGCTTGCGTGGATCGAGTGCGTCACGCAAAGCGTCCCCCATGAAGGTCAGCAGCAACAAGGTCACGACCAATACGGCGAAGGTAGACAATGAAATCCACCAAGCATCAATATTGGTTTTGCCTTGCGACAACAACTCGCCCAAGCTGGGTGTGCCAGGGGGTACGCCCAAGCCTAAGAAATCCAAACTGGTCAACGCCAAAATCGCCGCACTCATGCGAAACGGCAAAAAGGTAACGACCGGCGTCATACTGTTGGGCAAGATATGGCGCCAAATGATGGCTCCGTTGGACAAGCCCAGCGCCCGAGCGGCCCGCACATAGTCGAGTTGACGGTTGCGTAAAAACTCGGCCCGCACATAGTCGGACAAACCCATCCAACCGAACATACTGAGCAAGATCAACAGCAAGGCAATGCTAGGCTCAAACACGGCAGAAAAAATGATCAGTAAATACAACTCGGGCATGGCGCCCCAAATCTCGATGAAGCGCTGAAATGCCAAGTCGGTTTTACCTGCAAAAAAACCTTGGATAGCACCCGTCACCACACCTAACACGGTGCCAGTGATGGTCAAAGCCAAAGCAAACAAAACCGACACCCTGAAACCGTATAACAACCGCGCAAACAAATCGCGGCCACGGTCATCTGTGCCCAAAATGTTGTCTGCTGAGGGCGGTGCAGGGTTGGGTTCTTTGGCAAAGTAATTCAGCGTGCTGTGGTGGTAAGGGTTGGGTGGGTAAATCGCCCAATTGCCCGCCTGAGCAAACTGCTGACGAATAAAAGGGTCAAGAAAGTCGGTGGGTGTTTGAAAATCACCGCCGAACTCGGTCTCAGGCGGATTTTTAAGAATGGGGAAATACAGCTTGCCTTGGTAACTGGCCACCCAGGGTTTGTCATTGCTGACCAACTCGGCCGCCAAGCTCATGACAAACAACAACACAAAAAGAATCAAGCTGACAAAGCCCAAACGGTTGCGTTTAAAGCGCTTCCAAGCAATGGCAGAGGGGGAAAGAGACACAGTTGCCATGGCGTTCAATCAAACTTCACGCGGGGATCAACCCAGACGTAACACAGGTCGCTGATGAGCTTGGTGACCAAACCGATCAAGGTAAACAAATACAAAGTGCCCAGCACCACGGGGTAGTCACGCCGCATCACACTCTCAAAACTCAGCAACCCCAAACCATCCAGCGAAAACAGGGTTTCGATCAGCAAAGAGCCCGTGAAGAATGAACCAATGAAAGCTGCTGGAAAACCCGTGACCAAAGGAATCAAGGCGTTGCGCATCACATGCTTCCACAGCACTTTGTTTTCACTCAAACCTTTGGCACGAGCAGTCAGCACATATTGCTTGCCGATCTCTTCCAAAAAAGCGTTCTTCGTCAGCATGGTGGTGACGGCAAAAGCACCCAAGACACTGGCGGTGATGGGCATGGCGATGTGCCACAAATAATCCACTGTCTTGGCACCCCAGCTTAAAGTTTCCCAGTTGGCTGAGGTGAGTCCGCGCAAGGGGAACCACTGCAACTGCCCGCCAAACACCACCAGCAATGCCACACCCAAGACAAAGCCAGGGATGGCATAACCGACCAACACCACCAAGCTGGTGAGGGTGTCAAAACGGGTGCCGGCGCGTACCGCCTTGGCAATACCCAATGGCACAGAAACCAAATAGCTGAGAAAGAAGGTCCATAGGCCCAAGCTGATGGAGACGGGTAATTTTTCTTTGACCAATTGCCATACATCTTTGGGGTAGAAAAAACTCTTGCCTAAATCGAAGCGGGCAAATTGCCCCAGCATTTGCACAAATCGCTGGTGGGCGGGTTTGTCAAAACCATACAGCTGCTTGATCTCTTCAATTCGCGCTGCGTCTACACCTTGGCGTCCTCGGTAGCCTGCACCGCTGGCAGCAGCACCTTCGCCGCCACTGTCACGCCCCTGCAACTGCGCCACCATTTGCTCGACAGGCCCACCGGGGACAAATTGAATCACGGCAAAGGTCAACAGCAAAATACCCAACAAGGTGGGAATCATCAGCAACAAGCGCTTCACAATATACAAAAACATGTCAACGCGCTCCCGCAAAGTTGGCAGGTGTGGCCCACCAAGTCGATTGAATCCAGCTCTCGGGCTGGTAGTAGCGTGGCGTGATGCTGGGTTGCTCAAAGCGGCCTGCCCGCCATGACACACGGTGCACACTGCCATACCAATGCGGCACGCTGTAGTGACCGTGACGCAATACACGATCCAAAGCTTTGCAAGCAGCCACCAACTGGCCACGGGTTTGGGCGGCCAACACTTTGTCCAGCAAAGCATCTACCGCCGGGTCTTTCACACCAATGATGTTGCTAGAGCCTTCGGTGTCTGCTGATTTAGAGCCAAAACGCTCTAACAACTCGGTGCCAGGGGCTTCACTGCCGCCAATGCGGTTGCTGACCAATTCAAAATCAAACACGTCCATGCGCTTTTGCAAAACCGCGAAATCCACCACCTTGTAGACCACTTTAAATCCCAGCTTTTCCAGGTTTTTTGAGTAAGGCGTGACCACCCGCCCCATGGAGCCAGAGTTGTCCAAAAACTCCAAGGTAAATGCCTCGCCCTTGGTGTTGCGTAAAGCGCCATCGCGGTAAGTCCAACCTGCTTGGGCCAGCAAATCACGGGCTTGGCGCAAATGGTCTCGCAAGGTATGGCCAGAAGCAGGATCGAGGCTGGTGACGGGTGGCAAGGGTACAGGCTGGGTGAAGATGGCGGGGTCGAGTTTGCCGCGCAAGGGTTCCAACAAATTCAGTTCATCGGTATCAGGCAAGCCCTTGGCCTCGAAATCACTGCCGACAAAATAGCCACGCACGCGGGTATAGGCTTGGTAAAACAACTGACGGTTCATCCATTCGTAATCCATGGCCAAACCTATGGCTTGGCGCACGCGAGCGTCTTTGAACTTGGGCAGTCGCGTGTTGAACATAAAGCCTTGAAAATCGCCGGCATTGCCATGCTGCAACTCTTTTTTGATCAGGGTGCCGTTGTCAAACAGCTTGCCCTTGTAACCTCTGGCCCATTCTCGGGCAACAAAGGCTTGGATGTAATCAAATTCACCGGCTTTAAAGCCTTCAAACTGTGCGGTGGTGTCTTTGTAAAGGCGGTAGCTGATGCGGTCAAAATTGAACATGCCTTTACGCACATTGAGGTTTTTGGCCCAGTAATTGGTGTCACGCACATATTGAATGTCTTTGCCGAAATCGACTTGGCCCAGCTTATAGGGACCAGAGCCAATGGGCACCTCGGTGATGACTTTGTCAAATGGCTTGTCAGCACCCCATTGATGGCTAAACACCGACATGCCACCGACGATCAACGGTAACTCGGCATTGGCACGCTTGAAATTGAAGCGAATTTCGCGCTCTGAGAGCACAACCACACTGGCTATTTCGCTGAAATAGGTGCGAAATTGGGGCGCGGCTTCTTTGCTGGTGAGTCGATCGTAAGAATACTTCACATCCATGGCCAAGACGGGATCGCCATTATGAAAACGTGCCAAAGGGTTAAGACGAAAAATGACCGATAGTTTGTCCTTGGCTACGCTGACATCTTCGGCCAACAAACCATAGGCGGTGGTGGGTTCATCGCTGTTGCCGGTGAGCAAGGTCTCTAACATCAAGCTTCCTAAACCTGGCGGCGCAGTCCCTTTCAATGTAAACGGGTTGTATTTGTCAAAACTAGAGGCGCGACTGGGCGAGACCATGGCAATGTCACCGCCTTTGGGGGCGACAGGGTTGACATAGCTGAAGTGGCTGAAACCCTCGGGGTATTTGATGTCCCCAAACTGGGCATAGGCATGGGCTGCCCAAACAGTGGGTGACAGCAGCAGTCCAAGGCAAAGTAAAAAAGTTCGCATGCGACAATTCTGCAAGATTTTTCAGGAGCGTACGAAATGCAAGCAAAAACAGGGTTTTTAGCCGGTAAGAAATTGTTGATCACTGGTGTGTTGTCTAACCGCTCAATCGCTTACGGTATTGCCCGCGCCTGCCACGCCCAAGGCGCTGAATTGGCTTTCAGTTACCAAGGCGAGCGTTTCAAAGAACGCATCACCGAGTTTGCGGCCGACTTTGGCTCCAATCTGGTGTTTGACTGCGACGTGTCCAGCGATGTGCAAATTGCGGACTTGGTCAGCGGACTATGTGCTGTTTGGCCCAAATTCGACGGTTTTGTGCACGCCATTGGTTTTGCGCCACGAGAAGCCATTGCCGGTGACTTCTTAGAAGGCTTGAGTCGCGAAGCCTTTGCCATCGCCCACGACATCAGCGCCTACAGTTTCCCCGCCATGGCGAAAGCGTTTTTGCCCCATTTGAACGACAACGCCGCGCTTTTGACATTGAGTTATTTGGGCGCATTGCGCACCGTACCCAACTACAACACCATGGGGTTAGCCAAAGCGTCCCTTGAAGCCTCGGTACGTTACTTGGCTGAATCGCTGGGCAGCCAAAACCGCGGTTTGCGGGCCAACGGCATCAGCGCTGGACCCATCAAAACCTTGGCGGCATCGGGCATCAAAGGCTTTGGCAAGATTTTGGACGTCGTGGCAGCCAACTCACCCATACGCCGCAACGTCACCATTGACGATGTAGGCAATGTGGCTGCCTTCTTGCTTTCCGATTTGGCTGCTGGTGTTTCTGCCGAAATCACCTATGTGGATGGCGGCTTCAGCCAAGTGGTAGGCGGAATCGCTGATTAATCGGGGTCTGACCCCAATTGTTTGATCGCCAATGCAGCCACTTCTCTAACAGGGTGGTTTTTCAAGCGATGATCACTCCACACCTGCCGCCACTTTCTTGCACCGGCTTGGCCATGGCGTAAGCCCAGCATATGGCGTGACGCCGCAAACCACGGCACGCCCAACTTGGCTTGGGCATCCATGTAGTCCACCATCTGGGCTTCCACTTCGTCCTTGCTGAGGACACAAGGTGTTTGCCCCATCAAGCCATCCCATTCGGTTAAAAACCAAGGGTGGTGATAGGCCTCACGACCCACCATCACCCCATCCAACTCGCCCAAGTGCTGGTTGATTTGCGCCGAGTTGATGATGCCGCCGTTGATGACGAATTTCAAAGCAGGAAAGTCAGTCTTCAAGCGCACAACCCACTCGGGCTTCAAAGGCGGAATTTCGCGGTTTTCCTTGGGCGACAGGCCTTGCAGCCAAGCATTGCGGGCATGAACA
The DNA here is from genome assembly GCA_036787995.1 of Limnohabitans sp. Taxonomy (GTDB): domain Bacteria; phylum Pseudomonadota; class Gammaproteobacteria; order Burkholderiales; family Burkholderiaceae_C; genus Limnohabitans. Next base: position 25,763 of record DAIQOH010000001.1, on the reverse strand, counting down.
ATGAAGAGTTCGCAACCCGCTTGCGACACCGTGCCCACAAAGTCGCGCACGAAATCGTAGCTCTCGCCACGGTCAATGCCGATGCGGTGTTTCACTGTCACAGGAATATCCACCGCGTCTTTCATGGCTTTCACGCCATCGGCCACCAACTGAGGCTCGGCCATCAGGCAAGCGCCAAACGCACCACGTTGCACCCGCTCGGAGGGGCAACCGCAGTTGAGATTGATCTCCTCATAGCCCCATTGCGCCCCCAGCTTGGCGGCTTTGGCCAAATCGGTGGGTTCGCTCCCGCCCAATTGAAGCGCCACGGGCTGTTCCTCAGGGTTGAAATCGAGGTGGCGCGGCACATCGCCATGGATCAGCGCCCCAGTGGTGACCATCTCGGTGTAGAGCAAGGCGTGGCGCGACAACAGGCGGTGGAAATACCGGCAGTGGCGGTCGGTCCAGTCCATCATGGGCGCAACACTCAAACGGCCATGCGGCAACAGATCTGGTTTCAAAGGGTCAATCCGTCTGATCGGTAAAACGATGATTTTCGCTTGACATCAAAACAACTGCATTTGCTGGCTCTGCAGCAAATGGTTGGCCACAAACTGCCACAGCAGAGGATGGTGGGTGTTTTCGTGCCAATGTGGCTGCATGACTTTTTTACTGTACCAATGTTTTTGGCTTTCCAAATGGCAACCGATCAAACCCACCGAGCCTTGCACCACAGCCATGGGGTCACCGTTGGCATAGCTGGCAATGGTTTGAAACGATCCGCCCAGAAAGGTGGGGCCATCGTAAAAATACATGTGTTGCGGCTTACCCATCCACACCACAGGCGACACTGTGCCATAGGAAGACCGAATGTCTGCACGGGGGCGTTTGATGTACTGCACACAGCGCGTGCCTTTGAGCAGGTTGAAGTAATAGGCATCGGCCCAATACGCCCCCATGCAAATACCTAAGTATTTGCCGCCGCGCTGCATGTAAGAGCGAATATCGGGCAAATTGGGCTTTAAAACAGACCGAAAGGCTGTGGCTTCGCCGTCACCACCAGGGAAAACCACCACGTCCACATCGTTGAAAAAACCTTCAGAGACTTTTTGCTTGGTGAAGATTTTGAGACGGGCCATGGGCGAAAAAGCCTCTATGACGCCGTTCACCGAGTCGGCCGAACAGGTGGGGTGGTGTAAAAAAATCGCAATGGTTGGCTTCAATGCGCAATACCTAGCACCACGTTACCGATGGATTGTCCTGCCTCCACCATTTCATGGGCTTGCACCACATGGTCTAAGGAAAAGGAAGGTAACAGGCTGTGTTGCAACTTGCCGGCGCTGAGCATGCTGTTTAACTGCTGCACACACACCTCTCGGTCGACGGGCAATAAGTCGTAAACCAAGAAAAACTTCAGGTTAAAAGAACCAAACAACATGGCTCTGAAAGCAATGCTGATGTCGGGTGGTGGGTTGGATCCATAGCACACCAATTGCCCATGGTGCTTCAACACACCCTGAGCCAGCCAAGCAGCCGTGGTGGAAAAGTCCATGTCAATCACCACGTCCACACCCTGCCCTTGGCTCAAGGCTTTCACCTCGTCCACCGTCTGGCCATTTTTGTAAAACAAGGTGTGGCTGGCCCCCGCCGCTTTGGCGTGGACAGCTTTGGCCTCATTGCCCACCGTGCCTATGACGGTCGCGCCTGCTTGTGCCAGCATTTGGGTGATGTAGTGACCCACGGCTGAAGAAGCGCCAGTGACTAAAACCTGTTTGCCTTTGACGTCTCCCGCCAAACGCACCGCTTGCAAAGCCGTGAGGCCGGGGATACCCATGCAAGCCCCTGCTTCAAACGAGGTGTTGTCGGGCAAATGGGCCGCTTGGGCCGAGGGCAACACCACATACTCGGCCGCGGTGCCGTCGGGGCGCTGCCATTGGGCGTTCCATGTCCAGACCCGCTCGCCCAAGCGTGAGGCCGGTACACCCGCACCCACTTGGTCGATGACGCCAGCGCCATCGCTGTGGGGAATGATGTAGGGACCACCCAAGGGTCTGGCTCGGCGAGATTTCACATCCGAGGGGTTAACACCCGAGGTGTGTAACTTCACCCTGACCTCGCCTGCAACAGCTTGGGGGGTGGGCCGCTCGCCCACCGTCATCACGCCTTTGGCTTCGCCATTGCTTTCGTACCACGCTGCTTTCATGTCGTGTCCTTGTTTACATCTGACCTTGCGCTTCCAAAGCCTTGCATACGGCCTCTGTCACCTGCGCCGTGGTGGCAAGTCCCCCTAAGTCACGGGTGTGCAAAGCGGGGTTGCCGGTGACGTGTTCTATGGCTTGCATGATGCGCCCCGCTGCCAGCGGTTCGCCCAAATGCTCCAGCATCATCACGCAACTCCAAAAGGTGCCAATCGGGTTGGCCCAACCCTTGCCCATGATGTCAAATGCCGAGCCGTGGATGGGCTCGAACATCGACGGGTAGCGACGCTCAGGGTCAATATTACCGGTGGGCGCAATGCCCAAACTGCCTCCCAAAGCGGCGGCCAAGTCACTGAGGATGTCGGCATGCAAATTGGTAGCGACCATGGTGTCCAAGGATTCGGGGCGGTTGACCATGCGGGCTGTGGCAGCGTCCACCAGTTCTTTGTCCCAACGCACCTCGGGGAACTCGTGGCTGATGTGTTCGGCGATTTCATCCCACATCACCATGGCATGGCGCTGGGCATTGGACTTGGTCACCACCGTCAACAACTTGCGCGGCCGCGACTGCGCCAAGCCAAAGGCGAAGCGCATGATGCGCTCCACCCCCGTGCGGGTGAGTATGGAGACATCGGTGGCCACCTCGGTGGGGTGGCCTTGGTGGACACGCCCGCCAATGCCGGCGTACTCGCCTTCGGAGTTTTCACGCACGATGACCCAGTTGAGTTGCGCGGGGGTGCAGCGTTTCAAAGGTGCGTCTATGCCCGGCAAGATGCGAATAGGCCGCACATTGGCGTACTGGTCAAAGCCTTGGCAAATTTTCAGGCGCAAGCCCCACAGGGTGATGTGGTCGGCGATCTCGGGGTCACCCGCCGAGCCGAACAAAATGGCATCGTGTTCACGTAAAGCCTTTAAGCCGTCAGTGGGCATCATTTCGCCGTGGGTGCGGTACCAGTCGCCGCCCCAGTCAAACTGGGTGAAGGCAAACCGCAGTGAAGGTTGATGCTGACCTAAGGCTTGAAGAACTTGCTGACCGGCAGGAATGACTTCCTTGCCAATCCCGTCGCCTGGGATGCAGGCGATGCGAAAACTTTTCACCCTCAGCCCATGTGCAGGCCGCCGTTGCAGGAGAAGTCTGCGCCGGTGGTAAAGCCTGACTCGTCACCCGCCAACCAACCCACGATGGAGCCAATTTCTTCGGGCGTGCCCAAGCGCTTGACCGGGATGGTGGCCACGATTTTTTCCAACACTTCAGGTTTGATGGCTTTGACCATGTCGGTACCGATATAGCCAGGGCTGACAGTGTTGACGGTCACGCCTTTGTTCGCCATTTCTTGGGCCAAGGCCATGGTAAAGCCGTGCATACCGGCTTTGGCGGCCGAGTAATTGGTTTGGCCAGACTGGCCTTTTTCGCCATTCACAGACGAAATTTGGATGATGCGGCCCCAGCCTTTTTCCACCATGCCCGGCACCACTTGCTTGGTCACGTTGAACATGGCGTTCAAGTTGGTGTCGATTACGGCTTTCCAGTCTTCGGGGGTCATCTTCAAGAACATGCGGTCGCGGGTGATGCCAGCGTTATTGACCAAGACATCGATAGGACCATGTTCGGCCACCGCTTTGGAAAAAGCAGCGGTGGTGGAGTCCCAATCGGCCACATTGCCTACCGACGCGTAAAAGGTGTAACCCATGGCTTTTTGCTCGCCCAGCCATTTGTCAAAGTCACGGCTAGGGCCGCAACCAGCGATGACTTTGTAGCCCATTTTGTGCAAGCGATGGCAAATAGCGGTGCCGATGCCGCCCATGCCGCCTGTGACGTATGCGATTTTTTGGCTCATGATCTTGTCTCCTGTGGTGGTTTTAAAAGGTGTTGGGTAGGCTTAAGCACGAGCTTTGACATAGCGCCCAGGTGCGGGCTCGATGGCTTGGTATTCGCCACGGCCGTATTTTTTGGGGGCGGCCACTTGTTGTCCGCCGTGTTTTTTCAGCCATGCTGACCAGTCGGGCCACCAACTGCCTGCATGTTCTTGCGACTTGGCGCTCCATTGGGAAAACTGCTTGGGAAATGGGTTGTCTTTACCGGTCCAGTAACTTCGTTTTTTGGCTTCAGGGGGGTTGATGACACCCGCGATATGACCGGATGCGCCCATCACAAACCGCTTAGGCCCTTGAAACACTTGGGTGGAAGCGTAAGCCGCATCGATGGGCACGATGTGGTCTTCTCGCGAGCCATAGATATACATAGGCGTGTCAACGCGTCGCATGTCTATTGACTCGCCACACACTGTTGCTTTGCCAGGTTTGATCAGGTTGTTTTCAAGATAGGTGTTGCGCAGATACCAGGCGTACATGGGGCCGGGTAAATTGGTGGCGTCGCTGTTCCAATAAAGCAAATCGAAAGGCGGTGGGGTTTCGCCTTTGAGGTAATTGCC
>DAIQOH010000001.1:19978-21054 GCA_036787995.1 Limnohabitans sp. | reverse complement strand
ACCTTGGCCGTGAGCGGTTTGTATTCCAGCAGTTGAAACAACGCGTTTTCAAACACCACCGCGCCCTCGGTGGTGGCGACGTTTTTACCCACCTCGAACAGGCTTTCATCGGTCATGGACACATGGCCTTGTTGTAAATCGTGCAGCATGTTTTGCACACCTTGGGCAATGCTTTCGCCTTTGGTGTCTATGGCCTTTTGTTGTGCTTCTGCGTTGTATGCCAAGAAGTTACTGGGCGCTGAGGCAGCAGCCCATTGCTCAACAGCAAAACGGATACGGGCTTTGGTTTTATCGTCCGTGTCCAAGGCCTCTGTCAAGCCCATCAAAGTGCGGGCATTGAGCAAATACATGGCTGCAGAAAACGCCGCCACGGGATTGTGCTGCCAAGCTTCGGCGGCGAAGCGACGGTCTTTCAGCTTAGGGTTGTCTTGCAAGCCTTGTTGCCACAAACACATGGCCTCTTGGGCGTAAGCCGATTGAAGCTCGGCGATTTGGTCGGTGTGGAAATTCAGCTTTGGCATGGCAGGCATGTGCTGCACAAACATATCTTGAAAAGACTGAGCCGCAGACGCAAATGAGGCGGTGCTGTCTTCCCAAACAGAGCGAGGTGGTGTGAGCATGGCGATGAGGTAATGGCTGTGAACCCATCTTATGCCAAACCTCTTACAACAAACTTCCAATCAGTCCAGTAAAGCGATGCCGGCTGCAAAGCGCCCGGTCACGCCATCGCGGCGGTAGGAAAAAAACACCTCGGGGTTGGAAAAGGTGCACCAAGAAGGGGTGCTGTCGTTACCTTCCGTGCAGGCGCCAACCCATTTCGCCAGACGTTGTCGGGCCAACTGCGCCAAGTCACACAGGTATTTGCCATCATTCCCGTGGGGTATGAAGGCCGAGGCGGCTAACGCGTCATGGTTCACGAAAGCGTCACGCACCTCGTTTCCCACCTCAAATGCGTTCGGCCCAATACAAGGACCTAACCAAACACGCAGGTCTTTCAGTGCATCCAGCGCACTTAAGGATTCATGTATCGCCTCTAGCACACCACCCTGTCCCAACTCTCCGGCCAAACCGCGCCA
>DAIQOH010000001.1:0-19878 GCA_036787995.1 Limnohabitans sp. | reverse complement strand
TCGCCCACATGGTCACCCAAATTAAAGCTGTCGTAAGGCACTTGCGATATGCCGCCATAGCGAGTCGTGCAAAACACTTTGACCCCAGACCATCGGGGCAGCAAGGGAAAATGGTCAGGCTTCAAAATCGGGACAAGCCGAAGGTTGGGCGGCTTGAAAAGCAGGCAAGGCCATGCATGCGTCGAATATTTGTAAGGTGCGATCCAGGCCGCTCAAATCCACCTTGAAGCGGTTGGCATTGAAGATTTGGGGAACCAACATGCAATCGGCCATGCTGGTTTGGTCACCATGGCAAAAGATGCCTGTCGATGGGTGATGCAGTTGTTTCTCAAATGCCTCTAAGCCAGAGCGCACCCAGTGGTGGTACCAGGTGTTTTTACTGTCTTCGTCCAATTTCAAGGTTCCCGTGAGGTATTTCAAAACCCGCAGATTGTTCAAAGGGTGAATTTCACACGCGATGGATTGCGACAAGGCGCGCACCCGTGCCCGACCCACGGCATCGGTAGGCATCAAAGGGCTGTGTGGAAATTGTTCATCCACGTATTCCATGATGGCCATGGACTGGGTCAACCGCAAACCATCGACCTCCAACACAGGTACCAAGGCCTCTGCGTTCACGCTGGTGAAGTCGTTTTGCAATTGCTGACCCTTGGCCAGATGCACCGACACATACTCGTAGGGCAGTTCTTTCAAAGCCAACGCAATGCGAACCCGAAAGGAGGCCGATGAGCGGAAATAGGAATACAACTTCATGGCGCTAGGATAAGCTTTTTGCAGAACTTGGGTTGCCAAGGGCTAATCGCTACACTCAAGTGCTGAAACACTGACAAAACCCTTTGATTAAAAACCCCGTCAAACACTGCCGCAACTGCGGCACCGCCGTTGTGATGCGCCTGCCCGATGACGGCGACACTCGTCAGCGAGCCGTTTGCCCCGCATGCCACACGGTGCATTACGACAACCCCTTGAATGTGGTGGGCACCATCCCGGTGTGGGGCACACAGGTGCTTTTGTGTAAACGCAATATCGAGCCGCGCAAAGGTTTTTGGACCTTACCCGCAGGCTTTATGGAGTTGCACGAATCCTTGGCCCAAGGCGCGGCACGCGAAACCGACGAAGAGGCGGGTGCGCAGATTGAAATGCAAGCGCTGTTTACCGTGATTGATGTGCCCCGGGTCGGGCAAGTGCATTTCTTCTTCCGCGCCCAATTGCAAAGCCCCGACTTTGACCCTGGCCATGAAACCATGGAGGCCAGACTGTTTGAAGAGGCGGATATTCCTTGGGACGACTTGGCGTTTCGCACGGTGCGCGAGACCTTAAAGGCTTTTTTTGCAGACCGTGCGGCAGGAGAGTTTGGTTTTCATCAACTCGTGATCAGTTAAGCCCGTCACTGCATTAAACTCGCAATGACACCGCTAATTGGCACCCAGCCCCATGCTGCGTGTAATCACTTCTTTCATGATTTCGTTGGTACCCCCGTAAATACGCTGCACCCGCGCATCGGCATAGGCGCGGGTGATGGGGTATTCCCACATAAAGCCGTTGCCGCCGTGCAATTGCACACAAGCGTCCATCACTTTGCATTGCAAATCGGTACACCAGTACTTGGCCATGCTGGCAGTGGCCGTATCAAGTTGATCTTCAAGCAGCAACTCGGTGCATTTGTCCACAAACACCTGTGCAATTTGTACCTCGGTTTGCAACTCGGCCAAAGTAAACCGGGTGTGCTGAAACGCAGCGACCGCTTGGCCAAAGACCTGGCGTTGTTTGACATAGTCGATGGTCCACATGATCGCTGCTTGAGAAGCGGCCACCGCACCAATCGCAATTTGCAAACGCTCCCACGGCAGTTGCTCCATCAAACAAACAAAACCTTTGTTGAGCATGTCTGTGCCACCCAACAAAGCGGTAGCGGGCAAACGGACATTGTCAAAAAACAGCTCGCAGGTGTCTTGCGCTTTGAGCCCAAGTTTGTTCAAGGGCTTGCCCTTGGTAAATCCAGGCGTACCAGCTTCAAGCAAAAACAAGCTGGTTCCCTTGGCACCCGCCGTGGGGTTGGTTTTGGCGACCACAATGACCACATCCGAGTGCCAGCCATTGGTGATGAAGGTTTTGCTGCCATTCAACACAAACGTACCATCGGCTTGGACCATGGCCGTGGTTTTGATGCCTTGCAAATCGCTGCCTGCGGCGGGTTCGGTCATGGCTATGGCGCCCACCATTGCCCCCGTGGCCATGGAGGGCAAACAGTGCTGCTTTTGCGCCTCTGTGCCGTAATGCCGGATATAGGGCGCGACGATTTCGGTATGCAAGCCAAAACCTATGCCGCTGAAACCAGCCACACTGAGTTCCTCCATTTGGATAATGGAGTACAGCTTGTCGGCATCAAAGCCCCCATAAGCCTCAGGCTGGGTCATGCACAAAAAACCCAAAGCGCCAGCTTTGGCCCAGACCTGCTTGTCCACAAACCCTTGCTCCTCCCACGCCGCATGGTAGGGCGCAATTTCAGTGGCCATGAAACGGCGAAAACTGTCGCGAAAGGCCTGATGCTCAGGGCTGAAAAGTGTGCGTTCAATCATGCATAGCTCCAAATAATGGCGAGAGGGAAAACCCTTGTAAGCATCTTCCTATAATTTTTTGTTTTTCGCACCGGAGACTTTCCCATGGTTTGGCAACAAATTTATGATCCCCTTGGCAATATGCTTTTATCAACGCTATTGGCTGCAGTGCCTGTGGTGGTGATGTTGGTGGGTCTGGGCTTTTTGCACATGAAGGCACATATCGCCGCGGGTGCAGGCTTGGCGGCGGCTTTGTTGGTCGCTATCGTTACCTATGGCATGCCGACTGAAATGGCTGCCAATGCAGCCTTGTATGGCGGCCTCACCGGTTTATTGCCTATTGGTTGGATTGTTCTCAACATCATTTTTTTGCATCAACTCACCGAGCAAAACGGCAGCTTTCAGGTGCTGCAAGACTCGATTGCCGGCATCACCGAAGACCGCCGCTTGCAGTTGCTGCTGATTGCGTTTGCGTTTGGTGCGTTCTTTGAAGGCGCAGCAGGTTTTGGCACCCCTGTGGCCGTGACTGCAGCCATTTTGATTGGCCTGGGTTTTTCACCCTTGGCTGCTTCGGGTTTGTCATTGATTGCCAATACCGCACCCGTGGCTTTTGGGGCTTTGGGCACACCTATTTTGACTTTGGCCAAGGTCCACGGATATGACGCCATGGCCGTGTCTGCCATGGTTGGCCGACAACTGCCCTTTTTCTCATTGCTGGTGCCTTTTTGGTTGATTTGGGCATTTGCTGGACGCCGTGCCATGTGGCAAATTTGGCCAGCGATTTTGGTGACTGGCGCCAGTTTTGCCATCATGCAATTTTTGGTCTCCAACTACATTGGCCCTGAATTGGTCGATGTCATTGCTGCGGTGGTATCCATGACCTGTTTGGTGGGCTTTTTGAAAGTCTGGCAACCTGCTGAAATTTGGACTTCGGTATCGCTGAAAGGGCATGCCGACAGCGAAGGCTCACCCGCGCAGGTCACAACCAAGCGCACCCAGCATTCACGCGCTGACATCATCCGCGCATGGACCCCTTGGGCCATTCTGACGGTGTTTATCTTTATTTGGGGCTTGCCCCCTGTGAAAGAGTTTTTCAACAGCATTTTTGCACCCAAGTTTCCCTTGGAAGGTCTGCACAACTTGATAGAAAAAATGCCACCTGTTGTCCCTGAGCCCAAAAAAGAAGCAGCTGTCTACACCTTGAACTTGTTGTCGGCGACCGGCACAGGCATTTTGTTGTCAGCCATCGTGGGTGGCTTGGTGATGAAGTACAACCCTTTGAACCTCGTTCGCATCTTCTTCCGCACCTTGGTGCTGGTGCGTTACTCGCTGCTCACCATTGTGCTGATGCTGGCGCTGGGCTCCCTCACCCGCTATTCCGGCACCGACACCACCTTGGGCTTGGCGTTTGCCAACACCGGTGTCTTCTACCCCTTCTTTGGCACGCTCATGGGTTGGTTGGGTGTGGCGCTGACAGGCTCTGACACCGCCTCCAATGTGTTGTTTGGTGGCATGCAAAAAGTCGCATCTGAACAACTGGGACTGTCACCCAACCTCATGGGTGCAGCCAACAGTTCTGGTGGCGTGATGGGCAAGATGGTGGACGCACAGTCCATCGTGGTCGCCTCCACCGCCACACGGTGGTTTAACCACGAAGGCGATATTCTTCGCTATGTGTTTTTCCACTCTATCGCCTTGGCTTGTTTAGTGGGCATTTTGGTCACTTTGCAAGCCTATGTGTACCCGTTCACCTTGATGGTGGTGAAGTAAATTTCAAATTTTGGGAGTATGGCTATGAAAGCTTCTAGTTTGTTGGTATGCCTGATCGGTGCCGCTGTCATGGGCTTGGTCTCAGCCCAAAAACCCGGCTTCACCCGCGTGGCTTTGCAATCCCATGAACTCAGCGTACCTGGGCGCATGGGGGTGCAAGCCCGTGCCGAGTTTGACCCCGGTATTTTTGCTGGACGCCATACCCACCCTGGTGAAGAGTTGGGCTATGTACTGGAGGGGGAGTTTGAAATTCGTGTGGAGGGTCAAGCAGCCAAAACGGTTAAAGCCGGCGACGCGTTCATGGTGCCCGCTAACACCATCCACGACGCCCTCAACACAGGCACCACCAAGGGGAAAATACTGGCAACCTACTTTGTCGAAAAAGGCAAGCCTGTGGCTACCTTTGTCGACTGACGGTGTTTACAAAGCGCAAACGTACTTGAGCATGGCTTGGCTGCTGGGATCGTTGCCAATGGCGATCCAGTCGCTGGGTTGGTAAGCCTCTTCAGATTTTTGACCTGTGGCCATAGGGCCTGGATAGGCCGCCACTTGCATATTGCGTTGGCGACTTTCTTGGCAATCGTACTGCCAGACGCCTCTGTAGGACATATCGCCTTGCCTGTCAGCTTGTTTCAGGTTTTGAATGTGCCAAAACATGCGCATATTGCCAGTTTTTTTGATGTTGGGATCCACGAAAAGACCCGTACCGTGCTCATTTTCGGTGACCAAAACCCACTCGGCCATGGCCGAAAAGCTGGCCAATAAACACACGACTGCGATGGTTTTTTTCATATTTCTTACCCCAAAGTAACACAAGATTGCTTCATTCTAGGAAAAACACCCCCAAACACAATAACCCCATGTTTCAAAGGAATCTGTTGCCCTGTGCTTCAAAAATACGAACAAAACCTTGTTTTTGCTCAAGTTTGTGGCCCAAGGGCCGACAATAGATCACCTCTTAAAAAGACTGTTCCGATCGGGATTGCTGCATGAAAAGACTATTCACACTTTGGCCCCACCTGATACTGCTGGGCTTGGTCGCCTGTGCCGCAGGCATGCCTGTGTCTTCACCCTTGGCACCCACACCGCACCAAGTGGTATTGGGCTCTAACAGTTTTGGTTTCCCCCAAAACCAAATCACTGTGCTGGGCTCGACCCAAGGCCAAACCTTTGAAACCCGCCACAGCAGCCTACGCCACCCCAGTTGCGCCACTGGCACCATGGATATCGTGGAGCTGTCTGGCACGATTGACCCTGTCAGTTTGCAAAGCCTGCAAGCGCATTTCAATAACTTGTCCCAATGTGTGAACCGCCAAGGCCAGCGTGTGCCGCCACAGGTCTACCTCAATTCCAATGCGGGCAAACCGCTGTTAGGGATCGAATTGGGTCAACTTCTGGGACGCCATGGCGTCGAAGCTGTGGTGACTGAAGGCCAGGTTTGTTCTGGTGCGTGTGCGGTGGGTTTTTTGACTGCTCGCCAACGCAGTGTGAAGGCCAATGGTCGCGTGGTTTTGTACTTCAATGGGGCCAAAAACAATGGCTTTGACTGCGCCCGCTCCAACGATATGATGCCGCTCCAAAAACACTTTTTGGTCGCTGCCGGCCGCACAGCAGGCACGGCCTTGTACAACCAAGCCTTGACTTACTGCAACAGTGATCGGGGCTGGGAGATTTCCTGATATGCCGGTGATTGTTGTGGCCAACCCCAAGGGTGGGGCTGGCAAATCCACTTTATCTACCAATGTGGCGGGCTTTTTTGCCTCCAAAGGTCATGCAGTGATGCTGGGCGATGCCGACGTGCAGCAGTCGTCTCGCTTGTGGTTAAGCCTGAGACCCGAACAAGTCCCGCGCATCACAACCTGGGAATTGCAAGCGGATTTGGTACTGACCGCCAAGCCACCCAAAGGTACGACCCATGTGGTGATAGACACACCAGGTGGGCTTGACGGCTGGCGCTTCAAAGAGGTGTTGGGTCGCGCCGACAAAATCATGGTGCCCATCATGCCCAGCATATTCGACATGTATGCGGCGCAAACTTTTTTAACCAAGCTGAGAGAAATCACCCGCAACTCCCGCGCCAAAGTGGGCGTGGTGGGCATGCGGGTGGATGAGCGTACTTTGGCGGCTCAAAAATTACGCCAGTTCATGGACACGTTAGAACTTCCCATCGTGGGCTATTTGCGCGATACCCAGCACTATTTGCATTTGGCTGCACATGGTTTGAGCATGTTTGACATCACACCTGCCAAAGTGGAGAAAGACCTGCTGCAGTGGCGTCCTATATGCCAATGGCTGCAAGACCCCTGATACGTTCAAGCAACAGGGTGCGCTTTCAAAAATTCCACAATCGCCTGAGCCACCTTGACAGGCGCTTCACGCTGAGGGAAATGTCCCACATTTGGCAACAATTGCCGTTGATAGGGTCCGCTGAAAAACTTTTCACGGTTGGCCGAGGTGGCTGGCAAGCTGACGCCATCGACCTCGCCGTGCAGCATCAAAGTGGGCACATTCAGTACGGGCGCTGGGTGTAGTTTGGCTTCATCCGCATCGTAATAAGGGTCGCTGGGCGCATGACCCCATCGGTGTTGGTAAGAGTGCAATGTCACTTCAGCCCAATCGGGGTTGTTAAAAGCCATGGCGGTTTGCTCGAATTCATGGGGCAAATACCAGCCCTTGGGTGCCCAGGTGTCCCACATGCGCTGTGAAAACGCTTTGGCGTTATCGCGCACGTAGCGCTCACCACGTGCCGTGGCCATGAACCAGTGGTACCAGTACAACTGGGTTTGCTCCATGCTTAAAGCTTGCGTGGGGTCATTGGTGCCATAGCCAACTGAGATCATCACCATATGGCTGGCAATGCCAGGCTCTAAACCACAGGCGTTAGCCACCGCCCTGGCCCCCCAGTCGTGACCGACCAACACCGGTTTTTCAAGCCCTAAGGCTTGCACAAACTCTACCATGTCACGACCAAGACTGGACAACTGTCCCGATCTTGGGGTGTCTTCGCGCAAAAACGTGGTGGGTAAAAAACCACGCAAAGCGGGCGCTATCACGCGGTAACCCGCTTGCACCAAATGCGGCACCACTTCGTGCCAAGTTCGCACACTGTCGGGCCAACCGTGGGCCAGAACAATGGTTTGGTGCCCATCAGGGTTCCACTCTTTGTAGCCTATACGCAGCAACGCGGTTTCAATAAATTGCATAAGCGAATGTTACCCAAGGCCTTCGCATTTCTACACTAGTCTGTGCCACACTGGTGACATGGATACACCTATTTCACCCCCATGGTCAGGTGCGCAAGCAACTGCCACCGAGTTGCTTCGCCAACAAGCCAATCGTGAAGCCTTTCAAGCCTTGGTGTCGCCCTTTGCACCCAGCACCTTGGCACAGGCCTACGCCAGTCAAGATGCCTTTGTTCAGCAACAGTCAGCGCAACGTCACACGCAGGTAGGTGGCTACAAAATTGCCATCACCACGCCTGCCATGCGTGCCTTTGTGGGTTTTGATGATGCGATTTCAGGTTGTGTTTTGGCTGACAGCGTGTTTGCCAAAGAACATGCCGTGCAAGCAGCGCATTTTCAGCACTTGATCGTGGAGTTTGAATTGGCCTTGCAATTTGGCCAAGACCTTCCCGAGCAAGAAGAGGATTGGGACAGGCACAGCATCTTGCCCTACTTGGACTGTGCTTACCCTTCACTGGAAATTGCCGATGACCGCTACGCCGACTATGCTTTGCTGAAACAAGGCTTTTTCAGCTTGGTGGCCGAGAACGCTTGGAACCATGGCGTGGTGTTGGGTACCGCCATTACGGCAAAAGACTTTGACACGCTTTGGCAAACGCAAGCCACCGCTTTCATCAATGAACAAGCGATAGGGCAAGGCCATTGCAGTGACGTGATGGGCCACCCCCTTATTGCCATGGCTTGGATTGCCAACCATATGCGCTCGCGTGGACGGCGCTTTAAAGCAGGCGACTGGGTGACCACGGGCAGTTGGGTGGCATCACAATTTCCGCAACCGGGTCAACGCCTGCGATTTGCCATGCCCGCGCTGGGGGAAGTTACTTTGGCGGTTTGTTAAGCACGCCCTCTTGCCTGAACTGTGGACCGCGCAAACATGCAATTTGCTGAAAACTTTTCATCACTGTGCCGAACTCCACTTTCACCCACACGCTGGCTTGGGTGATGCTCACCAAGCGAGCGCCAGATTGCATTTGCCCTTCATAGCCATACACTTGCAAATGCCTGACTTGGTTTTTGTCGCAATCGAACTCTAAATGGGTGGTGGTAGACAACAACTGGTTAGCGGTGACGGTTGGATAATTGGTGAGCATCCATACCAAAGCATTTCGGCCTTTTAGTTGAATGGTGCTGCGATCAATCAAGACCGTGTTGCCATCCAGATGACCCATGTAGGTCCATGCGGCCTGCGCCGGCCCTGTTCCGCCCATCCATAACAGAACAAACCACGCAAACAGCAAGCGGCGCATGGCTGCTAAACGCAGGGGTTTCAGTGGGAAGCCACCGGCAAACTAGGCGCTTTGGCAAAGTCGGCAGGTACAGGACCTGTGAGGCTTTCCAAAAAGCTAACGATGTCGCTGACCTGCGCATCGCTGAGTTGCTTGCCAAGTTGCAACTGCGCCATGATGCGCACCGCTTGCGGCAAGGTGGCTGCAGTGCCGTCATGGAAATAAGGCGGTGTCATGGCCACGTTGCGCAACTGAGGCACCTTGAACATGAAAGCATCGGCCTCGTTTTTGGTGTCCTGGAAGCGGCCTTTGTCATAGCCTTTGAAAGCCTCTTTTTCGGTGCTACCCGTCACCAGCCAGTAGTCTTGCGTGATACCAAATTTTTGGAAGCTTTGACCACCGACGGTCGCGCCATTGTGACAACCAGCACAACCGGTATCCATAAAGGTTTTCAAGCCTTGCTTGGCTTGTGCGCTTAACGCTTGGCCATCGCCTTTCAAATAGCGGTCAAACGGTGCGGGGGTCAGCAAGGTACGCTCAAACGCACCAATCGCCTTGCCCCAGTTTTCTGCGCTCAAGGCTTTGGCTTCGCCTGGGAAAGCTTTGTCAAACCAAGGCTGGTAACCCAATGCCACCAGTTTTTTCTCAGCCTGCTCGTAGTTGGCGTTGCCGTATGCCACAGGGCTGGTGAGCGCTTTGACAGCTTGCTCTTCCACACTGGCACGGTTGCCGCCGTAGTGCTGAGCCACCAATAAGGCGGTGTTGAATACCGTGGGGGCGTTGCGTGGCAGCACCTTGCCGTGTATGCCCATGGACAAAGGCAAGCTGTCTGCACCGTAATACGCAGGGTTGTGGCAACTCACACACCCTTGGCGTCCATCGCTGGATACCCGGGTTTCGTAAAACAAGGCTTTGCCAAGGGCCACACGCTCTGGGGTGAGAGCTGTGTTCTCAAGCGCCGCGCTGTCCGGCAAGGGCTTGAACAAGGCTTTGGCGCGGTCCAACAAAACTTGGTCGTCGCTGGCGGCGTCTGCTGATGTGCCTGCCAGCAGCGCTGAGCTGCACACCGCCGCAACGGCCACCGAAGAAAACACCCATGTCAATTTATGCATAACAAGCCTTCAGTGAAATAACCAACAGATTAGAACAAACCCACGATATTGCCTTGCGCATCCACATCGATGGCGTGGGCTGAGGGAACTTTGGGCAGACCCGGCATGGTCATCACGTCCCCACACACCATGACGATGAACTCGGCGCCTGCAGCCAATCGCACTTCGCGGATGTTCATGGTGTGGCCCGTGGGCGCGCCCAAGAGTTTGGGGTCGGTGGAAAACGAGTACTGGGTTTTGGCAATGCAAATGGGGTAGTGGCCATAGCCTTGCTCTTGCAGTTTATCGATGTGTGCACGAATTTTGGCGTCAGCAGAAATGCCTTGTGCGCCGTAAATTTTTTGTGCGACCGTTTGCGCCTTTTCCCATAGCGTATCGGTTTCGGGGTAGACAAATTGAAAATGGTTGGGCTGTTCGCACAAAGCCACCACAGCGTTGGCCAAGTCCACGGCACCCGCCCCGCCCTCGGCCCAGTGCTTGGCCACCACCACCTGTGCGCCATAGGCAGCACAGGCTTTCTCCAGCAAAGCGACTTCAGCAGGCGTGTCTTCGGTGCGGTGGTTGATCGCCACGACACAAGGCAAGCCATAGTGGTTTTTGATATTGGCCAAGTGACGCTCAAGGTTGACCATGCCTTTTTTCAAGGCATCTAGGTTTTCGGTGCCCAGTTCTTTCACACCCACGCCACCGTGGTATTTCAAAGCGCGAACGGTCGCCACCAACACCACCGCCGAAGGTTTCAAATCGGCTTTGCGGCATTTGATATCGATGAATTTTTCAGCGCCTAAGTCGGCACCAAAACCAGCCTCGGTGACCACATAGTCGGCCAGTTTCATGGCCGTAGCGGTGGCAATCACCGAGTTGCAACCGTGAGCGATGTTGGCAAACGGACCGCCGTGAATAAAAGCCAAGTTGTTTTCCAAGGTTTGCGCGATATTGGGTGCCAAGGCATCTTTGAGCAAAGCCGCCATCGCGCCATGGGCTTGCAAGTCGCTTGCAAGAACGGGCGATCCTTCGGTGTTGTATGCCACAACGATGCGTCCCAAACGGGTTTTGAGGTCAGCCAAGCTGGTAGCCAAACAAAAAATGGCCATGACTTCAGACGCCACCACGATGTCAAAACCGTCTTCGCGTGGCACGCTGTTGGCGGTCCCGCCCAAGCCGACCACCATTTGTCGCAAAGCGCGGTCGTTCATGTCCATCACCCGCTTCCACACAATGCGACGGGTGTCTATTTTCAAGGTATTGCCGTGATGAATATGGTTATCAAGCATGGCCGACAACAGGTTGTGCGCCAAAGCAATCGCACCAAAGTCGCCAGTGAAATGCAGGTTGATGTCTTCCATGGGAACGACCTGAGCCATGCCTCCACCAGTGGCACCGCCCTTCATGCCAAATACAGGGCCCAAAGAAGGCTCACGCAAGCAAATCAAACTCTTTTTGCCAATCTTGCACAATGCGTCACCCAGTCCTACCGTGGTGGTGGTTTTGCCCTCGCCTGCCGGTGTGGGTGAGATGGCGGTCACCAAAATAAGCTTGCTGTCATTTTTGGATGGCAACCCAGCGATGTGCTTCAGCGACAGTTTGGCTTTGTGGTGACCATAGGCGTACAAATGGTCATCATCAATGTGCATATGCTGCTTGACCAACTCAGGTATGCGCTGCAGGTGAGCAGCTTGGGCGATTTCAATATCACTTCGCATGGGTGTTGTCTTCACTGAAAATAGTTGTTGTGCAGAGTTTACAAGCCCCTCTTTGACTTAGCGCAAAATAATCGGGGTCAGATCCCGATTAAATAATGGGGGTCTGACCCCGATTAAATACACCTGAAAGAATGATGGAGAACTGCATGAAAAAAAGCTGGCTGTACGCGGTCTTGCTGTGCGCAACAGGGGCTTATGCCCAATCGCGACTGGATGTGGATTTTGCGTGGAACATCAGCCACCGCTGCTCTCCCGTTTCTCCGGAAATCCGCCTAAAAGACATTCCCTCTGGCACCACGACATTGCGGGTCAAGATGACGGATTTAGACCAGAAAGACAACGACCATGGGGGTGGCGATATCAGCCTAAGCGAACCTTTCGGAAAAAGTTTCACCATCGCATCCGGCGGCCTGAAGGCTTATAAAGGGCCCTGCCCCGAAAACTTCACCACGTTGGGCCACGAATACCAGTTCAGTGTGACTGCCTTGAGCGCAGACGATAAGCCTTTGGCTGTTGGCAGTGCCAAGGCGCCTTTCTCTGCAAAATTTGTGATTTTGCAAGGACTGCTGAAAAGTCCTTAAAGCCCGTCACTGGGCGCCAAGACCTTGGCCGCCGTGCTGCATATCGCCCAATAAGTCTGCATAAAGACCTTTGAACTCCGTGGCGCTGAGGGTAGGCATCTCTAAGGTGAGGGCCATGTTCTCCACCACTTTGTGCTTGGGCCATGGCAGCACACTCAACCAAGACATGCGCACCGCGTACTTTAAACAGGCCCGTAAACTGGCCACCAATTGCTGGCATTGCTTGGCTGATACGCCTTGCGCCTCCAGCGCATAAGTGAATTTGCGAATGCGCATAGCGGTGATGTCGTAAAGCGGTGTGTTGCCAAAAAATGGCAGCAAATGCTTTTGAAAATCTGTGCGACGGCGCTGGTAAGTGCCGGGGCTTAAGCTTTGGGAACCATAAGACAAATACAGCGTTGCCAAAGCTTGGAAATGTTCGGGTTCTGAGGTCTGATTAGGCAATGATCATCTCCCGCAGGCTTTCAACCCGCAACATGACGAGTGCGATGTCCGGTTTGGCCATCCCCGCCGCTGTCAACACATCTTTCAGCACATCGGCGACTTCATCGAAGTGCATGCCATGGATGTGGTACTTGGCATGCGCGGTGTACATATCCCGTCCGGTATAAAACTCCGCGGGTTTGCCCATCACGAACGCCACGTATTTCACCGTGTGCTCAGCCAAATGCTCTAAGTCAACGCCCTCGAAATAAGCCGCCAAGTGGTGACGTGCCATGATTTCATGGTGAAAGGCTTTAACAATTTTTGCAATAGTAGGGATTCCGCCGTATTTGTCAAACAGTGTTTGTGCCTCAGCTGGCTTGGGCGGTGGGGCTTCTGGCGTTTCAGCAACAGCCTCAGCAGGGGTCGACTTTTTGCCAAAAGCCGAACCAGCGCTCTCATGAAAATCACGAGAGCCACATTTGGCACATTTCAACGGTTTGGCTTCTTCTGAGGCCACGCCACATTTGCTGCAAACTTTGGTCGCCATTGGGCCCAACCCCTTAACTAAAAACTCGCATGATGGTATCCCAAAGAAGTCAATTTTGTTGATTTAATTGGCCGTTTTGATGCAAAACAGTCACGGCGTGGAACTTGCTTATTTTTGAGCGGTGTCAATATTTCGTTGGCTTTAACCGCCGCTCTGTGGTGGCAAAAGGGGAAAACATGCTGAAAAACCTGATGTTGTTGGTCGTTTTGACGGCCTTAAATCCCTTGGCACACGCCGAACATTGGCGTTACTGTGCCGCCAACGCCCCCGAATCGGCCCCTTGCAAAGCCTATGTGGCGTCAGCATTGGCTGGCAATGCCCCTGTGACGGACAACAACGAGGTACCCCGATATGCCTCAAACACACCCGTTTCCCTGACGATAAGCCCCTTGCACACGGGCGATGTCCCCAGTTTTGGCCATGCACCCAACAGCGCGCTACAGCCTTTTGTCCAAATAACCGCTTCTATTTTGGTGAGATAAATCCGATGAATACCCATGTCCACTCTGCCAATGTCGGCGTATCCCACTTTCACCTCAACCCTTGGACCATGTGGCTGATGTTGCAAGTGGCCTTTGTGGTTGCCATCACCATGGTCACTTTGTGGGCCATGCCCCAAAACGCCCAAAGCGATCGAGAGCGCTTGGACATTGAACACAGCATTGAAGAACGGACTTTGTGGCAACAGCTCAATGCCCGCCAATGCAATTTGGCTGATGAAAGTGTGCAAGCTTTGCAGCAGCAACTGAGCGCCTACAACCTCAACGGTCGCAACAGGCTGCAAGCGGAGATAGACCAACTCAAACTCAAGCTGAACGAAGCCCAAGCCATGGTGGATTACGCGGTATTGCAGGGTTACCCCAACGGCATGATCGTGCGCGAAGAAATCACCAAAGTGAATATGTACAAAAAGAAAATCGCCGACCTGCGGTGGGAAGACCAGTCGTTCAGCTACGACTTGATTGCGGATCCCGATATGCGCAATTACGCGGTGCAATGCGCCAGCAACGATGGCTTGCTCTCTCAAGCACGCTCGGCGCTGGAAGATGCCAATGTTCAACACGCCCAGACCGAGCGCCAGCGCACCGTCATGTATTTGTTGGCTTGCTTGAGTTACATCATGCTGGCCATTGGCAGTTTATGGGTGCAACAACGTCAGTTGCGGTAAGCGGCTTCGGTTAACCTCAAGCTTTTAGGAGCTTGTTTTGGATATGCAGACCGGCCGCCCGGCCACCCTCAGCCCTCGCGGCATGGTCACCTCCCCCCACAGCTTGGCCTCGGCTGCCGGCGCAGATGTGTTGCGCGCAGGTGGCTCAGCGGTTGACGCGGCCATCGCGACAGCTGCGGTTTTGGGTGTGATTTACCCGCATATGACGGGCATGGGTGGCGATGCGTTTTGGCTCATCCACGACGCCCGTACCGGCAAAGTGCGCTACCTGAATGGCGGGGGACGAGCTGCAGCCAGCGCCGACCCCGCATTTTTCAAAAGCAAAGGCCTGAGCGAAGTACCGTTTCGCGGCATTTGGCCAGCCACGTTGACCACCCCCGGGGCTGTCGCCAGTTGGTGCGCCGCGCACACCGCCTATGGCAAGTTAGCCATGCCCCGCATCTTGGCCTCGGCCATGGACTATGCCCATAACGGCTACCCTGTTAGCCAGCGTTTGGCAGGCTGGATGCATCGCAGCCAAGCCGATTGCAGTACCCAGCCAGGCTGGTCTGCGCTGTTCACACCCGATGGCCAATTGCCCCACACCGGCGAGACACGCCGAAACCCTGCTTTAGCCAGAACCCTGCAAGCCGTGGCCGAGCAAGGGCAAGCCGGTTTTTACCAAGGCGAAACAGGTAAAGCTTTGGCAGCGCTGTCTGAGCAATATGGCGGTTTTTTCTCAGCGGAAGATTTAAAGTGCCAACAAGCCCAATGGGGCGAACCGATTGTGGGCAGTTACCGCGACCTGACGCTCTACCAAACGCCAGCCCCTACCCAAGGCTTTACGGTTTTGCAAATGCTCAAACTGGTTGAACCCTTTGAGTTGCACAAAAAGGATTTTGACGACCCCGATCGCATACACCTGATGGTCCAGGCCAAGCAAATCAGCTACCACGACCGCGACCGCTGGTTGGGGGACCCCGCTTTCACTGACATGCCCATGGCGCAATTGCTAAGCGACGCCTACCTGGACCAACGACGCAATTTGATCAACCGTGAAAAGGCTTTGGCTTGGGACCAAGTACCGTCTTACGGCAGTTTGCGCGGCGACACAGTTTATATAGCGGTGGTGGATGAACATGGCCAAGCGGTATCCCTGATTCACAGTCTGTATGGCGCATTTGGCTCTGGTGTGGTCAGCCCCGAGACAGGCGTGCTGCTGCAAAACCGCAGCGCGTATTTTTCTTTGCAAGACGGCCACCCGAATGTGCTGGCGCCTGGAAAGATTCCTTTACACACATTGATTGCATCCATCGGTTTTCGCCACAACAAGCTGTGGAGCGTCATGGGCTGCATGGGTGCCGATGGACAACCGCAAATCCAGTTTCAGGCCTACAGCGCCATGATGGACCATGGCTTGGATATTCAGCAGGCGGTGGAAGCACCACGTTGGCTTTCAGGGCGTTTTGCGCTGGGCGAAGCCCGCGACACCTTGCATGCGGAGAGCCGCTTGGGCAGCGCCAACCTTGATGTGTTGGCGGCCAAAGGCCATGTACTCAACCGTTGGGGACCGTTCAATGAATTGGCCGGTCATGCCCACGGTATCACCTTGGAAGGCCCACAGCAAACCCGTTTTGGCGGCAGCGACCCACGCAGCGATGGCGCGGCCATCGGTTATTGAGCGGGGTTCTCGCTCAAAGGCATGCTGCAGACCGCGTCCATCAAGCGGGTATCTATCGATTCGCCCTCGGCTTTGAGCCACTGGCCGTTGCCACTGCGACGTGCCACCACATTGCCTGTGGCCATGGGGCCAGACATGGCGTGGATTTGCATGACCCTTGCCTGACGCTGGTCACAGTCGTACTCTTCCACAGAACGAAAAGACTCGGTACCTTGGCCATTGGGTTTACCCAGATCGTTCAAGATCCAGGCACGGCGATAACCATTGATGATGCGTAAATTGTCTTTATCGACAAAAAAACGGGCTGCAGTCGCATCGGTATGCACCAACTGCCATTCAGCATGGGCTGCAAAACCCAAGAAAATCAACAATATAGGAAGTTTTTTCATATTCAAAGCTCTCTGATCTTCATTTTTCAGCGGACGTGCCGAAACCAAGACTACCTGATTCTCTGTTCTGAGCTGTTTCGCCATGCCCGAAAGGTCTTTTTGCTGCGTTTGAAACCATCCACTTTGCTGTCCCAACGGCACCACCTCAAGTCCTGCCTTATGGCTGTACTGGGTGCTGCGGCGTGGCTGGCGCAAGCACAAAACGGCCCCAACGGTAAGGCGCCTGCAGAGCTTCAAGCGGTGGCAAGCAGCAACGATGAATGGGTGCAGTTTCCGCCGCGACCAGCGCCGGCAGCGCCCAAGGTGCAAAACGACAAGCCCAAGGCCGCCCGCAGCACCGCCACAGCGCCATCGGCAGATGACGGCTGGATCAAGTTCCCACCGTTACCGCCACCCAAGCCTGCGCCTGTCAGCAAAAGCGATGACCTGCCCCCGTTGCAACCTGCCAATGCGCCGACGCAAGGAGTGACAAATGACGGATTTGTCTTCAAAGCTTTCAAGTTTGAAGGAAACAAGGTGTATTCCAGCAAGCGCTTAGAACAATTGCTGAAAAAAAATCTTCCCCAAGTGCAAGACTTGGCCGATTTGCAAAAAGCCGCAGACACCGTGGCCCAGCTTTACCAAAACGAGGGTATCTTGGCGCGTGTTGACTTGCTGCCCCAAGACCTGACCGACGGCGAGGTGCTGATCACCATCACCGAGGGCAAGTTCGCAGGTGCCAGCTTGGAAACGCCTAACAGCCCCAAGCTTCCATCCGACTATTTGGTGAAACTGGTAGAAACTGCCCAACCCAAAGGCGAAGCGGTGCGCATGGACCCATTAGACCGCGCAAGCTTGCTGCTGGGTGAAGTACCTGGGGTGCAAGCCACCATGCGTTTGAAATCCGGTGACAACGAAGGGGAAACCGAGGCCTTGTTACAAGTGGCAGAGGGCAAGCCTTGGGATGGCCAAGTCGGTTGGGACAACGCGGGGCCCGTCTCTACAGGATATAACCGCATGAGCACCCAACTTAACCGCTACGGTGCGCTGGGCCGTGCTGACATCAGCAGCATGCAATACATGCACAGCGATGGCACCGATTTTTTGCGCTTGGCCTACAGCGAACCCTTGGGCTACTGGGGCAGCCGTTGGGGTGTTAACGCCTCAGTGAGCCGCTACAAAGTCGTGACCAATGACTATCTGGCCCTCAACCCCCAAGGCCCGGCTAACAGCGCGGGGATGGACATGAACTGGCCATTGCTGCGTACTCGCAGCGCCAGTGCAAGCCTGCAAGTGGCTTTTGACCGTAAATTTTTCCGCAACAACACCAGTGTGGGCGTGATTTCGGATTACTTCATGGATACCATCACCACCAACCTCCAAGGCACCCGCAGCGACGAGTGGATGGGCGGAGGCGAAACCGGCATGAGCGCGCAAATCTCCCGGGGTTTGGTCAACCTGTCAGGGTCTCCCAACGAAGCCAATGATGCCAAAACCAGCATGACGGGTGGGCGTTTCACCAAATTACGGTTGAACCTGAACCGCCAGCAGACTTTGAGCCCGACCACCCAATTGTTCGGCTCTTACCAAATGCAAATGGCCAGCAAAAACTTGGATGGCAGCGAAAAGTTTTCCTTGGGGGGTATGCAAGCCATTCGGGCCTATCCATCGTCCGAAGCCAATGGCAATACAGCCCAACTGCTGACAATGGAATACCAAAAAACCTTGGAATGGCAGCGACATCCCCTCAAGGTAAGCGCTTTTCTGGATACCGGCCATGTGACCAAGCTGAAATTCAATACAGGTTCAGGCATCAACGCTTATAGCTTGCAGGGTGCTGGCCTGTGGGTAGGCTCGTCCTTACCCAATCGATGGGGTCAAGCACAATGGCGTGTGACCTGGGCCCATCGCATAGGCACCAACCCAGCGGCACAAGCCAATGGACTGGACTTGGATGGAACACTGCACAATGACCGCTTCTGGTTATCTGTGATTCAGCAGTTTTAAAGCATGTCCAAACCTTGCCCTCGCAATCTAAGCGCCCCCGCTATGGCAAGTAGCCTGCTTTGCTTGGCCATGGCAGTGCAGGCGCAAAACACCCTTGCGCCTACGCAACTGCCTCAAGGCGGTAAGGTAGTGGGCGGCAGTGCGGCCATCAACAGTTCGGGCAGCACGCTGACGGTTCAGCAAAGCAGCCAACGCGCTGCCATCGACTGGAACAGCTTTAACCTCGGCTCTGGTGCTCAGGTCAATTTCAACCAACCCAACCCCGCCGCCGTTACCCTCAACCGCGTGCTGGACAACAACCCCAGCCAAATCATGGGGCGCATCAACGCCCCCGGTCAGGTCTTCATCGTCAATCCCAATGGGGTGTTGTTTGGCGCGACTTCACAGGTCGATGTCGGTGGCCTTTTGATCACCACACACGGCATCAGCAATGCCGACTTCATGGCGGGTAAATCCACCTTCGAGGGCAACGGTCAATCTGCCAGCGTTATCAACCAAGGCTCGCTACAAGCAGCGCTTGGCGGCTACATCGCTTTGCTGGCCCCGCAGGTTCGCAACGAGGGCGTCATCATCGCCCGCGAGGGCACGGTCGCCATGGCGGGGGGTAACAAAACCACCTTGGTCTTTAGGGGTCAAAGCCTGACGGCATTGCAAATTGACCAAGGCGTGATGGACGCGCTGGTAGAAAACAAACACGTCGTCAAAGCCGACGGCGGCTTGGTGGTGATGACGGCACGCAGCGCCAGTGTGTTGATGGGCAGCGTGGTCAGAAACACCGGCACGGTGCAAGCGCAAACCATTGCCAACAAGGGTGGTCGCATCATGCTGCTGGGCGACATGATCTCTGGCACAACAGAGGTCCGCGGTACTTTGGATGCGTCAGCCCCCAACGGCGGCGACGGTGGCTTCATAGAAACCTCGGCCGGCAAAGTCAAAATTGCCGACGAGGTGCGCATCACCACCTTGGCAGCGCAAGGCAAAACCGGTCAATGGTTGGTAGACCCTGTGGATTTCAAAGTCGCGAGTTCGGGCGGCGACATGACGCCTGCAGCCCTGCAAAGTAGTTTGGCTACCACTGACGTGGAGTTGCAAAGTGCAGCGGGTGCTACATCAGGTTTGGGCGATATCAATATCAATTCGGATGTCAGTTGGACTGCCAGCACCAAATTGACATTGACTGCGTCCAACAATGTCAACGTGAATGCCAATCTATACGCCACAGGAAATGCCGCCGGTTTGATCATCAAGCCCAAAACCACACACACCGCAGGCGGCGTTACTCAAACGGCTTCTGGCACGGGTGAATTCAATTTGCAAATGGGCAAGTCCATTACCTTGTCGGGGAGCAATCCCACGTTGTCGATCGCAGGGCAAAGCTATACGGTGATTAACAGTTTGGGGACATCCAGCAGCAGTGGAGACGGCTCACTGCAAGGGATGCGAGGCAACCTTTCGGGGTATTACGCCTTAGGCAGTGATATTGACGCCAGTGCAACGTCAGGTTGGAACA